>NZ_JBIVFO010000030.1:0-105409 GCF_044748225.1 Streptomyces sp. NPDC090021 | reverse complement strand
GCCCGGCACATCCACAAGAACCGGACCCGCCACCAGGAGGGCTTCCGCGCGCATGCCGCGTTCGAGCCCGAGGCGGGACTGTTCACCGAGGTCGCTCTCACCGCCGGCAGCGGAGCCGACAACCACGAGGCCGCCGTCGCCCAAGACCTCCTCGCCGACGAGGACCAGGACCTGACCGTCCTCGGCGACACCGCCTACGGAACCGGTGAACTCCGCGAAGCCCTCGAAGCCGACGGCCACACCCTCGTGATCAAGCCCCCGCCCCTGCGGCAGGCCATCCCCGGCGGATTCACCACGGACGATTTCCAGGTGGATACCCAGGCCGGGACCGTCACCTGCCCGGCCGGCCACACCAAAGCCCTCGGCCGCCCCCTCGCGGGCGGCAACCGCCAGGCCCAGTTCAATAAACTCTGCCTCGACTGCCCTTTGCGCGAGCGCTGCACCAGGTCCAAGACCGGACGCGTCTTCAGCGTCCATCCCCAGTACGACCTCCTCAAAACCGCCCGGGACCAGGCCGCCACCAGCCAGGAATGGCAGGACGAATACCGTCGCTGGCGACCACCCGTCGAACGCGCCATCGCCTGGCTCGTCGCCAAAGGCAACCGCCGCGTCCCCTACCGAGGCGTCCTCAAGAACAACACCTGGCTCCACAACCGGGCAGCCGCCCTCAACCTCCGCCGCCTCATCAACCTCGGACTCACCCACACCGGCACCACCTGGACCCTCACCCCCACCACCACATAGACCAAAAGGCCGCCCGGCCTACGGCCGGACAGCCCCCCAACAAGATCTTCATCAGCCTTCTAGCGCCCAACTTCCGGACGGCTGCGATGGCCTCGGAGATGAGTGGGGCGGCGCCCCTGGCCGAGCCGGCCGATCCCTTGCGCAGCCGCGTGGCCACGACGATCGGAGCCGCCAGTGGAGTGGATGCGGTGACGATCTGGAAGTGCAGGCCGCGGACCTTGGTGTAGCCGTGCTCGGCGCCCTGCTTCGCAGCCCCGTAGACCTGCTTCACCTTGGAGTCGATGTCCAGGCAGACGATCTCGTCACTGCCGGGAAGGAGATTGCAGTGCGAGGCGAGGTTGGCGGTGAACACCCGGCCGGCGGACTCCAGTTGTCGTACATGGCCCCAGGTGAAGGCGCGCAGGAAGGTGCCCAGCGTGGACGACGCCCGCACTCCGCCGAACGCCGTGGCCATCGCACCGTGCCGCAGCACGTCCATGTCGTCGATGCTGTCCGCACCCGCGAGCATGCCCGCCACCAGCGACATCACCTTCGCGCCCGGAGCCGTCCCGGCCCCGTTCAACGCCCCGGTCAGGCGGACCTTCTCACTGACAAGCGCGGGTAGGCCGCACCGCTCGGCCAACCGCACCGCCGGAGCCAGTCCACCGTGGGCCAGGAGATTCCGGTCGTCGAACGCGGCGAACGCCGCCGCCGAGGTATGGGAGGATTTCACTTCTGAAGTGCCTTGCTGATCGTGCCTGATGTGAGCGTAGAGAACTCTCATCATCGCAGGTCACAAGGCACTTCTTCGTTCCCGGCCCTCACCCCGGACGACGACTGCACGGTGGATCCAGGCTCAGTGTCCACCGCCAGGATGGACGCACCAATATCGCCGCTGCCCTACGCGAAACCGCCCGCGACTGGGACCGGCCCCTGACGGCCCTCGAACTCACCGGATAAACACGGACAGAACCTGGTCACGCAACGGACCCTGCACCCCACCCCTTCAACCTCAGCGTCGGCCACTTCCATCCAAACGCGTGACGCTCCGCCGGACCAAATTCCGGCGGAGCGTCACACATAATTACGGAAGGGCACTCGAGAGGCAAGGGGTACCGAAATTCCGATGTCGAATATCAGTCCTTATATTCGCGAGCGGCCACCAGGGAGTCGGCCAGGCCGACCAAGGCGCGTTCCAAATCTCCCGAAATCCCCAGATAACCCATTGCACCCATTGCGCATTTTTGCCGAATCCCCTCAGAACCCGATGAGCTCTGCGCGGTCTTCCCTGCGCCCCCATTGCAAGATTCCAGGCAGCCCAGAAAAGAATTCTGAAATAGCCAGGGGGGATCCCGCAAGGGAGGCTCTGATTTCCTCTGGGAGACCCAGAAGTGAAGACGCCGCTGGCGAGATGACCAGGTGAATCAGGTTCCCTTCCCTCCGGGCGCGAAGAACTCCCCCGTAGTGAGATTTCCCGCCACTGACAAGGCAGTACGTGTCCATACCCATTGACACGTCTTGATCGTCCGGCTCGTATGTAGTTCGCTGCATCGACAACACGAATCCAGTCCCATCAAGGGATTCCGAGAGGGCCGCCTCGACGACCTCATCGTCGTCGTCCTCTTCATACCCGAAGTATCGGGCAGTAATTTCCAACATCATCTCCTCCTCCGGCCGCCGGTCGCGGTCCAATCTCCAGCACCGACTGGACTCGCCCAAGAGTAGACCACCGTGACGCCGAGTTCCTTCACCATTCGATTCATTGCCCCTTTACAGCGGGGGCATGGCGGAAGCTGCCCAAAGAGCCGAACCGTCTCACCCTTATCAACCGGCACAATTCCAGCGTACGGATCGCCTACTATGGGATTTCGGCCCGCAGAAGCGCCAGACATTCGGCCTACCCGATTCTCCGTGTGCGTGGCCGCCTCGGTGTTGTAGCCCCCACCCAGGGCCTTCTCCGGATCGGAGGCGTTGCCACTGCGCACCGAGTATGACAACCGAACGTTACCGTTCACATCCTCGATAGAAACATCAGCGGTATGCCCGGGAGGGCCGGGGGCGGCACCACCACAGTTATGGACGAGGACCGGCGTGGCACCCGCCAGCACATAGTACGTGTGCAGGTCTGCGACGGTGAGGTTATGGACGGCCGTTTGCTTGGTCGTCCACTTCTTGACCGATGCGACCTGGACGTACGTGCCACTACTCGTGCGGAGCCACTGGCCTGGCTGAAGCTCAGCGGCATCCGTCCACTCTTCGAGGTCGACAACCCAGAACGGGTGCTTGTCTGTGGCCGTGATCAGGTCTGGTGCAGTGTCAGGGTCACGGTCCGTGTCGACCTTGATCTCGACGAGGTCCTTGGAGCCGGTACCAAGAATGGTGGCCGTCACGTCTTTCGCGACTGTTTCACCCGTCTCGGGGTCGGTGGCCAGAACCTGTTCGCCGATTTCGAGCTCTTCGATCGGCTTGCTCGTGCCATCAGCCATGAGGACGAACGTTCCAGTGGCGAAGCTATTGGCAATCGGGCATGAGCCTCCACCGGGGCGGATCTTGCTTGCTGCAGCTCTCAAGGCGCCGCCCGCAGCTTTGAGGACGGGTGCTGCGGCTGCTCCTGCTGCGCCTCCCGCTGCGCCCCAGAGGGCGCCTTCGGCCATGTCGGAGAGGACGCCTAGGGTGCTGTGGTCGGCTTTGTCGTCCATCATGTTCGCCACGGCGGCGCCTGCGGCTCCGGCGAGGGCGCCGCAGCCGGCTGCGAGGGCGAATCCTGCTCCGCCGGTTGCGACGCCTGTGGCGGCTGCTGTGGCCACGCATGCGGTGCCGACTACGATTTCGGTGGTGATCGAGACGATCATCACCTTGTTCTCGTTCCAGAACTTGTTGACGCTCTTGACCGTCTTCTTCAAGTTGCACTTGGAGAAGATGCCGCAGTCTTTACCCTTGTTCTTGGGGCCTCCGCCGTTGCCCTTGGTGCTGCCGTATCCGCGGACGTACCTTTCCGCGGCTTGGACGACGTTCTGCGGGGAGGACTGGAAGCCCGGGTCGTTGTGGCCTGCGAAGTACTTGAGGCCGCTCGGGTCGGCGTTGGAGATCGGGTTGCCGTTGGAGTAGGTGTACCCGTTCATCTGGAGCGGGTCGGTGATGTCGATGACCGGGTCGACGGACATGAACCGACCCGTGGCCGGTTCGTACTCGCGGGCGCCTATGTGGGTCAGGGCCGTGGTGTTGTCGTCGTTTCCGGTTCCGAGGAAGGTTCGGCTGCCGGGCCAGTTGCCTGGCTGGGTGCCGCGGGGGTTTCCGTAGGGGTCGGACTTGCGGCGGGTGACCGTTTGGCCGGTTGCCTGTTCGACGCTGGTGGTCGCGGTGTTGTGGTGGTCGGTGAGTTGGGCGGAGAGGCTGTGGCCGGTGGTCTTGCCGTTGGTGCGGCGGACGGTGGTCGGGGCGCCGGGGCTGTTGTAGTAGCGGACGGCGTCGATGGCCTGGCCGGCCTTGTTGACGGTGATTTCGGCTTCGCCGAGGTAGAGGGTGCGGGAGCTGCCCGTTTCCTCGACGAGGCGGTTGCCGGATGCGTCGTAGAGGTACTGGGTGCCGGTGTTGGCGAAGGTCCACTGCTGGGCTACGGCACCGGCGACGCAGGTGTAGATATCGAGGTCGTTGCCCTCGGCGGGATTGTCGTTGGGGACGGTGACGCAGGCCTTGGCCTTGGTGCTGTAGAGGGTCTTGTCGGCCCGGTGGGTGAACTCCTGGGCGTCGTTGGTGGGGTCGCAGGGCTTCAGGACGGCTTCGCCGCCCTCGGCGGTGAGGCACTTTCCGAGGGCCTGGACGGTGCCGCCGGTCAGGCGCCACTGCTGGGCCTTGGATTCGTTGCAGGTCAGCAGCTGGACGGGGAGGGCGCCTGCCGCGTTGGGGGTGGCGGTGCTGTCGACGTCGAGGCACTTGCCGGCGAGGCCGGTGACGGCGACGGCTCCGATGCCCGGGCTGCTGGCTGAGGTGAGTTTGCTGCGGGTGTCCCAGGTCAGGTTCTGGGTGTCGCCGTCGATGCGGCGGGTCGTGGTGTTTCCGAGGGTGTCGTAGGCGTAGGTCGTGAGCGAGTTGACCGTCGAGCCTGGCTTGGTGGTGGTGGTCTTCGCGGCCTGCGCGAGCGCGTGGGGCTGCTTCTTGTTGCCGCCGCCGATGTCTATGCCGTAGGTGTAGGTCGTCTTCTCGCGGGTGGAGCCGTTGGAGGGGTCCTTGTCCAGGAGCTGGGTTCGGTTGCCGATCGCATCGAACTGGTATTCCTGCCAGTAACCGTCACCATCGGGGCCCGCGGTGGCGTGTGTCGGGTCCAGATCGGTGGGCTCGGTGCAGCTGTCCGTGTTGCCGGTCCAGGCCTTGACCAGCTGGCCCAGGGCGTCGTAGGTGAAGCACTGGCGGTCGGCGGTCGGCGGCATCTGCGCGTCCGCGCCAGGACGGGTGTCGGTGATGGAGGTGGGATTGCCGACGGCGTCGTAGGTGTACGTCGTCGCCGACAGGAGGTTCGGTGCGGTCTCGCGGTGGTTCTCGGTACTGCTGAGCCGGCCGGTGTTCGGGTTGAACGAGTTGGTCGTCCACACCCGGTGCGGGGCGCTACCCGATGCCGTGCGCAGGACCTCGCCGAAGGGGCTGTAGATGGTTTCGGCGGTGTACCAGGCCAGGCCCGACATGGTCTGGGGCATGCCGTCGGCGTTGTACCGGGTGATCAGTTTCTCGGCGGCGAGCCCGCCGGGCGTTGCCGGGAGGGTCGTCGACTGCACCTTGCCCGTGGGGGTGTAGGTGGTGCTGTAGGTGTAGGTGCCGGCAAGCCCCTTGGTTCCGGGGAAGTCTGAGGTGCCGGTGATTTCCGGGATGGTGATCTTCGAACCGGTGGGCCGGTACTCGCTGTCGTAGCCGGTGACCTCGCTGGTGAAGGCGGTGGCGCCTACCCAGCGGATGGAGGCGACCGGCTGACCCTTTGCGTTGGGCAGGGTGTCGTAGGTCCAGGTGGCGACCTTGGGTCCAGCGGCGGACTTGTCGCGCAGCTCGGTCTTGCGGCCGAGGACGTCATAGGTCGTGAACTGCGCCTGGCCGGCGGAGTTCGTGACGGAGGTCTGCTGGTCGAGGTCGTTGTAGGTGAAGGTCGTCCGGCCGGTGTCGGGGTCGTCGGACGCGGTCATGCGGCCGCGTGCGTCGTAGGTGTAGGACCAGGTGTTGGTGGCTGTGTCGGTGACCTTGGTCAGCTTGTTGCGCAGGTCGTAGGTGTAGCTGGTCCTGTTCGACGCGCCGCCGACATTGGTGGTCGTGTAGTGCTCGACCTGCGTGGTACGGCCGAGCGCGTCGGTGGTGGTCTTGACCGCCCGGCTGCCCTTGAGGGGGGTCGTGCCGTCAGCCGACATGCCAGTGCGGGATCTGGTCCATTCGCCGCCGTGCTCGACGGTGCTGGAGTCCTTCGCGTCGCCTGCGTGGAAGGTGGTGGTGCGCACCGTCCGGCCTACGCCGTCGTAGGAGATCTTCGTGGAGTTGGGGACGGCGGTGTCGGACTCCGGGATGAAGATCTTCTTCTCGGGCTTGTTGTCCGCGAGGTAGCTGTTGTTCGTCCGACGGACGGCACCGCTGGCGTTGTAGAGAGTGTCCGTGATCAGACGTCCGCCGCCGAGGGCATCGGTCTGTGTCTGCCGGGGGCGCAGCAGGCCGTCGTAGATCTGGATCGACTGCTTGTAGGTGCCGTCGTCCTGCAGCGTGGCGCTGGTGACGGTGGGCGGTGCGTGCTCCTTGATCTCGTAGGCGAAGGTGTGGGCGGCCTTGTCGGTGCCCGGCTTCTGTGACGGAGTCCAGACGTCCGTGGCCCGGCCGAGGGCGTCGTAGGCGGTCGTGACCTTCCGACCGTTGGCGTCGGTCTCCTCCACCGGCACGCCGCGGCCGGGATCGTTCTTCGTAGTGCTCGTGTGCCCCAGCGCGTTGGTGCTGGTCACGGTGAACGTGGGACCAGTGGGCGGGCTGTACACCGTCGTGATGGCATTGTTCGCCGCGTCGGTGGCCTTGGTGGGGCGGCCGAGCGGGTCGTACTCGGTGCGCGCGGTGGTGATCCAGCCGGGGCCGGCCGCGTCGTTGGTTTCAGCCTGGAAGACGAGTCCCTTGCTGGGGGCGGCACCGAACGCGTTGAGGGCGTCGTAGGAGTTCCGGGTGCTTGAGATCAGCGCCCCGGTGGCCTTCTGGGAGCAGTCACCCGCCGTGGTGCGGACGCCGGCGGCCAGGCCGATCAGGTGCGCGGCGGTGTTGTGAACGTAGTCGGTGCTGGCGCAGGTCTGGTCGCTGAGCTGCTCGCCGCCCGTGCCGTTGGGTGTCGCGACTTCGGACTGGACGGTCTGGACAAGTCCGTAGGACGCGTCGAAGGTGTTGGTCTTGCGGACGGTGCGGGTGGAGCCGTTGCTGAGCCACTGGATCTCGTCCGTGCGCGCGGTACCGGACCGGTACGCGTACAGGGTGGTGTTCTGGGGCCTGGCCCGTTCACCGCTCTTCGCGTGCCAGGGGTAGGTGACGGTGCGTGAGAGGGGGCTGCCGCCCGCCTTCGTGTACGTCGTGGTCTCGGCCGCGATCCCCTGGTACTGGGGTAGGTCCTCGGCGATGTCGGCGCCGTTGGAGTCTTTGACCGTGATCTTGTCGCGGCCGGCGTCGCCGGACATGCCGCGGAAGTACCGGGCACGGCTTTCCGACTGCTGGGTTGCTTCGTACCCCGTGGTGGTGACGCCTCGCGTGGTGACCACCGAGGCGTAGCCGCGCCACTGGCTGTAGGTCCGCATCGTGGGCTTGGAGAACTCGTCGGTGTCCTTGGCCCAGGCGCCGCCGCCTTGGTAGTCGTACTTGGTGGTGACGTCGGGCTGGAGGGCGACGCGGTCCTTTTCGGTGACCTCGGTGACGACGTACTTGTTGAACCAGGCCAGCGGCGGGTTCTCCAGGCTGCTGTCCGGTGACCAGCGGACGGGGAAGCAGCGGCTGGTGTTGGCCTCGGGCTGCGGGCGCGGCTCCGAAACCGAGCAGGGCTCGGAGTAGGAGACGTGGATGTCCCCGCCGGTCTCCGTGGCGATGTTCTCGATGCGCAGGCGGTCGAAGTCCGGCCGGGGGTCCTGTGCTCCGTCCTTGACCCGGTTGGGCATGTCCTTGCTGTTGGGGCGGAAGGAGACCAGAGGCAGCGACTCGCTCAGTTGCGCGCCTCTGTCGTCCAGCTTGGTGCTGAAGCCCGTTCGCCGGACGGAGTCCAGCCACAGCGGCGGGGAGGTGTCCGTGCGCTGCTCGGGAAAGTAGTGGGACAGGCTCCACCTGTCGACGAGGAGGAGGTCCGTGGAACCTTCGGTGCGCTGGGCCTTGGTGGTGACGGCGCTCAGGCGCTTGCGGGTCCAGAACGTCGGTGAGCCGACGTAGCAGGCGCTACCGGCCTTGCAGTGGAGTGTGGAGGGGGTGTCCCACCAGTACTGCTTGTCCCCGTAGTTCTTCGACTCGAACTTGTCCGGGGCGCAGAAGCCCTCCTTGAGGCACCTTTCGTCGACCGTGAACTCGATCTTTGCGGCGGGTGCGGCGGAGAGGTCGGTGTTGCGGAGGCCGTAGCTGATCTGGGTGGGGTAGCCCGCTCGGTGGTAGGTGACCGGTGTCTTGAACTTCTCGTTCTTGGCGTACCGGCCGTCTTCCCTCGCCCAGTCGATGATCATGGCGTTGCCGTGGACGTCCTCGACGTAGTCGAGGTTCCACCGCCAGGCCGTCTGCTTGCTGCAGGAGGAATCGGCGAACGCCTGCTTGTAGCAGGGCTCGCCGGGGTGGTTGCCGTAAACGGGGACGGTCAGGACCGAGTTGGTGCCCGGACGGCTGCCTCCGGATCCGTCGACATCGTGGCGTCCGAAGAAGTAGCGGGTGCCGTCGCGCGTGGTGACGACCCAGTGCTCGCCGCCTCTGGCTCCGTTGGTCTCGCCGGCGTCGGTCTTCAGTTCGACGCGGGAGCCGTCGTCGTTGGCCGGGACCCACTTGCCGGTCTCGGCATCGTGGACGAGCTCTGTGGTGGCGCCGCCGAGTGACATCACGACGTTGTCACCGGCCCAGCACAGGTCGCCCTTCTTCTTGTCCGTGGCGTTGTTGTTGTTCGCGCCGGTGGGGTTGGCCGCGACGTCGTCGGAGCAGGAGCGGTAGCGGCGCTCGACGTAGCCCGGTTCGTAGTCCCAACCGTCACCGATCCAGGAGGCCTGGCTGTTGGCCACGGACGTCTTGCCGTCAACCGCCTGGGACGAATACGAGAAAGCGATCTTGGGTGAGGGCCCGGCCGGGGGCGCCGGCACGGTCAGGGGGTACGTCCAGGAGAATCCGCCGCCGCTGTTCCCTGCAGTCCAGGAACCGGAGGGCGAGAGCGAGCTCGCCTTGTAGCTGCCCGCCATCCCGGAGCCGCCGTCGGAGGCCGCCAGCACCACAGGGCCGCCACCACCGGTGACGGCCATGGTGCGCAGCCCCTGGCCGAAGGAGCTTCCCGGATCCACGGTCGCCTTGACGGTTCCCGTGGAGGGGTCGTTGGTGCTCGGTACGTCCCTGGCGTCGGCGGGTGAACATCCTTCTTGCACCGGCTTTTGCAGGAAGCACGTCGGCAGCTGCCGGAACTTCAGGCGCGACGCCCAGCCCGTGCCGTAGATGTCCTTGAACTTGGCGTAGTCCAGCTGAACGTCGACCGGCGTGACAGCGGTGCCGTCGGCCGGCGGCGTGACCACGATGAGTGCACCGTCGATGTCAGCGGCCTCGCTGGCTTCACGCGAGTCGAGCGTCACCGTCCAGTTGCCCGACGGGTCAGATGATGCCCCGGCGCCCTTGCCGATCTTCACGGGCATGTTGGGGACCTGAACGAGCCCGCTTCCGCTGAGTGGTACGGCTTCGGAGGCTGGAGTGGGTAGCGTCACCGAGTTGGGCTCGTACTTGGGCGGGAGAGCGACCGGCGTTGGCGCCCAGTCGTCCATCTGCGCCGCGGCCACCTGATTGAGTTTGACCTTGAGGTCCTTCTGGAGGCCCGGCAAGGTGACCCCACTACGGTCGCCCGGTGGTGCCGCCCAGGCCTGAGATGGCAAAAGAGTCGCCACCAGCACCACGGACAGCGTGATGCCGGCGCGCCCGGCCAGGCGCGCGCGTGCTGCGCGCGCCTTTCTGTTTCCGGGCAGGCGGAAATTGTTCGCCGAGAACGGCGACATGTAGACCCCCCACGCTCTGCCGCCGCGGCAATGGCACACGACCGGCAGGAAACTGACAATTAGCCAGTTGATTCTCAGCTGCGCTGGTCGAAAAAGCCATGGTTCCGATATTCGGTGTGCCGTTTATCACTTTGCCACCCGTGCACCTATGGGCAATTGACATAAATCACCCTGAAGCCCAGGCCGGCCCCTAGACGGAGTGGTGACGATGTCGGACGGATGGTTCATGCTCGGCACGCGAGTCATCTGCCTGGAGGACAGCCGAGCGGCCGGCATAGGAGCCCCTTCGCTGTCGGCTCGGTGACCGGAGTCATGTGTGAGTACCGAGGGCCGCGTAAGTCTGCCCGAGGGGGGAGAAGGTACAGCTGTGTCTGTCAGTGAATCCGTGGACGAAAGACCGCCAACGGCGACTGAGAAAGCAGGCGCTGACGCGCCAGGCCGTCCGTGGTTCAGACGCCGTCGAGCCCTGGGCGGCCTCGCCGCCCTGTTGGCCGCAGCGGTCGCGATACCCGTCGGCGTCCACGTCACCGGGAATGGAGAGGCGTCTTCCCGACCCGACAAGGACACACCCGTCGCCGCGAACGAGGCCAGGCGGATGGCTCAGGAGACGGGCCAGGAGGTGGAAGCCACCGCGGAACGCAGTGCGAACACCACGACCTTCGCCCGGCCTGACGGCACGTTCCGCGCGCAGATATTCAGCTCTGCCGTGCGCGCCAAGGTCGATGGTGAGTGGAAGCCGATCGACACCACCTTGCAGCGTGTGAAAGACGGGTACGCGGCCAAGGCTGTCAACGGCCGCGTCGTCTTCAGCGCGGGTTCCCAGCAGGCAAACACCGGCGAACGTGCTTCACGCGCCGTGACCCGGGTTTCCCTGCGACAGGACACCCCTGCCGAAGTCTGGACGGACCTGGTCAGGTTGAACACCGATGGTCACGACCTGGTCGTCAGCTGGCCCGGCGCACTTCCCCAGCCCGTCATCGACGGGCCGCGCGCACTCTACGAGAACGTCCGCCCCGGCATCGACCTGCTGATGACCGCACAGGACGGCGGCTACTCGCACCTCCTCGTCGTCAAGGACAAGCAGGCGGCGGCCGATCCCCTCCTTGGGCAGCTGAAGTACCGGCTCGCCTCGCCCGACCTCACCTTCCATCTGGACGCCCAGTCCAGTGCGGTCAGCGCCCGGGACGGTGAGGGCGAGGAGATCGCCGGTTCGCCGACCCCGATGATGTGGGACTCCAGCGGCAAGGTCACCACTACCGACAACGAGCCGGCCTGGAAGCCGACCGACACCGCAAAGCAGCACCCGACCCTCGCGCTGCCCGGCCTCGCCGGCGCCGAAGGCGCACGGCTGAAGCCCGGCACAGCGGCTCTCACCGACAACACCCTGTCCGTCACCCCTGATGCGTCCCTGCTGAACGCCGCGGAGACGGTGTACCCGGTGTTCATCGACCCTTCGTTCAAGGGGCGCAAGCACGCCTGGAGCCTGCTCTACAAGACGGCGGGCAATTCGAGCTTCTACAACGGGCAGAACTACAACGCCAGCGGCACCAACGAAGCCCGCGTCGGCTACGAGTCCACCACCGGCGGCACCTCTCGCTCCATCTTCAACTTCGACTTCGGCAGCCGGCTGCACGGCGTCGGGATCGACTCGGCCGTCGTCCGGGCCCTGCAGACCTACTCGTGGTCCTGCAGCCAGAAGCAGATGGACATCTACTCCACTCCGTACGTCACCTCCTCCAGCACGTGGAACAACACCACGGGCTGGTGGACGTGGAAGGTCGCCACCGAGATGGCGGGCTACGGCTACAACAGCTCCTGCCCCGACAACTGGATCGCACCCGACATCAAGGGCCTCGTCACCCACGCCGCCAAGAGTGGCTGGGGTGCGCTGTCCCTCGGGTTCGCGGCCCCGAACGAGTCGGACTCGTACTACTGGAAGAAGTTCATCGCCAACGGCGAGACCGCCCCGTACATCGAAGTCTTCTACCACACGCCGCCGGACGTCCCGCTCGCGACGAACATGCAGACCTTCCCCGGCGGCCCGTGCCTGACCAGCGGCGCCGGCACCGGTATCGGCAAGACGGACGTGACCTTCCAGGTCAAGGGCGTCGACCGTGACGACCTGCCCCAGCAGCAGAACCTCGCCCAGGTCCAGATCGAGGTGTGGAACGCCGGCACCGGAGCACAGGTCTACAACAAGTGGCTGGACGTCAACAGCGAAGGCGTCGTCACCGCGACCGTCCCCATGGGCAAGTTCGATGACGGCCAGAAGTATTATTGGCTCGCCCGGGCCAAGGACGTTGACAACTGGTATTCGCCCGGCAGCGGACCTCTGGACTCCGGAGGCGGCGGCTGGTGCACTCTCACCGTCAGCCACACCATCCCGCCGAACCCCGCCGTCAGCTCCGCCGCGTTCCCTCCGCACGGTGACAACTACACCGAGTGGAGCGTCCACACGGCCGGCACTCCGGGGCAGAAGATCGCCTTCAAGGCCAACGGGGCGAAGCCCGAGGACATCCGCGAGTACCAGTGGAGCCTGAACCGGCCGCTCTTCGACAAGAAGGCCACCCCGAATGCGGCGGGGGATGCCGAAGCCTCCCTCCAGGTCGACACCGCCGGCCCGAACGTCCTCTACGTCCGCACCGTCAGCAAATTCGGCAACATCTCCAACGCCACCCAGTACAAGTTCCTCGTCCGGCCCCAGCCGGGCCAGGACAAGCCGGGCGACGTCACCGGCGACGGACACCCCGACATCCTCGCCATCAACGGGGACGGGGACCTGCTGATGTACGCCGGCGACCAGATGGGCGACACCGACCACTACATGCTCGGCGCCGTCCAGAACGGTCTGCCCGTCAACGGATACTGGAAGGCCCAGAACGGCGTGCCCGCACTCATCGGACACTCCACCGACTGGTTCCCCGGCGACGGACTGACCGACCTCATCGCCCGCATGCCCGACGGCAAGCTGTACGTCTACCCCGGCCTCGGCAACAGCGCCGGCCAGTTCGACGTCGACCGCCGCATGGAAATTCTGCTACCGGCGAGCGCGCCCAGCCCGGCCACCTTCCGACAGATCGTCGTCAGCGAAGACGTCGACGGCGACGGATTCGCAGACCTGTTCGCCATTGACACTGCGGGCGGATTCTGGATCTTCTCCGGATACACCGGCGGCAGCCTCACCTCATACAAGAAGCTGGCCGACAAGGTCTGGACGCCACGCGACCTCATCGGTGTCCGCGACGTCACCGGCGACAAGGTCCCCGACCTCCTCTTCCGGGACGACGCCAACGCCAGCCGCGGCCTCCTCCTCCGCAAGGGCAAGCCCGGTGCCAACGGCGGCGTCGACCTCGCGTCCATCGCCGCCTCCGCCAACGCCGTCGGTGGCCAGGACTACACCTACGCCACCACCGGCTGGGGACGGAACACCTTCCCCAAAATCCTCGGCACTGCCGACGCCACCGGCGACGGCATCCCCGACATCTGGGCCGTGGACGCGGGCGGTAAGCAGTGGCTCTACCAGGGGCGGGCAGGATCGATCGGCCCAGCCTCCGGTGTCGACGAGGACGGCTGGAACACCTTCCTCACCATCGGCTGACGATCACGTTCGCACAGCACGTGCTGACTCACCGGGCGTCCTGTCAGGGCATGCTCCTGACAGGACGTCGCCGTGTCCAAGCTCCGCCCCCGGGAAACTCACCGGCGCCCGGGTGACGTACGGGGGGCTGGTGCTCGGCGAGGGTGCCCGGGGCAGCCGGCACTACGCCTGGATCCGGGACAGCGCCGCACTCGTCGAGCGGGTACGGGCCTTCGTGGACGGTTCCTGAACCGCCCCTGCCCGGCCCGTCAGCCCAGGCGGGCCGGGGAAGTGGCCGCGGAGGTCAGCAGCCGGGGGGTGCCGGTGCCGTCCGCGGGCACGGTCCACAGGTCCGTGCGGTCGGCGGCGCCGTCGGAGGGCAGGGCGTAGGCCAGCGTGCGGTCGTCGAGCCAGGTGGCCTGATCGTCCACGCTGCGCTTCTCCGCGAGCGGGTGGTCCCGCAACGTCCTCAGGTCCATGACGTGCTCCCGCCACAGCGAGGCACCGGTGCGCACCCGCTTCTTGTACGCGATGCGCGTCTCGTCCGGGGACAGGGACGGACATTCGACGTTCTTGACGAGGGTGGTGACGGAGCGTCGCGAGATCGAGCCCTTGACCAGGTGGGTCTCGCCGGCGGTGGCCAGGGTGGCGTAGAAGGTGTCGTCGTCCTCCGCGAAGGTGACGCCCCAGAAGTTCACGTCCTGGGCACGGTGGTCCCGCCCGTCCATGGTGATCGCGAACTCCTCCAGGTTGGCTTCGAGTTTCCAGGTCCTGGTGTCCAGGATCGCGGTGCGCGTGGAGAAGAACGCGGCGCCGTAGGACTCCCCGGAGACGAACACCGTCCAGGCGGCGAACCGGCCGCTGGGCGAGACGCGGGCCCGGCTGGGCGTGCCGGCCAGGGGGAAGCTGCGTACCTGGCGCAGCTCCGCGTCGACGATGACCGCCTTGTTGTCCTGGGCGAGCGCGCCCGGGGTCGAGCGCAGGCAGACGCCGGTCCCCGCGGCGGCGTGGAAGCGCTGGCAGGTGAGGTCGGAGACGGTTCGGGTGCCGTCGGGCGCGTCGGCCGGCACGGAGGCCAGCGCCCCGCGCTGCGGGCCCTGCCCGCTGCCCAGGAAGGCCAGCGTGTCCTGTCCGGCCGTCAGCGTGACGGCGCCCGCGGTCGTCGCGGGGCCGCCCGTGCGCGGCTGGTCGGCGCGGGAGGCGGCGCGCACCACCAGGGTGGCGCCGACGCCCCCGAGCAGGAGCACCGCCACCGTGAGGACGAGCAGGCGGCGTGAGCGTGTCATCGGGTTCCTCACGGGCGTCGGGCCGGGTCGGGTGCGGAGGGCGCGGGCGGCGCAGGCGACGTGGGCGGCGCAGAGGGCGCGGGCGACGTGGGCGGCGCAGAGGGCGCGGGCGACGTGGGCGGCACGGGCGGCGCGGAGGGCGCGGGCGGCGCGGGCCGTAGGACGAAGCCGGCGACGGCCGCGCAGCAGAGCAGGCCGGCCGCGGCGGCGGCGAGCGCCGGGCCGGTGCCCCAGAGGGTCCACGCCCCGCCGAAGGCCAGCGAGCAGCCGAAGCGGGCCAGCGCCTGGCCGGTGCCGACCAGGGCCAGTCCGGTGCCGCGCAGCGACTCGGGAACGGTGGCGGCGACGGCGGCGGGCAGCACCCCGTCGGTGGCGGCGTAGAACATGCCGTGCAGGGCGAGGACGAGGTAGGGCAGCGCCGGCCAGTCGGGGGCCCGGAGCAGCAGCCCGTAGGCGGCGAGCAGGAGGGCGTGCCCGGCCAGGAAGACGGTGCGGCGCCCGATCCGGTCGGCGAGGGCGCCGACCGGGACCGCCAGCAGCAGGAACACGGCGGCGGTTCCCAGCGGCAGCAGCGGGAACCACTGGTCGTCCATGCCGGTCCGGCGCTGGAGCAGCAGGTAGACGAAGGCGTCGCTGACGGTGGTGAGGCCCAGCAGGACCGCGCAGAGGGCCAGGGCGCGCAGCCGGGGCAGGCGTAGCAGGCCCACCGCGTCGCGCAGCCGTACGGGGTTCGGGCGGGCGGCGGCGGGGCGTGCGCCGGGAGTGGCGGCCGGCCGGGGAGCGGTGTCGCCGACGCCGGAGCCGGAGCCGACGCCGGAGCCGGAGCCGGAGCCGACGCCGGAGCCGACGCCGACGCCGACGCCGGCGGGGACGAACAGCATGAGCACGACGACGCCGAGTGCGGCGACGCAGGCGCTGACCCCGAAGACGGCGTCGTAGCCGTCGACGGCCACGCCGAGGATGAGGAAGGCGGCGAGTGGGCCGAGCAGCGCGCCGGTGGTGTCCATGGCCCGGTGCACGCCGAAGGCCCGGCCCTGTAACTCGTCCGGTGTGGACAGGGAGATCAGCGCGTCGCGCGGGGCGGTGCGCAGTCCCTTGCCGGTGCGTTCCAGGGCGAGGATGACGCTGATCGGGCCCAGGCTGTGGGCGAGCAGCAACAGGGGCTTGCACAGGGCCGACAGGCCGTATCCGATGCCGGCGATCAGCTTGTGGTTGCGGACCCGGTCGGCGAGGTGGCCGCCGGTGAGCTGCACCAGGGCGCTGACCCCGTTGTAGAGGCCGTCGAGGGCCCCGAAGCCGAGCGGGCTGAGACCCAGCCCGGCGATCAGGTAGAGCGGCAGGACGGCGGTGACCATCTCGGAGGAGACGTCGGTGATCAGACTGACCGTGCCCAGGGCGAGGACGGTCGAGGCGACGGCCGGTGCCCTGCCGGATCCCCGGTCCGGCGCGGCCTTCGCGCCCGCGGGCGCGGAGCGGTCCGCGAGGTACATGCTCTGGAGCTCCCCCGTGCAGTCGAACTGAGTCACTCGAACGTGCGAGTCGAACCCGAACCCTAGTCCTTGTACGGGCCAACTGTGGTGCGTACGACGGGATTCGGCCGTACGCACCGTTTCACCCCTGTCGGCTGCTCTCGTCCCGCAGCCAGGTGGAGAAGTCCTGGTCCCGGATGGCCCTGCGGGCGCCCCGGCGGGCGGCGAGCGCGGCCGCCGCGAACACCGCCACCTCGGGTACCAGCGTCGGCCGGGCGCGGAGCAGGGCGCGTAGGTCGGCCGTACCGGTGCGTGCGGACGGCGCGGCCCCTGCCTCTGCCCCAGCCCCTGCCCCAGCCCCAGCCCCAGCCCCAGCCCCTGCCCCAGCCCCACGTTCCCGCGTGGCCTGGAAGCGCTCCAGCTCTACGGAGGAGGTCGCCGCGCGGACCTTGCGGCGGATCAGGTCGGCCCAGGTGCGCGGGGGGCGCACGACGACCCGGGCTGCTTCGACCACGCGCCGCTCCCCCGGCCCGAAGGCGAGGGACGCGGCCAGGTCGTCGGCCATCAGCGGCGGCAGCGCCGCGATCCGCTTGTGCCCCTCCTCGGTGACGGCGATGACGCCCCGGCCGAACAGGCCCTCGCGGACGGCCGGCAGCAGCTGCCACACCCGGTAGTGGGCGCGGACCGGCCAGGCGCAGCCGGTCAGCGGGATGTCCCTGCCGGGGGCGGCGGCGAGCAGGCCCGGGTCCTGGGCGAGCGCGCCCGTGAGGGCCCGTACGTCGGCGGACCCGACGACGACGTCGGCGTCCACGTACAGCCGGGGGAAGCCGCGGGCGTGCTCGTCCCCGACCCGAAGTGCCATGTGTTTGGAGGGGGTCGGGATCTCCACGACGCGTACGCGCTCGCCGCGGGCGCCCGCCACCCGGGCGGTGTCGTCCGTACAGCCGTTGCAGACCACGACGATGTCGGGCCCGGACGACGAGGTGTCGGCCAGGAGCGCGTCGAGGAGCCGGCCGATGACCCGGCCCTCGTTGTGGGCCGGTATCACGATGCTGGTCACCCGGGCAGTATGCACGCTCGAACACCAGCTCCCGGCGATTCCGCCAACTCTGCCCGGGGGTACGCCCGGTGGACTAGATTGAGCGGCGCCGACCGGATTCGGCGCGCTTCGGCACCGCCGGCGCCGATCCGGAACCGGCAAGGGTGGTACGGGTTCGGCGGCTTGTGGGGAACAGGCCGTCCGGCCGGGGGGCGGCATACGCGATTCACGCGGAACATCGGTTGTGGGGGGCCATCACCGTTGAGCAGGGCACGCACGGCACGCGCAGGCGTCCGGCGTGCCCCTCGGCGACGGCTTTCCCCTCCACCGCACGCGTCCCGGCCATTGGGTTGTCGACACGCCGGTCGGCGTGCGCGGAAGAAAGGGGAACGCTGTGAAGGACACCTCGAAGGACGGCGCGCAGAGCGCCGAGCGGACCGGCGGGCAGAGCGCCGAGCGGACCGTCGGGCAGAGTGCCCCCGTCGCCGGCCGGGGGTCCGCGGCGCCCTTAGGCATCGCGGTGGTCGGTGCGGGCTACTGGGGCCCCAATCTCGTCCGCAACTTCCAGTCCAGCTCGCAGTTCAGACTGCGGTGGCTGTGCGACCTGGACATCGAGCGGGCCCGGCAGGCGCTCGGCAGGTACTCCACGGTGCAGCCGACCGCGGACTACGCGGCCGTCCTGGCCGACCCGTCGGTCCACGCGGTCGCCGTGGCCACTCCGGCCGGAACGCACCTGGACGTCGCGCTCGCCGCCCTGCGGGCAGGGAAGCACGTCCTCGTGGAGAAGCCGCTCGCCGCCACGTACGAGGACGGCAAGCGGCTGGTGGCGGAGGCCGAGAAGCGCGGCCTGACCCTGATGTGCGACCACACCTACTGCTACACCCCGGCGGCGCGCCGGATCCGGAAGATGGTCCGCTCCGGTGAAATGGGCGAGATCCACTTCGTCGACTCGGTACGGATCAACCTGGGGCTCGTCCAGAAGGACGTCGACGTCCTGTGGGACCTGGCTCCCCACGACCTGTCCGTCCTCGACTTCATCCTCCCCGACCACGTGCAGCCGGTGGCCGTCGCCGCGACCGGCGCCGATCCGATCGGGGCCGGCCAGTCCTGCGTGGCCTATCTGACCCTCCAGCTGAGCACCGGTGCCATCGCGCACGTGCACGTCAACTGGCTTTCCCCGACGAAGGTGCGCACCACCATGGTCGGCGGGTCCAAGCGCACCCTGGTCTGGGACGACCTCAACCCGACGCAGCGCGTCTCGGTGTTCGACCGGGGCGTGGAGCTGAGCACCCCGCAGGAGATCGGCGCCGACGAGCGTCGCGACATGCTCGTCTCCTACCGGAGCGGCGACATGGTGGCGCCCGCGATCGGCGAGAGGGAAGCGCTGCGCAGCATGGTCGAGGAGTTCGGCGAGGCCATCCGGACGGGGCGGCGGCCGCTGACCGACGGCCGGGCAGGCCTGAAGGTGCTGGACATCCTCGAAGCGGCCTCCCGGAGTCTGGAGTTCCGGGGCGCGGTCGTCGGGCTGCGCACCGGGCTCTGACCGCTCACGGTCCTCATCCGGACCCTTGGCATTCCGTCACACGCAAGACCACGACCGATTCGCTGGGAGCAGGGCGTTGAGCAGCAGCGTACGAGGCAAGAGGATTCTGGTCACCGGAGGAGCGGGCACCATCGGCTCGCACGTGGTGGACCAGCTGGTGGACAACGGGGCACGCGAGATCGTGGTGCTCGACAACTTCGTGCGGGGGCGGACCGCCAACCTGGCCCGCGCCCTGCCGAGCGGCGTCGTCGAGGTCGTCGAAGGCGACATCCGCGACGTGGCGGCCGTGCGCAAGGTGACGGAGGGCGCCGACCTGGTCTTCCACCTGGCCGCCATCCGCATCACCCAGTGCGCGGAGGAACCGCGGCTGGCGAACGAGGTCATGGTGGACGGCACGTTCAACGTGCTGGAGGCGGCGGCCGCCGCCGGGGTGGGCAAGGTGATCGCCTCGTCCTCGGCCTCGGTCTACGGGCTGGCGGAGCGGTTCCCGACCACCGAGCGCCACCACCCGTACAACAACGACACCTTCTACGGTGCGGCGAAGGCCTTCAACGAGGGGATGCTGCGCAGCTTCCACTCGATGTACGGGCTGGACTACGTCGCGCTGCGCTACTTCAACGTGTACGGGCCCCGGATGGACATCCACGGGCTCTACACCGAGGTGCTGATCCGCTGGATGGAACGCATCGCCTCGGGCGAACCGCCGCTGATCCTCGGTGACGGCCTGCAGACCATGGACTTCGTCGACGTGCGCGACATCGCCCGCGCCAACCTGCTGGCCGCCGAATCGGACCTGACCGACGAGGTGTTCAACGTCGCGAGCGGGACGGAGACCAGCCTGCTGGAGCTGGCGAACGGCCTGCTGGAGGCGATGGGCGCGGACGGCCTGGTGCCGGAGCACGGTCCGGCCCGGGCCGTGAACGGCGTGACCCGGCGCCTCGCGGACACCGCGCGGGCCCGCGAGCGCCTCGGCTTCACGGCCGGGATCGACCTGCGCACCGGTCTGCGGGACCTGGTGGACTGGTGGCGGGCCGAACGCGCCGCCGACGCGGCGGCGGAGGCGGGCCGGTGAACGCCCAGGACCCGACCGCCCGGATCCCCGTGATGGTGCCCTGGCTGGGCGAGGAGGAGGCGAAGGCCGCGGCGGACGCGGTGCTCTCCGGCTGGGTCGCCCAGGGCCCCCGGGTCGCCGAGTTCGAACGGGCCTTCGCGGAGCGGGTGGGCGCCGGGCACGGCATCGCCGTGAGCTCGTGCACCACCGCCCTGCACCTGACCCTCGTCGCGCTGGACCTCGGGCCGGGCGACGAGGTGATCGTCCCCTCCCTGTCGTTCATCGCCACCGCCAACGCGGTGCGCTACGTGGGCGCGCGGCCGGTGTTCGCCGACGTCGAGGAGGCCACCGGCAACCTGACCCCGGTCACCGTGGACGCCGTCCGCACCCCCCGTACGAAGGCGGTCCTCGCCGTCCACCAGGGCGGGGTGCCCGCGGACGTGCACGCGCTGCGCGCGGCGTGCGCCGAGTGGGACGTCGCGCTCGTGGAGGACGCGGCCTGCGGCATCGGCGCGACGGTCGGCGGGAAATCCGTCGGGCAGGGTGCGCTGCTCGCCGCCTGGTCCTTCCACCCCCGCAAGGTGATCACCACCGGTGAGGGCGGCATGGTGACCACGGACGACGCGCAGTGGGCGGAGCGGCTGCGCCGGCTGCGCGAGCACGGCATGAACGTGTCCGCCGCGCAGCGTCACGCCAGCAGCAAGCCGATCGTCGAGAGTTACCTGGAGACCGGCTACAACTACCGGATGACCGACATTCAGGCCGCGGTCGGCCTGGTGCAGCTCGGCCGGCTGGACGAGATCGTGGCGCGGCGGCGCGCGCTCGCCGCCCGGTACGCGGAGCTGCTGCGCGAGGTCCCGGGGGTGCGCCCGGTGCGCGATCCCGCCCACGGGCAGGGCAACTTCCAGTCGTACTGGGTGCTGCTGGCCGAGGACTTCCCCGTGGGCCGGGACGAGCTGCTGGGCGTGCTCTCCGAGGCCGGGATCTCGGCCCGGCGCGGGATCATGGCCTCGCACCTGGAGCCCGCGTACGAGGGCCACGGCGCGGCCCCGCTGCCGGTGACCGAGCGGATCAGCCGCGACTCCCTGATCCTGCCGCTGTTCCACACCATGACCGCGGCCCAGCAGGACCGGGTGGTGGCGGTGCTGCGGGAACAGGCGGGCGGATGAGCGCTCCGGTGACCGAGGACCTGCTGATCGTCGGCGCGGGCGGGTTCGCGCGGGAGACCGCGCAGGCGGTACGGGACGTGGCCGCGGCCGACGTGGCGGGCGGCCGTCCGCCCCGGTGGCGGCTGGCCGGGCACCTCGACGACGATCCGGCCCTGCACAGCCGGGAGGTCGACGGGGTGCCGGTGCGGGGCGGCTGCGAGCTGGTCCACGAGCTGCCGGCCGCCCGGGTGGTGGTCTGCGTGGGCAGTCCGCGCGACTACGCCGTGCGGGCGCGCCTGGTGCGGCGCCTGGGGCTGCCGCCGGACCGGTACGCGACGGTGGTCCACCCCACGGCGGCGGTGTCGGGTTCCTCGGCCGTGGGGCCGGGCTCGGTGCTGCTCGCGCACTGCGTGCTGACGGCCGGCGTCCGGGTCGGGTCCCACGTGGCGGTAATGCCGCAGGTGGTGCTGACCCACGAGGACGAGGTCTCGGACTTCGCGACCCTCGCCTCGGGCGTCCGCCTGGGCGGCGGGGTGCGGGTGGGCCGCGGGGCGTACGTGGGGGCGGGGGCGCTGGTCCGGGAGTACGCCGCGGTCGGCGCCTGGTCGCTGACCGGCATGGGCAGCACCGTCCTCGCGGACGTCCCGGCCGGGGAGGTGTGGGCCGGCGGTCCGGCCCGCCTGCTGCGGCCGGCGGGGGCCACCGCCCTCGCCGAACTGGCCCGTGACGCGGGCGTCCCGGGCGGGGCCGGGTGCGGGCCCGCCGGGGGCGCGCCGGTGCCCGCCGGGGCGTCGGCGCACGGCACGGAAGACGGCACCGGCCCGGACGGCCGGCGGCCGCAGACACGGATGGGGAGTCCAGTCGCATGAACCAGATACCGCTCGTGGACCTGAAGGCGGCGCACGCCGAGGTCGCCGAGGAGTTACAGGCCGGATTCGACCGTGTGCTGGCCGGCACGGCCTTCATCGGGGGCGCCGAGGTCCAGGCCTTCGAGCGCGAGTACGCCGAGTTCGCCGGGGTCCGGCACTGCGTGGGTGTCGCCAACGGCACCGACGCCCTCGAACTGGCCCTGCGGGCGAGCGGGGTCGGTGTCGGGGACGAGGTGGTGCTGCCCGCGAACACCTTCATCGCCACCGCGGGCGCCGTCGCCCGGATCGGCGCCCGGCCGGTGCTCGTCGACTGCCTTCCCGACACCCTGCTGATGGACCCGCAGGCCGCGCTGGACGCGGTCGGGAAGGCCACCCGCGCGGTGGTGCCCGTCCACCTGTACGGGCAGTGCGCGGCCGCCGCGGAGCTGGCGGAGCGGCTACCGGCGCATGTGAAAGTCGTCGAGGACGCCGCGCAGAGCCAGGGCGCGAGCCGTGCGGGCCGCTCCCCGGGCAGCGGGACCATCGCGGCCACCAGTTTCTACCCGGGCAAGAACCTGGGCGCCTACGGGGACGCCGGCGCGGTGGTGACCGACGACCAGGAGCGCGCCGACCTGGTGCGGGCCATCGCCAACCACGGCGGCGTCGCCAAGTACCGGCACGACGTGGCCGGGTTCAACAGCAGGCTGGACGGTCTGCAGGCGGTGGTGCTGCGGGCGAAGCTGGCACGGCTGGCGGAGGGGAACGCGGCCCGCCGTGCCGCCGCCGCCCGCTACGACGAGCTGCTGGGCGGCCTGGCCGCCGCCGGCCGCGTCACGCTGCCGGTGACCGGCGAGGGCAACGTCCACGTCTGGCACCTGTACGTGGTGCGGATCTCCGGTGCGGACCGCGACACCGTCGTCGGCAAGCTCAACGCGGAGGGGATCGGCGCGGGCGTGCACTATCCGGCCCCGGTCCACCTCACCGGCGCCTTCGGCCACCTCGGTCACGGTCGCGGGGACTTCCCGCACGCGGAGCAGGCAGCGGACCGCATGCTCTCCCTCCCCCTCTTCCCGCAGATCACCGCCGCCCAGCAGCAGCGGGTCGTGGAAGCGTTCTCCGACGCCCTGCGCTGATGCGCGCGGGCGTGAAACCAATGAGGTCCACATGAAAAGACGGACGAGGTCGCTGCGCTACGGTCTGTTCACCGTGGCGGCGACCCTGATGGCCACGGTCCTTCCCCCGGCCGCGGTCGCCGGCGCGGCCGATCCCTGCGGCCCGACGACGAACGCGGTCGTCTGCGAGAACTCCAAGCCGGGCACCCCCACGGAGGAGTGGTTCGCGCCCAGCGCGTACGGCGACATCAAGGGCTTCCCGACCCAGGAGAGCGTCCAGGCCGGCGACACCCTGCAGTTCAAGGTCCAGTCGCCGACGCCGTACAAGGTCTCGGTGTACCGCCTCGGCCACTACGGGGGTGCCGGGGCCCGCCTGATGTCGACCGCGGCCCAGGCCGCCCAGACCTACCCGGCGAACTTCGCGCCGGGCGGGAACCCGGCCGCCTGCGCCACCAAGGCGTCGACCGGCCTGGTCGACTGCGGGAACTGGCCCACCACCGCGTCGTGGACCGTGCCGGCCGATGCCGTGTCGGGCCTCTACGTCGCCAACTTCGACCAGGCGGACGGCAACGGCGTGATGCCCTACCCGTTCGTGGTCCGCAAGGACTCCAGCCACTCCGACATCGTCGTGCAGACCAGCGACCAGACCTGGCAGGCGTACAACAACTACGGCGGCCAGGACCTCTACGACGGTGGCGGGCCCGCGCCCGACGGGCGGGCCTACGAGGTCAGCTACAACCGGCCCATGGACATCGGCGGGGACAACGGGATCTACGGTTCCGAGTTCCAGATGGTCGCGTGGCTGGAGCGCAACGGCTACGACGTGAGCTACATGTCCGGGATCGACATGTCGGTGCGCGGTGCGTCGCTGCTGCAGAACCACAAGGTGTTCATGTCCTCGGGGCACGACGAGTACTGGACCCAGGACCAGTTCACCAACGCCCTGAACGCGCGCCGCGCCGGGCAGCACCAGACGTACTTCGCCGGTAACGAGATCTTCTGGAAGACCCGGCTCGCCCCGAGCATCGACGGGACGAACACCGCCAACCGGACACTGGTCTCGTACAAGGAGACCAAGCTGTCCTTCCCGCAGCCGAACGGCATCCCCGACCCGAGCGGGATCTGGACGGGCACCTTCATGGACCCGGCCAGTGCCACGAACGGGCGGCCCTTCCAGCCGCAGAACCAGCTGACCGGTTCGATGTTCAGCGTCAACGGCTACCGCAGCGACGCGATCACCGTGCCGGGCACCTTCGCCAAGCAGCGCCTGTGGCGCAACACCTCCATCGCGAACCTGACCCCCTCGCAGACCGCCACGTTCCCGCAGGGCACGCTCGGCTACGAGTGGGACAGCGACGTGGAGAACGCCAGCCGCCCGGCCGGGCAGATCCAGATGTCGTCCACGACGGTCGACATCGAGGACGGCAAACTGCTGAAGGACTACGGCAACGTCTACGGCAACGGCACCGCGACGCACAGCCTGGTGGCCTTCCGCGACCAGACCTCCAACGCGCTGGTGTTCGGCGCGGGCACGGTGCAGTGGTCCTGGGGCCTGACCAACATGCCCACCTCCAACCCGGACGACACCGTGGTCACCGCCGACAAGCGGATGCAGCAGGCCACCGTGAACGTGTTCGCCGACATGGGCGTCCAGCCCAAGTCCCTGCAGAGCGACCTGATCGCCTCGGCCGCCTCCACGGACACCGTGGGCCCCGGCATCACCGTGACCAGCCCGGCGGCGGGCGCCACCGTGCCGGCCCTGCGGCCGGTGACCGTCACCGGTACGGCGACCGACACCGGCGGCGGCGTGGTGGCCCGCGTCGAGGTGT
The DNA here is from genome assembly GCF_044748225.1 of Streptomyces sp. NPDC090021. Classification (NCBI taxonomy): domain Bacteria; kingdom Bacillati; phylum Actinomycetota; class Actinomycetes; order Kitasatosporales; family Streptomycetaceae; genus Streptomyces; species Streptomyces sp. NPDC090021. The sequence goes on along the minus strand of NZ_JBIVFO010000030.1, from coordinate 80,581 downwards.
CCACCGACGGCGGGACCACCTGGAAGGCGACCACGGGCCTGGCCACCTGGAGCTACACGTGGACCCCGACCGCCCCCGGCCCCGTGCAGATCAAGGTGCGCGCGGTCGACGACAGCGTCAACATCGGCGCGACCACCACGGTCCCGCTGACCGTCGGACCCCAGCAGTGCCCGTGCACCGTGTGGCCCGCCGCGGCCGTCCCGACCAAGGTCAACGCCGGTGACGGCAGCGCCGTCGAACTCGGTGTGAAGATCCGTTCCTCGGTGGCCGGCTCCATCACCGGCGTCCGGTTCTACAAGTCGCCCGCCAACACCGGGACCCACACCGGCAGCCTGTGGAGCAGCACCGGCCAGCGCCTGGCCACGGGCACCTTCACCAACGAGACCGCATCCGGCTGGCAGCAGCTGAACTTCTCCAGCCCGATCCCGGTCAAGCCCAACACGACCTACATCGCCTCCTACTTCGCGCCGAACGGCGGCTACTCCTTCGACAGCACCTTCGCCGCCGGTGACGCGGGCCTGGCCCCGCTCACGGCCCTCAAGAGCGGCACCGACGGCGGCAACGGCGTCTACCGCTACAGCGGCACGGGCGGCTTCCCGAACAAGGCCTCGTCCGGCAGCAACTACTGGGTGGACGCGGTCCTGGACACCTCCGGCGCCAGTACGACCCCGCCCACCGTCACCGGGACCTCGCCGCAGTCCGCCGCGACCGGTACCCAGATCACGGCGGCGGTGACGGCCACCTTCAGCACGGCCGTCGACGCGGAGACGCTCACCTTCACCGTGAAGGACGCGGGCGGTGCCACCGTCCCGGGCGCCAAGGTCCTCGGTGCCTCGAACAGCGCCACTTTCACCCCGTCCTCCGAACTGGCCCTGAACACCACGTACACGGCGTCGGTGCAGGCGTCCGACCTGTGGGGCAACGCCATGACCGCCCCGGTCACGTGGAACTTCACGACCAGCGCGAGCCCTCCGGCGGTGAACTGCCCCTGCACCCTGTGGAACGGCGCCGCGACGCCGAGCACCGCCAACGTGGGGGACGACGTCAACTCGGTGGAGCTGGGCACCCGCTTCCAGTCGGCGGTGAACGGCTACGTCACCGGTGTCACCTTCTACAAGGGCCCCGGCAACACCGGCACCCACACGGGCAGCCTGTGGTCCGCCACCGGCACGCTCCTGGCCACCGGTACCTTCGGCAGTGAGACCCTGACCGGCTGGCAGGAGCTGCAGTTCGCGACGCCCGTTCCCATCACGGCCGGCGCCACCTACGTGGCCTCCTACCACGCACCGAACGGCAACTACTCGGTGGACGGCGCGTACTTCACCGGCGCCCACCGCTCCTACCCGCTGGTGGCCCCGGCCGACGCGCCCGGCAGCGGCAACGGGCTCTACAAGTACGGCTCCGCGACGGCCTTCCCGTCGAACACCTACGGTTCGGTGAACTACTGGGTCGGCCCGATCTTCACCACGACCCCGCCGGACGCGCTGGGGTCCTCCGACGGATCCACGGAGGTGGCCGGCCAGTGAGCACGGTCAGCGTGGTGATCCCCTGCTACAAGTACGGCCACTTCCTGGCCGACTGCGTCAAGAGCGTCCTGGACGAGCAGGAGGGCGTGGACGTCCGGGTCCTGATCATCGACGACGCCTCGCCCGACGACTCCGCGGACGTGGCGCGGGCGCTGGCGGCGGCCGACCCCCGGATCGAGGTCCGGGTCCACGAGCGCAACCAGGGGCACATCGCGACCTACAACGAGGGGCTGCTGGAGTGGGCCGACGGGGACTACGTCGCCCTGCTCTCGGCCGACGACCGGCTGGTGCCGGGCGCCCTGGTGCGTGCGGCGGCCCTGCTGGACGCCCACCCGGAGGCGGGTTTCGCGTACGGCAGGCCGCTGCGGTTCCAGCACGGCGGGCCCCTGCCCGAGGCCCGTACCCGGTCCACCGGGTCGGTGGTCTACCCCGGGCGGTGGTGGCTGGACCGGCGCTTCCGGGAGGGGACCGGCTGCATCACCTCGCCCGAGGTGGTCGTCCGTACCAGCCTGCAGCGCAAGGTCGGCGGCTACGATCCGGAGCTGCCGCACGCCGGTGACATCGAGATGTGGATGCGGCTCGCGGCGCACGCCGACGTGGGCTACGTCCAGGGGGCCGACCAGGCCTTCTACCGCGTCCACGGTGACAACATGTCCACCACGGACTTCGGCGGGCAGCTCGACGACCTGCGCCAGCGCCTCGTCGCCTTCGACTCGGTGCTCGTCAAGTGCGGCGACCTGCTCCCGGAGTCCGACCGGCTGGCCCGGGCGGCGCGCACCCGGCTCGCCCGGTACGCGCTGCGGCGCGCCTACCGGGCGTACGACCGGGGGCGGACCGCTGTGGTGCCGGTCGGCGAACTCGTGGAGTTCGCGGCCGAGTGCCTGCCCGACGGCTACACCTCGCTCGCCGAGTACCGGGCGCTGCGATGGCGCCGGCGGATCGGTCCGCGGCTGATGCCCTACCTTCAGCCGCTCGTGCTGTCGGCCGTCGCCGACCGGGGGCGCGAGTGGCTGTGGTGGCGGTCCTGGAAGCGCCGAGGGATCTGATGCCCCGTCTCCACCGGTTCCCCCGGCGGGTCCTCGGGACCGGCGTCGGCGCTCTCGCGCCGGCGCCGGTCCCGGCGTGTGAGGAGCCGGTCGGTCCACAGGGCCGCGGCCACTGCGGTGACCGCGGTCAGCAGGGCCACTCCGGCGAGGCCCCGCACCCGGTCACCGGTCCGCGCAACGGCGTGCGGCTGGACCAGCAGGTCCACGCTCATCCGCGCCGCGTCCGGGATGCCCTGCTGCGTCTGGAGGTCCGCGAGGTGCCGGGTGTAGACCTCGATGATCTTCCGGACGGATGCGTCGGCCACGTCGGGGTCGGCGTGCTCGACCTGGATCTGGAGCGAGGGGATCAGGTGCCGGGGGGTGACGCTGGTGCCGCTGTTGCGCGGTGTCATCCGGTACGTGCCCGCGACACCCTCCGCCCTGAGCTCGGCCGCCCCCGCGGTCGAGTCCAGCTGCTGCACCACCGAGTACGAGACGGCGGCGAGCGGCGGCTGCAGGTTCGCGAGCTGGTTCGGCTGCCGGCTGGTCACCGGTGGTTTGAGGACGACGATCGCGGAGCTGAGGTGCACCGGTTCGGGCCGCAGCACCGCCGCCGCTCCGGCGGCCGCGAGCAGCACCGCCACGACCAGGACGTACCAGCGGCGACGCAGCGCACGGACCAACTCACCAGGCGACACGGGGATCCTTTCCTTCATGTCCGATCTTTGCAGGACCCGGGTAGGTCCGCCATCAAATCCGTTACCCGGCAGGGGTGTTCGTGAGCATTCGTGAAATGGGCGCGGTGCTGTGCCGGCGCTGGTACGTGATCGTGCCGGCGATCCTGCTCAGCCTGCTGGCGGCACTGCACCTGTACCGGTCGGTGCCGGTGGCGTACCAGTCGCAGAGTTCGGTGGCCCTGCTGGACTCCTCGGCGGCCTCCAAGCTGCCGCCCGCCTTCGGCAATCCCCTCTCCAACGCGGGCGGCGCCCTCGTGGTGACCGCGGACGTGCTGATCAGGACGCTGTCGGGGGCCGACGCCGCCCGCGATCTGCACAGCCTGGGCGTGACCGACCCGTACACCGTCGGGTTCGCCGCGAACACCTCGGGCCCGCTGCTGACGCTCACGGTCACGGGCACCGACCGGGCGAAGGTGCTCAAGGAGACGAACACCCTGACGGCCTTCGCCGGGGAGCAGCTCAACGCGCTCCAGGCCGCCGCCAAGGTGCAGCCCGCGTACATGGTGCAGACCGCGCCGGTGGTGCTGCCGCAGACCCCGGTGCCTCAGCTCAAGAGCCGCTACCAGCAGGTGCTGGGGGTCCTCATCCTCGGCGCCGGCGGCGGGTTCGTCCTCTCCTTCGTGGTGGACGCGCTGCTGTCCGCCCGGCGGCGCAGGCGCGAGCGTTGCGCGGCGGACTCCGGTGGGCCGGGCGGGGCCGGCCGCCGCAGGTCCCGGGGCCGTCATGTGGACGCCACCGCACTGCTCACCGGGTATCTGGCGCTGGCCTTCTTCATCCCGTCGAACCTGACGCTGCCGGGGCTGGGCGGGGTGGGGACACCGGCCAACGTGTTCGCCCTGCTGGCCCTGTTCTGGTATCTGGCGACCTGGCTGACGGGCCGGATCCGTCCGGCGCCCGGGACGCGGCTGCCCCGGGTGGCGATGTGGCTGCTGGCGGTTTCGGTGCTGGCCTCCTACGTCGCGAACGCGGGCCGCGGGAGCGTGCGCAAGGAGCTGCTGGGTGCGGACCGCGGCCTGATCGCCCTGCTGGTGTGGGTGTCGCTGGTGGTGCTGGTCTCCGCCGGGATCCAGGACCGGGCGCGCCTGGATGTACTGCTGCGCCGGGCCGTGGTGATGGGGAGCGTCGTGGCGGCCGTCGGCTTCTACGACTTCTTCACCGCGACCAACATCGCCGACAGCATCAGCATCCCGGGGCTGTCCTCCAGCGTCCCCCAGATCACGACCCTGGACCGCGGGGCGTTCACCCGGCCCCGCTCGACGACGGCGCAGCCGCTGGAGTTCGGCGGGATGCTGGCCCTGCTGCTGCCCTTCGCCGTGCAGCAGGCCTTCGATCCGGTACGGCGGCGCCTGCCCGCCTGGCGCCGCTGGGGGCCGGTGGCGCTGATGGGCGGGGCGCTGCCGCTGACGGTGTCGCGCACCTCGATCATCGGGGCGCTGATCGTGATCCTGGTGATGGTGCCGCGCTGGAAGCCGCAGCGGCGGTGGACCGCGATCGGTGTGCTGGTGGGTGCGGTCGCCTGTTTCAAGGTCATCATCCCCGGGCTGATCGGCACCATCACCGCCCTGTTCGCGTCCTTCCTGTCGAACTCCGACAGCAGCACCCAGGCCCGTACGGTCAAGTACAGCGCGATCCTCCCCTACCTGGACGAGCGCCCCGTGGCCGGGCGCGGCCTGGGCACCTTCATTCCCGAGCTCTACTTCTTCACCGACAACCAGTACATGCTGACCCTCGCCGAGACGGGGCTCCTGGGGCTGGTCGCGCTCCTGTTCCTCTTCCTCACCGGGATCCACCAGGGCGGGGCGATCCGCCGGCTGGCGGGCGGCGAGTCCGACCGGGAGCTGGGGCAGGCGTTCTTCGCCTCCGCCCTCGTCGCCCTGGTCGTCAGCGCCACGTTCGACGCACTCAGCTTCCCGATGTTCGCCGGGATGTTCTTCCTGACGATCGCCGCGGGAGGCAGTTACCTCGGCTTCATCCGGCGCGCGGCGCCGAAGCCCCGATCCGTGGAGTTCCCATGTCTTCCCGCAGTTCAGCAACCCCCGAGTCCCTCCCCGCGCCCCTCGCCGGCTCCGGCTCCGGTCCGGTAGCGGTCCTCGTCGTCACCTGGAACAGCGCGCAGGTCCTGCCGGATTTCCTCGCCTCCCTGCCGGAGGGGATGGCCGGGCTCGACTGGCGTCTCGTCGTCGCCGACAACGACTCCGCGGACGACACGGTGGAGGTGGTCCGTTCCCTGGCCCCGGAGGCGACGGTCGTCCAGACCGGCCGCAACGCCGGTTATGCGGCCGGGGTGAACGCGGCGCTGGCGGCGGCCGCCGGGTGGGAAGGCGGCTTCCGGGCCGCTCTGGTGTGCAATCCGGACATCCGGATGCGGCGGGGCTGCGCCGCACGGCTGGTGGACGCGCTCGGCGCCCCGCAGCCCGGCGGCGGCCGGGTCGGGATCAGCGTCCCGCTGCTGTTCGAGGAGGACGGGCGGACGCTCCTGCACTCGCTGCGCCGCGAGTCCAGCGTCACCCGGGCGCTGGGCGAGGCGGTGATCGGCAACCGTCGGGCGGGGCGCTTCCCGCGCTGGAGCGAGCTGGTCACCGACCCGGCCGCGTACGAGCGGGACACGGTGGCGGACTGGGCGACGGGGGCGCTGATGGCCCTGTCCGGGGAGTGCCTGGCCGCGTGCGGGCCCTGGGACGAGTCGTTCTTCCTGTACTCGGAGGAGACCGAGTACTGTCTGCGGGCCCGGGACCTCGGCTTCGTGACGCGGCTGGAGCCCTCGGCCTCGGCCACGCATCTCGGTGGGGACTCCCAGGTGTCGCCGCGGCTGTGGACCCTGCTGACGCTCAACCGGGTCCGGCTGTACCGGCGTCGTCACGGTCTGGCGGCGACCACCGCCTTCCGGGCGGCCGTGCTGCTGCGGGAGTCCTCCCGCGCCGCCCTCGGCCGCCCGGCGAGCCTGGCGGCCGCCCGTGCCCTGGCGGGCCCGTCGGCGCCGCACGGTGCCCCGTAGAGCGCGGGAACGAGCGGACCGACCCGCGCGTGGTGTCACGGACGCGGATCGGCCGGTGTCCTGTGGCCGCACCCTGGAACCGGAGGGGGGACCCTGACCGAGGACGGTCCTGGTCGTCCTGCTGGGCGGGGAGTTCGACGGGGTGATGGCGGTCCGGGTCGAGGACTCCCGCATCAGCGGCCTCTCCTCCGTCCGCGACCCGGAGAAGCTGTCCCGCCTCGCGTCGCAGACCCCGCCGGCCGTGCGCCGACCCCCCGGCCCCTGTCCTGCCCCGGCCTATCCCTCCCACGCGGTGTAGAAGCTGCCGGGGTTGACCAGGTAGCGGACGGTGGGGCGGGGCAGGTGGCGCACCTCGTGGTGGCGGGCGTAGCGGCGGATGAGCTCCCAGTCCTCGCGGGGCAGTACCTCGGGGGTGCGGCGCAGCCGGCTGAAGTGCAGGGCCGGGCTGCGGCGGGCCACGAAGGCGTTGGTGTCCAGGAAGGCCTCGTGCGCGGAGCGGCGGCGGTCGAAGGGCACCGACAGGACGTCGCGTTCGGTGCCGTCGGGCAGCACCCTGCGCAGTGCCGTGTAGACGGCGTCGGGTCCTTCGGCGGCGTCGAGGGCCGCGAGGGCCTGTTGCAGGTGGTCGGGCTCCCACAGGTTGTCGTCGTCGAGGAAGGCCACGTACCGGGAGCGGGTGAGCCGTATGCCGACGTTGCGCACGACTCCGGCGGTTGCGGTGTTGCGGGCGAGGGAGACCGCGAACAGGCGTGGGTCCGAGGGCAGTTCGGGCAGTCCTGCCCCGTCGTCGACGACGATGACCACCTGGTCGGTGACGGTCTGCGCGAGGGCGGAGCGGACCGCCTCGCGCAGGGCGTCGGGGCGCCGGTGGGTGGCGATCACGGTGGCGACCCGGGCGGCCGGGGGCCGGCCCAGGAGGGTGGCGAGGCGGGTGGTCTCGGCGTCCTCGAAGCGTTTCAGCCGTACGGCCGAGGGCAGGAGCAGGAGCTTGTTGCGGGCTTCGAAGAGCACGAGCCAGCCGAAGGCCCGCTTGAGCAGTTCCCAGGGGGCCCGGGCGATACGGCGCATGTCGCTGCCTCCGTGGTGGGGCGGTTGTCAGGGGGCGGGTTCCACCGGTCGGCCGTCGGACATGCGGTTGTTCTTCCACACGTTCCCGGCGCCGCCCGCGTTCCAGGCGGTGACCGGGCCGTAGGCGCCACCGGCCGGGTGGTACTGGGTGGAGAAGACGTTGCCGGTGACCTGGATGCCGGTGGCGCCCGGGCCGCCGGCGTAGAGCGCGTACGCACCACCGGCGAGCCAGTTGTCCTCGACGACGACGGAGGAGACGACCCCGGTGTCGGCGAAGAGGCCCACGGCGGCGGTGGCGCCCTTGTCCACGGGGGTGGGGTTGAGCAGGGTGTTGTGCCGGACGGTCAGCCTGCCCTTGTTGCCGCCGCCGCTGATGACGGCGTCGGTGTGCTGCCATTCGCCGCCCTGGTTGCGGAAGGCGACCAGGTCGTGGACGTAGTTGTCGTGCAGGTCGCCCTGGCCCATGGACAGGGCGTTGCCGAACACCGAGATGTCGCACCAGCCGACCTCGATGGAGCTGCCGCCCATGTTGGAGACGGCGTAGTTGACCCCTCCGTTGTCGGGGCCCTTGCCCGGGACGGCGGTGATGGTGGTGTGCAGGACCCGCAGGCCGCTGTAGCCGGGGCGCAGGTTGATCCCCCACCAGTTGGTGGAGGTGATCCTGCTGTCGATGACCGTGACGTCGTTGGCGTAGATGTCGAGGGAGCCGCGGATGTCCCAGCCCTTGATGACCGTGCCGTCCTTCCTGACCGACATGTTGCCGGTGTCGTGCCGTTCGAGGGCGATCCGCGGGCCGGTGCTGTTCGCGTCGGGGTATCCGCAGGCCCCGGGCGAGGTGCAGGCGGTGGCGGTGGCGGTGGCGGTGGGGGACGGTTCGCCGGTGCCCGGCGGGGCCGGCGGGGAGGGGGTGGCCGACGGGCTCTGCGTGGCGGTGGAGGCGGGCGTCGCCGGGCCGGGCAGGGCGGCCGAAGGGGTCGCGGAGGGCGCGGCCTTCGGATCGCCGACCCCGGTGCGGTCGGCGTCGTACAGGACGAGGGCGACGACGAGCACCACTGCGGCGAGCAGCCACGCCCCCAGGCGCCTTCGGTTCCGTACCATGGCCGGTCGCCTATCCTCGGAGCGTTTTTCGGGCGGGCAGGAGGCACACGGCGTAGCACAGGGTGCCGGCGGTCGCGGTCGCCAGCAGCGCGGGCACGGAGTCGCCGAGGTGGCGCTCCAGTACGAGGAGCACCGCGGTCATCACGGCTCCGCCGAGCAGCGGCCAGGCGCAGGCCCTGGCGACCGTGCCCAGGGGGATGCCGCCGCGGTGCAGGGCGAGGAGGAAGACCGGGACCACGATCGCAGCGGCGACCACGACGTGTCCCTGGGCCACGCCGACGATCCCGCCGCCGCGGGCTCCGATGACGAGGGCGGGGATCAGCAGGACGAGCCACAGGGCCTGGACGCCGATGAGCGAGCGGCGCCGGCCGATGGCCACCAGGCAGTCGTAGGCGAGTTCGCAGCCGATGCGAACCAGGCCGAGGGCCATCAGCCAGGGCAGGGCGCCGGCCGCGGGCAGCCAGCGTTCGCCGTAGACGAGTCCGATGACGGGTGCGGCGAGGGCGGCCAGCAGGACGCAGAGCGGCACGGTGGCCGCCGTCACCACGCCGAGTGCGCGGGCGAATCCGGTGGCCAGTGCCTGCGGCGAGTCGGCCAGTCGGGAGAAGCCGGCGAAGGAGACGCGGCGCGCCGCTTCGGAGATGATGCGGACGGGCCAGCCGGAGATGTTGAAGGCGAGGACGTAGAAGCCGAGGGCGAGGGGGTCCAGGGTGGAGCCCACGACCATGGTGTCCACGTTGACCACGCCGAGGGCGAGCATGCTCGCTCCGGCGAGCGGGAGCCCGAACTTCAGCAGGGCGCGGGCCTGTTCGCGGTCCCAGCCGAACCTCAGGGTGCCGGGTGCGGCGAGGCAGCAGCCGATGAGGGCGGCGACGTTGCCGACGACGGATCCCCAGGCGAAGCTCATCGCACCCCAGCCCTGGACGGCCAGCAGCAGGGTGACGGCGGTGCTGAGGACGAAGTTGAGCGCGTCGACGGCCATCCGCCGGCCCTGGGCGAACTCCCGGGTGAGGAAGCCGGCGGGCACCTGGGACAGCCCGTCGAGGACCACGCACAGGCACATGACGCGCAGGACCCCGGAGGCCTCGGGCGAGCCGAGCACGTCGGCGACGGCCGGGGCGGTCGCGAACAGCACGGCGTACAGCAGGCAACTGGAGACCGCGCTCAGGGTGAGGACGGTGGGGGCGAAGCGGCGCGGGTCGCCCTCCCAGCGGACGATGGCGAGGGAGACGCCGAGTTCGTTCGCGGAGAGCAGGACGAGCAGGACGGTCTGGGCGATGCCGTACACGCCCCAGGCCTCGGGCCCGAGGAAGTAGCGGGCGAGGATGATGCCGGTCGCGAAGTTGCCGAGGCGCATGACGACCGTGTTGATCAGGCTCCATTTGGCCGCGGAGCCGACCTTGCGCCCGAGGGAGGGCGCCGCCGGGGTGGTCTGCGTGCTCGTACCGGTGTCGGTCACGGTGATCCCGCCCCGCTCGGGCCGACGGTGCGCAGGGCCATGGTCTCGTCGGTCGCGACGGGCGTCGCGGAGGCGGGTGCGGGGGTGTCCGCGGCGGGTGTCCCGGCGGGGGCCGGGCGGTTCTTCCCGCGCGGGGTGCGCCTGCGGGCCTCCACGAAGAAGACGGCGACCAGGCTGAGGACGAAGCCCAGCGCGCCCACCATCACGATGTACTGGATCCGGGTCTTGGTCTGGGCCTCCGGCTTCTGCGGGGGCACGATCGTCGCCATCCGGATCATGGCGGCGGGGGCCACGGACTGCTGGGTCTGGAACTCCTTGAGGCGCTTGTCGGCGTAGCCGGCGAGGAGTTCGGCGGAGGTGAGGACCGCGGCCGGGTCGGTGCCGGTGACCGTCAGCCACATGAAGGGGCCCTGGGCGTTGTCGGCGATCTTGACTTCGTGCTTGCCCGTGACGCCGAGGGCCTTGAGGTCGGCTTTGGCCCCGTCCGAGTTGAGGTTGCGGGCGAGGCCGTCGGCCATTCCGGTCAGCGAGGCCTGTGTGCTGAGGAAGGGGTTTCCGTCGAAGGCCTCGGTGGCCTTCGACGAGTTGAGCAGCGTCACGGTGCTCTGCGACTGGTACTCCACCGGGATCAGCAGGTGCACGGCGGTGGTGAGTGCCGCCGTCAGCAGCAGTCCGGGCAGCAGCACGTACCAGCGCCTGCGCATGACCCGCCATATCTCGGCGAGATCCATGGTCTTCCCCCTTGTTGCGGATGGTTCGGTTACTGCGGTCCGGGTCCGGCGGCCGGCACGAGGTCGGTGGGTCTGGGCCGGGTGCGGGCGGTCCCGCCGTCGAGGAGGACGGCGGCGATGCGCTCGCCGGCGCGGCCGTCCCACAGGGCGGGGCAGCGCGGCGCCGGCGGGGCGCCGAGGACCTGGTCGACGGTGGCGACGATCCGGTCCGGGTCGGTGCCGGCCAGGACGTTGGTGCCCTCCTCGACGGTGATGGGGCGCTCGGTGTTCTCCCGCAGGGTCACGCAGGGCACGCCCAGCGCGGTGGTCTCCTCCTGGACGCCTCCGGAGTCGGTGAGCACCAGGCGGGCGGAGTCCTGCAGGGCGATGAAGTCGAGGTACCCGGCGGCGGGTACGAGCCGGATGCCGTCGGGGACGCCGAGTTCGGCGAGCCGGTCGGCGGCCCGCGGGTGCACGGGCAGCAGCAGGGGGCAGCGGCCGGCGATCTCGCCGAGTGCCTTGAGCAGGCCGCGCAGCGCCCCGGGGTCGTCCACGTTGGCCGGCCGGTGCAGGGTGACCAGACCGTATCCGCCGCGGGTGAGTCCGTGGCGGTCCAGGACGTCGGACTGCCGGGCCCGGTCCAGGTTGGCGAGGAGGGTGTCGATCATGACGTTGCCGACGACGTGGATCTGGTCCTCGCGGTAGCCCTCCGCGCGGAGGTTCGCGGCGGCGTCGGGCGAGGGGGCCAGCAGGTAGTCGCTGACCCGGTCGGTGGCGACCCGGTTGACCTCCTCGGGCATGCTCCAGTCGCGGCTGCGCAGCCCGGCCTCGACGTGGGCCAGCAGGGGGCCGGCCTTCGCGGTGACCAGGGAGCAGGCGAGGGTGGAGTTGATGTCCCCGACGACCACCACGGCGTCCGGGGCCAGTTCGTCGAGCAGCGGCTCGAAGGCGGCCATCACCCGCCCGGTCTGCTGGGCGTGGCTGCCGGAGCCGGCGCCGAGGTAGCGGTCGGGTGTCCGGATGCCGAGGTCGCGGAAGAACACGTCGTTCATGGACTCGTCGTAGTGCTGTCCGGTGTGGACGAGGACCACTTCGCATCCGCGGCGCTCCAGTGCGTCCATCACCGGTTTGATCTTCATGTAGTTGGGGCGCGCGCCGGCGACGCAGACGATCCTGGTCATGGGTTCAGAGCACCTCCACCTTCGGTCCGGTCATGCGGTTGCGGGTGTCGAGCACGAAGGAGGCGTGCTCGGTGATCATCTGGTAGTCGAAGGAGTCGTGGTCGGTGAGCAGGACCACGACGTCGGCCGCGGCCAGCTCCTTGCGGGTGGCCTCGACCCGGGCGAGGCGTGCGTCGACCTTGACGCTCTCGACCACGTGGGGGTCGACGGCGCGGACCTTGGCCCCCATGTCGAGGAGCAGCTGGGCGATGCGTACGGCGGGCGACTCGCGTGCGTCGCCGGTGTTCTTCTTGTACGCGAGGCCGAGGAGCAGGACCCGGGAGCCGTTGACGGAGCGGCGCTTGGCGTTGAGGGCGTCGATCACCCGGCGCGTCACGTACTCGGGCATGTGGTTGTTGATGTCGTTGGCGAGTTCGACGAAGCGGAAGTTCTGGCCGAGTTCGCGCTGCACGCGCCAGTTCAGGTAGGAGGGGTCGATGGGCAGGCAGTGCCCTCCGACTCCCGGGCCGGGGGTGAACTTCATGAAGCCGAAGGGTTTGCTGGAGGCGGCTTCGATGGACTGCCAGACGTCGATGTCGAGGTGGCGGGCGAACATGGCGATCTCGTTGACGAGGGCGATGTTCACGTGCCGGAAGGTGTTCTCCAGCAGTTTCGCCAGCTCGGCCTCCTTGGGCGAGCGCACGGGCACGGTGGTGTCGACGAGTTGTCCGTAGAAGGCCTCGACGGCCTTCAGGGAGGCGGCGTCGACGCCGGATACGACCTTGGGTGTCTGCTGGAAGCCCCAGACGGTGTTGCCGGGGTCGATGCGCTCGGGGCTGTATCCCAGGTGGAAGTCGGCGCCGGCGGCGAGTCCGGAGCCGTCCTCCAGGATCGGGGCGAACAGTTCCTCGGTGGTGCCCGGGTAGGTGGTGGACTCCAGGATCACCGTGGCGCCCGGGCGTAGGAAGCGGGCCAGGGTGTGGGCCGATTCCTCGATGTAACGCAGGTCGGGTGCCCCGTCCTGTAAGGGGGTGGGGACGGTGACGACGGCGACGTCGAAACCGCCGCAGTCCCGGGCGAGTTCGCTGGCCCGGTAGGTGCCGCGCTCCAGGGCGCGGGCGAGGCGTTCGCAGGAGACGTCCTCCACGTACGACTCTCCGGCGGCGAGGCTCTTGACCCGCCGCACGTCGACGTCGTAACCGATCACCTGGTGGCCGACTTCGGCGGCCCTGATGGCCAGCGGAAGGCCGACGTAACCCTGTCCCACGACGACGACGCGCATCAGCGGTGACTCCTGTTCGCGGAACCGGCAGACGGTGTGCGGTGGATGAGCTCGCGGACCGTCATGGCGAGGAAGGCGGCATTGGTGGTGAGGTAGCGCTTGCCGAGGCGGCGCGGTTCCTGGAGGGTCCGGTAAAACCATTCGAGGCCCATCCGCTGCCAGACGAGCGGGGCCCGCTTGGTGATGCCGGCGAGGATGTCGAAGGAGCCTCCGACGCCGTGCACGACGTGGGCGCCGGTGCGCTTGCCGTAGCCGGCGGTGAAGATCTCCTTCTTGGGGGAGGTCATGCCGAGGAACAGCAGGCGGGCCCCGCTGTCGGCGACGGAGTCGGCGATCTCCTCCTGCTCGGAGTCGCCGAAGTAGCCGTTGCGGCTGCCGGCGACCCGCAGTTCCGGGAAGCGTTCGGAGATCTGCCCGAGCATCATCTCCAGCACCTCCTGCTGGGCGCCGAGGAGGTAGACGGGGATGTCCGCGACCTCGGCGGCGGCGAGGAGGCGCATGAACAGGTCGATGCCCGCGACGCGTTCGGGCAGCCGGACGCCGAGCACGCGGCCGGCCCAGACCACGGCCTGGCCGTCGGCGAGGACGAGGTCGCAGCCGGAGACGGCCTCGGCGAGCGCCGGGTCGCGCCGCATGTTGACCAGTTTGGCGGCGTTGACCATGCCGATCTCGATCTGTTCCCCGCGCCGTACGGCGTCGAGGCAGCGCTGCACGGTCTCGTCCATGGTGAGGGGGTCGAGCGCGACCCCGAAGAGGGTGTGACGGGTCATCTCTGCGGCCCCCCGAACCAGGCGAACAGCATCCAGCCGAACTCGTACGGGCGGCACTCCCGGTCCACCGCGCGCGGGCGGAAGAGCAGGTCCAGGGGTGCGAGCCGGGCGTTCGGGACGACGCGGGTGGTGAGCCCCCGGGCGGCCCGGACGGCCTTCTTCGGGTCGCCGCGGTAGACCTTGCGCCAGGTGACGCCGAGGTCCTCGCGGATCATCGGCTCGCGCGGGGTCCCGGCGGGCCCGGCGAGTTCGGGCACCTCGGTCATCCAGCGCAGTCCCCGGCGGACCGCCGTGCCGAAGTCCGTGCCGCCCGCCTCGGCGAGGTCGAGCAGGGCGGTCGGCGCCATCGCGTGCTGGTGCACGCTGTAGACGGGGAAGCCCTCGATCACGCCGCCTTCGCGGGCGTCGTAGTGCCACCACCACTGTCCGCCGTCGCCCTGCAGGGCCACGATGCGGGCGGCGCAGGCGTCGGCGGCCGCCAGGGCTTCCGGGTCGTCGCCGCTCGCGTGCAGCCGGGCCAGCGCCTGCAGCGGATAGGTCTGGTCGGCGAAACAGGCCACGTGCGCGCGGTAGCCGGGCACCAGTCCCGGGCCGGTGGCGTGCGGGAACAGCGGACCGTTCCCGATCCTGGCCGACAGCAGGCGGTCGCGGGCGCCCGCGAGGCGGTCCTCCACGTCCACCGCGGCGCGGGCGGCCGCGAGGGCGGAGAGCACCCACGCCGCCTCGACCGTGTACTGCGCCCGCCCGGGCGGGTCCAGGGCGGCGACCCGGTCCAGGGCGTCGGACAGTTTCGGATGGCCGGTCTCGGCGGCGGCCCAGGCGATGAGCGCCGCGTCGCCGAGGTTGACCACCCCGGGCAGCCGTTCCACGAGCACCCCGGTGAACTCCTCGGCGGAACGTCCGCCGAACAGGGCGCGCTGCCGGTCCTCGGGCAGGAACCGGGCGCCCAGCGCGGTGATGGCCGCGTACCGGGTGCTGGTTCCGCGCAGTTCCAGGCGGCGGGTGCCCTCGGGCGAGACCGCTGCGGCCCGGGTGAAGGCGAAGGTCTCCGCCTCGGGCAGGTACATGGCGGGCAGACCCGCCTCGGCCAGCCCGAGCAGCCGCTGCGCCAGCGCGTGCAGTTCCTGGTCCGCTTCGGCCAGTGCCGCTAATCGTGTGGTGGTCATCGGGTCCCCACCCCGACTCCCCGGGTGCCGCTCGCACCCCGCGTGTACGAGCTCTCCGGCTCCAACACACCTACCCCCTCTGTTCGCTCCTCGGACGGACCTGGCGGTCGGCATTCCGCGGAGGGGGACTGCGCGTGACGGTGCCCGTGCCCGTGGCGCCCGGCGCCGCGGGCACGAGCCGTCCGAAGGCTGCCGTCTGGATCCCCCCAGCGATGCCTCGGACCGAAACACGCGCGCACGGCGGTGTCGGCGGGCGCGGTGGACCCGCGCTCCGCCGGGCCCTGCCCGCGGTGCCTCGTCGTACACAACCCCCCACCGAGCAAGGCCTGTTGCCTGCTCAGATCCCGTGTGCAAGGACACGCTATGCCCACGGATGTTCATTGATTGTGGTTTTGAGGAAATGCTTGTGGCCTAAATTGCCGACATTCCGTCAGTTCCGCTCGACGAGCGTGCCGTCCTTCTCGTCGTGCAGCGTCCCGGTGCGCGGACACTCCCACGCGCCCGGCTCGCCCTCGACCTCCACCAGCCGGACACCGGCCCGGCCCACCCAGCCGATCCGGCGGGCCGGCACCCCCGCCACGAGCGCGAAGTCGGGAACGTCCTTGGAGACCACCGCGCCGGCCGCGACGAGGGCCCAGCGCCCGACCCGCACCCCGGCCACGCACACCGACCGGGCCCCCAGCGAGGCTCCCTCGGCCACGACGACCCCGGCGGCCTCCCAGTCCCCGTCGCGCTTGAGCCGGCCGTCGGGGTCGACCGCGCGCGGGTAGAAGTCGTTGGTGAGGACGGCGGCCGGGCCGACGAACACGCCGTCGCCGAGCTCTGCCGGCTCGTAGACGAGTGCGTAGTTCTGGAGCTTCACGTGGTCGCCGATCCGGACCCCCGGCCCGACGTACGCGCCCCGGCCGACGATGCACCCGCGCCCGAGGCTGGCCTCCTCGCGTATCTGCGCCAGATCCCAGATCGTGGTCCCCTCGCCCAGCTCGGCGCTCCGGTCGACCTGCGAGGAGGGTTGAATGCGGACACTCACGGCGCGGTCCCCTAACGGTTCGTGAGACGTACGACGCACGGGCGTGCGAATGCACGGATGTGCGGGTGTTCGGACGTGCCGATGGTCAGGCGTACGAAGGCACGTGCCGAGCATATGCGCCACAAGGCCGTTCCACCCCCCGGATCAACCGACTGTTCATACAACGCACTTGGGCGAGACGACCGGTGGTGTGCCCGTCCGTCCCCGCCCGCGCTCGGACGGTGGGGGCGCACGCCTCGGCGCGTGGGGGCGCACGCGGTGGTGAAACCCGATCGGCTGTGGGGCGTTAGGCAGGACGGGCCGCCGTTCGCCCGTGGTGCACGCGAGAGTACGAGGAGCACGATGACAGACCCGAGGCAGGCCGGACGCCCGAGTCAGGCCGGACGCGGTCGGATGAAACTGGCGGCCCGGTGTCGTGTGGCCACCGAGGCGCCCGCCTTCGGGGCGGTCGTCTTCTGGCTGATCCTGCTGAACGCCGCTCTGATGGGTGTCGAGACGTACAGCGGGCTGGCCACCGAGTACCAGCGGCTGCTGCGGACCGCCGAACAGTGCTGCCTGGCCCTGTTCAGCCTGGAGATGCTGCTGCGCGCCGGCGCCTTCGCGGACCGGCCGAAAGCATTCTTCCGCGATCCGTGGAACCTCTTCGACCTCGCGGTCGTCGCCTCCGCCTTCGTCCCGTTCGTCCGCGAGAACACCACTCTGCTGCGGCTGCTGCGGCTGGCCCGGGTACTGCGCACGGCCCGTTTCCTCCCGCACCTGCGCATCCTGCTGGTCGCGGTAGGCCGCAGCCTGCCGGGCACCGCCAGTTTCCTGTTCGTCGGCGGACTCGTGCTGTACGTGTACGCCATGATCGGCTGGGTCTGCTTCGCCGACTCCGACCCCGGGCACTACGGCTCCGTGGGCCGCGCCATGCTCACGCTCTTCCTGCTGACCACCCTGGACGGCCTCACCGACGCCGTCCGGGCGGGCCTGCAGATCTCCCGACTCAGCATCGTCTACTACGCCTCCTACGCGCTGCTCGCCTCGTTCGTCCTGGTCAATGTCCTGATCGGGGTGGTCCTCAACTCCCTCGACGAGGCTCGCGAGATCGAGGACGCGGCCAACCGCGAACGCAAGCAGCCGGGGCCGCCGCCGGCTCCGGCCGGCCCCGGCCCCGGCCCCGACACCGACGTCCGGGACCGCATCGCGACCGCCCGCCGCGCCCTGGACGAGATCGAGGCGAGCCTCCCCGCCCAGGACGGCCGCCCCCGCCGCCTGGAGGCCTCCCACAGCGGCTCCTGACCGGGCCGGCGCCGCCGGTCAGTGCCGTCGCCTTCCAGGCAGGGTGTCACCGCCCCGGGACGCCGGAACGTACGTCGCAGGTCGGCCGGTCGATGTCCCGGCCGGGCCGGTCGCCGGCCTCCGTCAGCGCCTCACCCAGGCCGGCGAGGTCGCCCGTCCACATCCACCCCTCCCCGTATCCACCCTCCCCGTCCGAGCCGATCGGTGACGCGGAGGCGCGGAGCACACCGGGCCCGAGCCGTACGGGGAGGCGGTCGGGCGGTGCCAGGAGGACCGTCGCACGGAATGCGCACGCCGGTACGATCGACTGCGGGGACGGACACGTCCCGACCTCGGAACCCGGCCGGGCAACCCCTATCGGACCGAGCGTCGGACGCGTACGCGGGGCGGAAGGGGCCACATGTCCAGCAGGGTTCAGGAACGGGAGCGGGAACGGGAACGGACCACGGCACGGGGCCGCGTGGGCGTCGGCCTCGTGTGCGCCCTGGTCCTCGCGGGAGCCGGGTACGTCGCCTGGGAGCTGCGCGGCATCGTCACCACCCGCGCCGACGGCGATCCGGAGCGGGGCGTCTACCAGCAGGACCCCGAGCGTGCCGACCGCACGGCCTCGGCCGTCCTCGACGGGATCGTCCGCGAGGACCCCGAACCGCCCACGGACGGCCAGGTCTTCGCCGGGAACGGTGCGGTGGACTGGCGCTCCGCCGGGTGGCAGCCCTCCGATCCGCTGGAGGCGAGGCCCGCCCCCGCCGAGCCGGCGATCGGCGCGCTCTTCTCCCCCGGCAACGACGGCGACCCCGACCACCACTGCTCGGGCGTCGTGGTCCACTCCCCCGCCGGTGACCTGATCGCCACCGCCGCCCACTGCGTGTACGGCGGTGGCTTCCGCACCAACCTCGCCTTCGCCCCCGGCTACCGGGACGGCACCGCACCCTACGGCGTCTGGGTCCCCACCCGGATCGACGTGGACCCCCGCTGGACCGCGCAGCAGGACCCCGACCACGACGTCGCCTTCCTCCGGCTGCGCCGGCCCGGGTACCCCGGCCAGCGGCTGGAGGACGTCACCGGCGCCAAGACGATCGCCTTCGGCACCGAACTGCCCGCGCCGGCACGGCTCGTGGGATATCCGAACGCCGCCGAGCAGCCCCTGGACTGCCGGACCACCGCCCGCCCGGCCGGCCCGACGCAGCTGCGGCTGGACTGCGCGGGCGTACCCAACGGGACGAGCGGCGGCCCGGTGCTGACGGACGGTCACACCCTGATCGGGGTGATCGGCGGCCGTGACGGGGGCGGCGACGAGGAGACCTCGTACAGCGTCCACTTCGGCGACGGCATCCGCGCCCTCTACGAGCGCGCCACACACCCCTGACCCCGGCCGGGCCCGCCCCACCCCGGCCCGGGCACCCGCGGCTGGGCGGTGTCGCAGGTGAGGGGGTGTGGGTGGTTGTCCGTAGCGTCGTCGTCCATGGCTCCGAGTCTGCTCGTGGGGGCGCGCACGGGGTAGGCACGGCGCGGGGCGGACGGGAGCGCCGCGGGGGCGGGCGGGGGTGCGGCGCGGGCCGGGTGGGCTCCGGTCACGACGGCGGTCCGGCCGCTCTGGGCGGGGGTGTTCACGGCCTTCCGGCCGGGCATGGCGGCTCCCTCGATCCGGTGGGTCACCGAGGGTGGACCCCGGGGGTGTCTCGGGAGTCACACGGGTGGGCGCGGATACCGCAGCCGCAGGCCAGTAGGCTGCGGGTCCGCCCTCTTTCCCCTTCCCGCCCCGAGGTACAGCGCAGTGAGCCCCGCACCGCCCCCCATACCCGTGACGGTCGTCGGCCTCGGCGCCGACGGGTGGGCCGGGCTCACCGCCGCCGCGCGGTCGTCGCTGTCCTCCGCCGAGGTGCTGATCGGCGGGCCGCGCCAGCTGGACCTGCTGCCGGCCGCCGAGTGCCCCGGGGAGCGGGTGGCGTGGCCGAGCCCGCTGCGGCCGGCCGTGCCGAAGCTCATGGCCGAGCACGCCGGGCGCCGGATCGCGGTCCTGGCGAGCGGCGACCCGATGTTCTACGGGATCGGCCGCGCCCTCGCCGAGGAGCTCGGGCCGCGGTCCCTGCTGGTCCACCCGCACCCCTCGTCCGTCTCCTACGCCTGCGCCCGCCTCGGCTGGCCGGTGGAGGACACCGAGGTGGTCACCGTGGTGGGCCGCCCGGTGGCCCGGCTCACGGCCGCGCTGCACGACGGACGCCGGGTGCTCGTACTCAGCGCCGGAGCCTCCTCCCCCGGCGAGATCGCCGCTCTGCTCCGCGAGCGCGGCTTCGGCCCGAGCCGGCTGCGGGTGCTGGAGCAGCTCGGCTCCGAGCACGAGGACGCGTACGAGGGCACGGCCGACGGCTGGGACCACGCGCCGGGCGACCCCCTGAACGTGGTGGCCGTCGACTGCCGCCGGGACCCGGCCCACACCGGGCCGCGCCTCGGCGCCACCCCTGGCCTGCCCGACGCCGCCTACGAGCACGACGGTCAGCTCACCAAGCGCCACGTCCGCGCCGCGACCCTGTGCGCGCTCGCCCCGGCCCCCGGCGAGCTGCTGTGGGACATCGGCGGCGGCTCCGGCTCCATCGGCATCGAGTGGATGCGTACGCACCCCTCGTGCCGGGCGGTGACCGTGGAGCGCGTCCCGGAACGGGCCGCGCGGATCACCCGTAACGCGGCGGCGCTCGGCGTGCCCGGCCTGCGCGTGGTCGTCGGGGCGGCGCCGGAGGCGCTCGCCGGGCTGCCGGCCCCCGACGCGGTGTTCATCGGTGGCGGGCTGACCGCGCCCGGCCTGCTCGACGCGGTGTGGGCCGCACTGGCCCCCGGCGGCCGGCTGGTGGTCAACACGGTCACGCTGGAGTCGGAGGCGGTCCTCGCCGAGCGCCACCGCAGCCACGGCGGCGACCTGGTGAAACTGGCCGTCGCACACGCCGTGCCGGTGGGCGGCTTCACGGGCTGGCGGCAGGCGATGGCGGTCACCCAGTGGTCGGTGACGAAGCCGGCGACCGCGCCGCGGACGCAGCCCCAGCCCCGAACACAGGCCCGGACACAGACCCGGACGCAGACCGGGACGGCAACGAAGGAGAAGGATCGGACATGACCGTGTACTTCATCGGTGCGGGCCCCGGCGCCGCCGATCTGATCACGGTGCGCGGTGCCCGCACCCTCGCCGCCGCCCCCGTCTGCCTGTACGCGGGCAGCCTGGTGCCGCGCGAGCTGCTCGCGGAGTGTCCGGCGGACGCCCGCCTCGTCGACACCTCGCAGCTGAACCTGGACGAGATCGTCGCCGAGTGCGTACGGGCCCACGAGGCGGGTCAGGACGTGGCGCGGCTGCACTCCGGCGACCCGTCGATCTTCAGCGCGGTCGCCGAGCAGATGCGGCGGCTGGACGCGGCCGGCATCCCCTACGAGGTCGTCCCGGGCGTGCCGGCCTTCGCCGCCGCGGCCGCCGCCCTCAAGCGGGAGCTGACGGTGCCCACCGTCGGCCAGACCGTGATCCTCACCCGGATCGCCCAGCAGGCCACGCCCATGCCGCCCGGCGAGGACCTGGCCACGCTGGGCCGCAGCGGGGCGCTGCTCGTCCTGCACCTGGCCACGCGCTATGTGGACCGCGTCGTCGACGAGTTGCTGCCGCACTACGGGGCCGAGTGCCCGGTGGCGGTCGTGGCGATGGCCAGCCGGCCCGACGAGCTGATCCTGCGCGGCACCCTGGCGGACATCGCCGCCCGGGTGAAGGGGGCGGGCCTGGTCCGCACCGCCGTCATCGTGGTGGGCCGCACGCTCGGCGCGGAGCAGTTCCGCGACAGCCACCTGTACTCCCCCGAGCGCGACCGGCATGTCTGCTGAACCGGCTCCCGCGGGCCCGGCGGGCGGCGGCGAGCACGTCCTGATCCTGGGCGGCACCACGGAGGCCCGCCGCCTCGCTGAGGCGCTGGCGCGGGAGTCCTCGTACCGGGTGACGACCTCGCTGGCGGGGCGGGTCGCCGCTCCCGTGCTGCCGCCGGGCGGGACCCGGATCGGGGGCTTCGGCGGGCCCGCCGGGCTGGCGGCCTGGATCGCCGCGCACGGGGTCACCCGCGTGGTCGACGCCACCCACCCCTTCGCGGAACGCATGAGCTTCAACGCGGCGGAGGCGTCCCGGCTCTCGGGCGTGCCGCTGCTCGCCCTGCGCCGTCCCGGCTGGGAGCCCGGCCCCGGCGACGCCTGGACCTTCGCGGACTCCCTGGCCGGGGCCGCCGGCCTGCTTCCGGGCCTCGGTGGCCGGGTGTTCCTGACCACGGGCCGGATGGGCCTGCACACCTTCGCGGGCCTCGACGGCCTGTGGTTCCTGGTGCGTTCGGTGGACCCGCCGACGGGTCCGGTCCCCGCCCGCCTCGAAGTCCTCCTGGACCGCGGCCCGTTCACCCTCGACGACGAGCGGGAGCTGCTGTCCCGCCACCGGATCGACGTCCTGGTGACGAAGGACAGCGGCGGCTCGGCCACCGCCCCCAAGCTGACGGCCGCCCGCGAGGCGGGCATCCCGGTCCTCGTCGTACGCCGCCCGCCGGTGCCGCGGGGCGTGGCGGAGGCGGATTCGGTGGCCGCGGTTCTGGACCGGCTGCGGCAGCGGGCGTGAAGAGGCCGGGCCCGGGGTGGGGTGAGCACCCCGGGTCCGGCTTCCGGTCGGGCCACCCGGTCACGGGTAGCGGCGCGGCGTCCACGTGATCCGCGACCCGTCGGGCCGCTCGGTGATCTGCGTCTGCGAGGAGCCGATCAGCAGGATCGTGCGCATGTCGACCTCGGACGGCTCCAGTTCGCCGAGCGTGACGATCCGCACCGACTGCTCGGGGCCGCCCACATCGCGGGCGACGACCACCGGGGTCTGCGGGGAGCGCAGCTCCAGCAGCAGTTCGCGGGCCTGGGCGACCTGCCAGGTCCGGCTGCGTGAACCGGGGTTGTAGAGGGCGAGCACCAGGTCGGCCGCGGCGGCCGCGCGCAGCCGCTCCGCGATGACCTCCCAGGGCTTGAGCCGGTCGGACAGCGAGATCGTGGCGTAGTCGTGGCCGAGCGGGGCGCCGGCCGCGGCGGCCGCCGCGTTGGCCGCGGTCACCCCGGGCAGGACCCGTACGGGCACGTCCTTGTACTCCGGCTGCCCGGCGACCTCCAGGACCGCCGTGGCCATGGCGAAGACTCCCGGGTCGCCGCCGGAGACCACGGCCACCCGCTTGCCCCGGCGGGCGAGGTCGAGGGCGAACTCGGCGCGCTCCGACTCCACCTTGTTGTCGGATCCGTGCCGGACCTGGCCCGGCTTGACGGGCACCCGGTCCAGGTACGTCGTGTATCCGACCAGCACCTCGGCGTCCGCGAGGGCGCGCCGGGTCTGCGGGGTGAGCCACAGCGGGCCGGCCGGGCCGGTGCCGACGACGACGACCTCGCCGGGGCCGGACGGCACGCTGCCCGGGTTGCCGATCCGGCTGGGCACCACGGCGACGGCGAAGTACGGCACGCTGTCGGGGTCGGTGTCGGCGAGGTGTCCGGTGCGCTCGCCGGCCATCGTGGCGCGCTCGACGTAGCGGGCCTCGGCGAGCCGGCCGCTGGTCTCCATCGCGCCGCGCACGGCGGGGAAGGTCCGGCCGAGCTTCATCACGACCGCCGAGTCGGTCGCGGCGAGGCGGGCGGTCAGTTCCTCCTCGGGCAGCGTGCCGGGGAGGATGGTCAGGACCTCCTCGCCCTCCACGAGGGGGGTGCCCAGGCGGGCGGCGGCGGCGCTGACCGAGGTGACGCCGGGGACGACCTCGGTGGCGTACCGGTCGGCCAGCCGCTTGTGCATGTGCATGTACGAGCTGTAGAAGAGCGGGTCGCCCTCCGCGAGCACGGCGACCGTCCGGCCGGCGTCCAGGTGGGCGGCCAGCCGGGCGGCTGCGGCCTCGTAGAACTCCTCCATCGCGCCCTGGTAGCCACCGGGGTGGTCGGTGGTCTCGGTGGTGACCGGGTAGACCAGCGGCTCCTCGATGTGGGTGTCGCGCAGGTGCTTCGCGGCGATCGAGCGGGCGATGGACCGGCCGTGGCGGGCGCTGTGGTAGGCGACGACGTCCGCCTCGCCGATCACCTCGACGGCCCGCAGGGTCATCAGGTTCGGGTCGCCGGGGCCGAGTCCGACCCCGTACAGGCGGCCCTTGGGCTGCGCGTCGCTCATTCGGCCACGCTCGCGATGGCGTTGAGGGCGGCCGCGGCGATGGCGCTGCCGCCGCGGCGGCCGCGCACGACGAGGTGGTCGAGGCCGCAGGGGTGGGCGGCGAGAGCGTCCTTGGACTCGGCGGCGCCGATGAAGCCGACGGGCACGCCGATGACGGCGGCCGGGCGCGGGGCACCCTCCTCGATCATCTCCAGCAGCCGGAACAGCGCGGTCGGCGCATTGCCGACCGCGACCACGGAGCCCTCCAACAGGCCTCGGTCGCGCCACACTTCGAGGGCGGCGGCGCTGCGCGTGGTGCCCATCCTCGCGGCGAGTTCCGGGACCGCGGGGTCGGAGAGGGTGCAGATCACGTCGTTGTCGGCGGGCAGGCGCTTGCGGGTGACCCCGCTGGCGACCATCTGGACGTCGCACAGGATCGGCGCGCCCGCCTCCAGCGCGGCGCGGGCGCGCAGCACCACCTCGGGGGTGTACCCCAGGTCCTGGGGGAGGTCAGTCATCCCGCACGCGTGAATCATGCGCACCGCGACCTGGGCGACCGAGGCGGGCAGCCCGGAGAGATCCGCCTCGGCGCGGATCGTGGCAAAGGACTGGCGGTAGATCGCGGCGCCGTCCTTCTCGTACTCGAACACGGTGTACTCGCTCATTTCTTCACTGCGGCTTCGGACTCTGGGGTGATGAGGTGGTCTCGCGGGCGGCCGTCAGGGCGGCCGCCAGGTCCGGCCGGTGCGGCAGGGGCCGCCCGTGCACGGAGAGCCGGTATCCGTCGGCGGTGGCGAGCGCGTCGACCCACTGCGTTCCCCGCGGGTGGCCGCACCGGCGCTCGCAGCCGGACCAGTGCACGGGCAGCGGCCCCCGCGCCCGTTCCACGAGGGCGCGCGCGTCGGCACGTACGTCCGCCAGAGACTTCGCACAACCGGGCCGTCCCGTACAGGCCGTGACGGACTGCCAGGGGCTGTCCGCGGCGACGACCAGACCGGCGTCCTCCAGCAGGGCGGGGCCGTCGACGGGCCCACGGAGGGGGGCGCCGGGGAGGACGACGGTACGCCAGGGGGTGATCCGCAGCCCGTCGCCGTGACGGGCGACCTCCGTCAGGGTCCGCCACTGGCCGGTGGTCATCCGGCCCAGCGGGGGCAGGACGCACAGGTCGCCGCGCGGGCCCGGGCCCCGTCCCCAGGGCCGGGGCGGTGCGGCGTACGGCCAGTCCACCACGGCCTCGCGGACGGCGCCGATACCGGCGGCGGCCAGCCGGACCGCGAACTCCCCTTCGTCCAGGGCGTGTCCGGCGGGCAGTTCGGCCACGCGCCAGGCGCGGGTGCCGGCCGCGTCCACGGCGTCGAGGAAGTACTCGGCGGCAAGCAGCGCGGCCCGCGGGGCGTCCTCGTCGGCGACGGACACGGCTGCCGCGGCCGCCCCGAGACGAACCAGCGCCCGGTCGCCGGGCCGCCCGAGCACGGTGATGTCCGGATCCAGTGCGGCCACGTCGCCACGGCCGTCGTCGAGGGCGAAGAGGAAGCGGCCGGAGAGGGCGGTGACCCGGGTGTTCGCGCAGAGCAGCCGGTCCAGCTCGCGCACCCGGGGCAGTACGTCCTGCGAGGTCGGGGTGGCCACGATGTTGCGTACGCGTTCGTGCGCGGGCGCGGGCAGCAGCCCGGCGGCGTCCAGCACGGCGGCGAGTCCGGTGCCGCAGCCCTCGGTGAGGCCGCGCAGCTGCACGTTGCCGCGGGAGGTGAGTTCGAGGTGCCCGTCGCCGAACCGGTCGGCGGCGGACGCGAGCTGCGCGGCCTGCTCGGCGGTCAGCGCGCCGCCGGGGATCCGGACGCGCGCGAGGTGGCCGTCGTCCGCCGCGTGCAGCTTGAGCGCGCCGGGGCAGGCGTCACCGCGGTCCCGTATGACGGGTTCGTCCCGCGATACGGCGGAGGGGGGCTGGGGCATGGCGGCGAGCATACCCACGATTCCCTTCCCCGGAACTGTGTCCACCGCCACCCTCCGTCACCCACCGCACGCTCTCAGCCTCACCCGAACCCTCCTCCCGGCACCCTCCCAGCCCGGCCGCCCCCTTCCGGCCCGGCCGCACCCTTCCGGCCCCGCGCCACACTTCCAGCCCCGCCGACACTTCCCGGCCCGGCCGCCGCCTTCCAACCCCGCCGATGCTTCCCGACCCCGCCGCCCACTTCCCGGCCCATCGGCACCTCCCGGCCCCGCCGCACCCTTCCAGCCCCGCCGGCGTTTGAGGCGCGGGGGTCCGGGGGCAGAGCCCCCGCAGCGGCGCCGCACCAGCACACCCACAGGCCCGACCGCCGGAACCACCCGCAGAGCCCCCGCAGCGGCGCCGCACCAGCACACCCACAGGCCCGACCGCCGGAACCACCCGCAGAGCCCCCGCAGCGGCGCCGCACCGACCCACCCCCACTCCCGACCACCGGAACCACCCGCAGAGCCCCCGCAGCGGCGCCGCACCGACCCACCCCCACTCCCGACCACCGCAAACGCCACCTAGGATGACCTTCCGGCGGCCCATACGGTCCGCCGTCGCCGAGGACGGCGACATGGGAGGAAGCCCGGTGCGAATCCGGCGCGGTCCCGCCACTGTGAGCCCGGCAGCGTCACACCGCCGGGTGAGTCAGGAACTCCCGCTGTCCTCACTGCCCGGGGCGCGGAAACCCCGAGGAAGGCCTGCCGCCGCATGATCCTGCTGCTGTCGACGTCCGACACCGATCTGCTCAGCGCCCGCGCAGCGAACACGGCGGACGCCCCCGTCCCGTACCGGTTCGCGAACCCCTCCCGCCTTCCCCTCGACGACCTCCCCGGCCTCCTCGACGGGGCCGACCTGGTCGTCGTACGCCTCCTCGGCGGCCTGCGCGCCTGGCAGGACGGCCTGGACCTGCTGCTGGCCTCCGACCAGACCCGCCCGGTCGTGGTCCTGACCGGCGAACAGGCCCCGGACGCCCAGCTGATGGAGGCCTCCACGGTGCCGATCGGCATCGCGGCCGAAGCGCACGCCTACCTCGCGCACGGCGGCCCGGCCAACCTCGGGCAGCTGGCCCGGTTCCTCTCCGACACCGTGCTGCTCACCGGCCACGGCTTCGAGCCACCCGCCGCCGCCCCCACCTGGGGCCCCCTGGAGCGCACCGCGCAGCGGACGGACGGCCCCGAGGTCGCCGTGCTCTACTACCGCGCCCACCAGATGAGCGGAAACACCGGCTTCGTGCACACGCTCTGCGAGGCCATCGAGGCCCACGGCGCCCGGCCGGTCCCCCTCTACGTGTCCTCCCTGCGCACCCCGGAGCCGGAGCTCGTCGCGGCCCTGGGTTCCGCGGACGCGGTCGTCACCACCGTCCTCGCGGCCGGCGGTACCAAGCCCGCCACCGCATCGGCGGGCGGGGACGACGAGTCCTGGGACGCGGGCGCGCTCGCCGCGCTCGGCGTGCCGATCCTCCAGGCCCTGTGCCTGACCGGCTCCCGCGCCGCCTGGGAGGAGAACGACGAGGGCCTCTCCCCGCTCGACGCCGCGACGCAGGTCGCCGTGCCCGAGTTCGACGGCCGTCTGATCACCGTCCCGTTCTCCTTCAAGGAGCTCGACGAGGACGGCCTGCCCGCCTACGTGGCCGACCCCGAGCGGGCCGCCCGGGTCGCGGGCATCGCCGTACGCCACGCGCGTCTGCGCCACATCGAGCGGCGCGAGAAGAAGGTCGCGCTCGTCCTGTCCGCGTACCCGACGAAGCACTCCCGCATCGGCAACGCGGTCGGCCTGGACACCCCGGCGAGCGCCGTGGAACTGCTGCGCACCCTCATCGCCGAGGGCTACGACTTCGGCCCGGTCACCGAGATCCCCGGTCTGGTCTCGGGCGACGGCGACGAGCTGATCCGCGCCCTAATCGAGGCCGGCGGCCACGACCAGGACTGGCTCACCGAGGAGCAGCTGGCCCGCAACCCCGTCCGCATCCCCGCCGCCGACTACCAGCGCTGGTTCGCGGAGCTGCCGGCCGAGCTGCGGGACAGCGTCGAGGAACACTGGGGCGAGGCCCCGGGCAACATGTTCGTGGACCGTTCGGCGAACCCCGAGGGCGACATCGTCCTGGCCGCCCTGCGCCGCGGGAACCTCCTCATCCTCATCCAGCCGCCGCGCGGCTTCGGCGAGAACCCGATCGCGATCTACCACGACCCCGATCTGCCGCCCTCGCACCACTACCTGGCCGCGTACCGCTGGATCCAGGCGCGCGCGGAGGACGGCGGCTTCGGCGCCGACGCGATGATCCACCTGGGCAAGCACGGCAACCTGGAGTGGCTGCCGGGCAAGAACGCGGGCCTGTCCGCGGCCTGCGCACCCGACGCCGCGCTCGGCGACCTCCCCCTCATCTACCCGTTCCTGGTCAACGACCCGGGCGAGGGCACCCAGGCCAAGCGTCGCGTCCACGCCACCCTGGTCGACCACCTGGTGCCGCCGATGGCCCGCGCGGAGTCGTACGGCGACATCGCGCGCCTGGAGCAGCACCTGGACGAGTACGCCCAGATCTCCGCGATGGACCCGGCGAAGCTGCCGGCCATCCGCGCCCAGATCTGGACCCTGATCCAGGCGGCGAAGCTCGACCACGACCTGGGTCTGGAGGAGCGTCCGGACGACGACGGCTTCGACGACTTCCTGCTGCACGTCGACGGCTGGCTGTGCGAGGTCAAGGACGCCCAGATCCGTGACGGTCTGCACGTGTTGGGCGGTGCCCCGACGGGCGAGGCCCGGGTCAACCTGGTCCTCGCGATCCTGCGCGCCCGCCAGATCTGGGGTGGTACGACGGCCCTGCCCGGGCTGCGCGAGGCCCTCGGCCTCGACGAGTCCAAGGCCACCCGTACCTCTGCGGACGACGTCGAGGAGCAGGCCCGCGCCCTGGTCCGGGCGATGGAGGACGCCGACTGGTCGCCGGACGCCGTCGCCTCGGTCGCGGCGGACCAGTCGGCCGACGTCGCGGCGGTCCTGTCCTTCGCGGCCCGCGAGGTGGTCCCGCGGCTGGCCGGCACGACGGACGAGATCGCCCATGTGGTCGCGGCCCTGGACGGCCGGTTCGTCCCGGCCGGCCCCTCGGGTTCCCCGCTGCGCGGCCTGGTCAACGTCCTCCCGACGGGCCGCAACTTCTACTCGGTGGACCCCAAGGCCGTGCCGTCGCGCCTCGCGTGGGAGACGGGCCAGGCCCTGGCCGACTCCCTGCTGACGCGCTACCGCACCGACAACGGCGAGTGGCCGGCCTCGGTGGGCCTGTCGCTGTGGGGCACGAGCGCGATGCGCACGGCGGGCGACGACGTGGCCGAGGCCCTGGCGCTGCTCGGCGTCCGGCCGGTCTGGGACGAGGCCTCGCGGCGCGTGACCGGGCTGGAGCCGATCCCGCTCGGGGAGCTGGGCCGGCCCCGCATCGACGTGACGCTGCGCATCTCGGGCTTCTTCCGTGACGCGTTCCCGCACGTGATCGGCCTGCTGGACGACGCGGTGCGGCTCGCCGCGTCGCTGGAGGAGCCGGCCGACCAGAACTTCGTCCGGGCCCACGCCCAGGCGGACCTGGCCCTGCACGGTGACGAGCGCCGCGCGACGACCCGTATCTTCGGCTCGCGGCCGGGCACCTACGGGGCGGGCATCCTGCAGCTGATCGACTCGCGCGACTGGCGCACGGACGCCGACCTGGCGGAGGTCTACACGGTGTGGGGCGGTTACGCCTACGGCCGCGGCCTCGAAGGGCGCCCCGCCCGGGACGAGATGGAGACGGCCTACAAGCGGATCACGGTCGCGGCGAAGAACACGGACACCCGCGAGCACGACATCGCGGACTCGGACGACTACTTCCAGTACCACGGTGGCATGGTGGCCACGGTCCGCGCCCTGCGCGGCACGGCCCCGGAGGCGTACATCGGCGACTCCACCCGGCCGGAGACGGTCAGGACCCGCACCCTGGTCGAGGAGACCTCGCGCGTCTTCCGGGCCCGTGTGGTGAACCCGAAGTGGATCGAGGCGATGCGCCGCCACGGCTACAAGGGCGCCTTCGAGCTCGCGGCCACGGTGGACTACCTCTTCGGCTACGACGCCACGACGGGCGTGGTAGCCGACTGGATGTACGACAAGCTCACCGAGACGTACGTCCTGGACCCGGTGAACCGCGCCTTCCTGGAGGAGGCCAACCCGTGGGCCCTGCACGGCATCGCGGAGCGCCTGCTGGAGGCCGAGTCCCGCGGTATGTGGGAGAAGCCGGACGCCCGGATCCTCGAAGCCCTGCGCCAGGTGTACCTGGAGACCGAGGGCAGCCTGGAGGGTGAGGCGGAGTAGCCCGCCGGCCGCCCCCGTACCCGGCGAAGGCCGTCCTCCCCACCCGTCAGCGGGTGCGGGGGGGACGGCCTTCTCGCGGTCGCCCTTCTCGCGGTCGCCCTTCTCGCGGTCGCCCTTCTCCGGCCGGAGCCGCGTACCCCGAGTACGCGCACCGCCGGAGGGAAGGGGTGCTACGCCTTGACCGTCTGGTTCAGCGCGACGAGCGCCTGCGCCCACCGTACGTACTTCAGCTGTCCGAAGTCGGCGACGGTCCTGACGCCGAACGCCTCGTGCAGCAGCTCGCCGTCCTTCTCGCTGACGCCCTTCAGGGCGGCCACGGGAGCGGCGAGCACGTCGGCCAGCGGCTTGTCGGCCCACGCCTTGTCGAGCACCTTGTCCAGATCGATCGCCATGAGTGTCCCTCCGGGAACATCGGCACCACATACGCGGGCAAACCTAACTCAATCAGACAATCAGCTCGCGCTGCGGCACGCCGCCGGTGTGTCAGGAGATGCCCTCGACCCGCTTGCCGTCGACGAGGTACCGGGGCAGATGCGGCAGCCGCTCCGGGTCGATCGGGAAGCCCTGGTCGTGGGCGAGGCAGGCCATGGCGAGCGGACCGAGCGCCACCCGGGCGCGCGGCGCCCCGGACTTGCCCCAGTAGCCGCCGTGTTCGGCGAGCGCCTCGGCCAGCACCTCGGAGAAGGCCTCGTGCTCCCGGGTGAAGAAGCGGTGGAAGAGGGAGACCGGCTGGAAGTCGATCCGGTTCACGAACTCGTCCGGCGCGTGCGTGAGCTCCTCGGGCAGGGACGTCCGGATGGCGGCGAGCAGCTTCTCCACGACCGCGTCGACGGGGCCACCGGAGAGGTAGGTCCGCAGGGTGTCGATCCAGTGCAGGACGTAGGCGTCGACGCCGTCGTCCTGCCGCAGCGTCTCCAGCGGGACCGCGCACAGCCGGGCCACCTGGTCGTGCGCGCGGCAGGCGAGCGCGAGGTAGACGGCGTCGAGCCAGGCGCGGGCGTCCGCGGGCGGGGCCGCGGACGTGGCGGGCAGCCGAAGTGTGTTCGCCTCGCCCAGATACCACTGCTCCGGCCCGGAGCCGGCGAACAGCGCGGTACCGAGCCGCACGGCCGTCGCCCACGCGTCCCACGTGTCGAGCTCGGACACGACGGGATCGGCGATACAGCGGACGTGGGCCAGCGCCAGGGCCGAGGCGAAGGCGTCACCCAGCCCCGACGGATCCTCCGCGAGCCGGGCCACGGACTCGATGGTCGTACGGGTCAGTTCGGCCGGATCGGGGGCGTCTCGACCCGCGAGGATCCGGCCGGCGCCGTCGAGCCGGACCAGCCCCTTCATCAGGGCCTCCAGCTCCTGCGGCGGCTTGAGCGACAGCGTCCGCGTCTCCTCGTCGACGACCGTCAGCGAGGTCAGGCCGCCCCGGTGCCACCAGTACACGCGCGGCGACAGGCGCCCGGGCCCGTCCTCGTAGGCGCCGAGGCCGTACATGGCCAGGTCGTTGACGGCCTGCACCACCGAGCCGTCGGCTATCGGATGGAAGGCCAGCAGGTGCCGGGTGGGGACGACCACGAGCGCACCGGCGGAGGGCAGCGACGCGCCGGTGACCTGCAGCGCGAGTTCCCCGAGGTACAGCGCCTTCGAGGCCACGAAGTGCGAGTCGCCGAAGACGGAGTGCAGCGTGGCCCGCCCCTCCAGGGTGATCTCCTCGTACTCGACGGGCACCCGCATCAGGTTGGCGCGCCCCGCCCGCCCCACCTCCTCGGCCCCGGCGCGCTCCACGTCCGCGTCGGTGAGCGAACGCACACTGGTGGGCTCGTCGAGGGCGTACGCGAAGACCAGTTCGTCGGCGACCACCCGCGCATACCGCATCCCCCCGGCGACCTCGGGGGTGATCAACCCGACGGGCAACAGCCGCGCGTGCACCCCCCGCAACAGCTCCTCGCCACTCTCGCCACCACGACCGGCCCTGAATTCACCTGAGTTGTCTCGATTCACCCCCGAACCCTACGAGACCCCGCCGACAATCACGGCACCCAGCGCCGGGGGTTCCGTTCCCACTCCGGAGCCACCGTCAGGCTCCGATCGGTACAGGCGTTAACTCGACAACACCCGCACCGTGCCCTGCCTGCTTCCCAATCCCGGTAACCGCGACTCCGCGATTACATCTGAGGTTGAAAGGGTGAGGTGCCAGGGGGCGTTGGCGGTGCTACATCCTCGTCATGAGGTACGCGGATGGAGGCGGTCTGACCGTTGCGGGGCGGGCGAAGCGTGAGGCGGTGACCTCAACACCGTCGAAGGCGTCCGGGCCCACCTGACGAAGTCCCTGGCCAACCTCGCACCCCGCACGATCGACGACCTCACCCCGCTCGTGAAGAACCGCCTACGCGGCATCCAGCGCCGACCCGAGACCCTCGACGGCTTCATCGCCGAGACCGGACTCGGGCTGGAGCCCCCGCAACCCTGTCACCCCACCCTTTCAACCTCAGCGTCATCGTTGCCGTCGAACGCCCCAGAAGTCCCGCCAGAAATTAATCTGGCGGGGCCTCTTTGGGCTGCTGCATCTACCGCTCGAACGCGCCCACTAGAGCCGCTGTTCGCATTTCCCTCAGAGCGGACTGCTACTTCTGCGGACTCTTGCAACGCCCAAGCCAGAACTGCGAGAACTCGGTTGCTCCCAGTTCTGTGTGCGGATGCGCAGCCAGGGAGTCGTATACATCTTGACTACTTTTAAGTCATTCCACAATGCACACACACCACCCCCCGGCCGTCGAATAAGCCATCCACCCCGGGAAGCGGGGTTAGATATGATCGCGGGGAATCAGGGTGATAATTCGGTTCTCGATTTCGACATCCGAGAGATTCCCCCCGATGGCATGCCATTGCGAAATCTCCTTGGCTTCCCCCAAGGACATTTCGAACGCATCATGCATTGACGTCACCACCCCAAAGGCGGTCGCCCCTCGACCATCGCCTGGACCTATCTCAGATACAGCCAGAAGCAGGACGGAGGTTATGGACCTCTCAGCCATCCAGCACTCTTGAAGCTTAGACGCGATTTCCCGCTTCCTTGCCGGAAGGTCGCTCGAATCCATTTTCCCCTAGATCACGAGAATGTTACGAAGAATTCGGTAAAGTTTCCGGGATTTCCGGCAACGAAATCAGGCTCAATCGTGGCACGAGTGAAGCCGTTTCTCCGCGCAAATTTCCCGGTAAACGTATGCCAAACGGCCTGCCGGGGGGGCAGCCCCATCTGCACTGCAGCATTGAGGGACTGCAGATTAGAATCCAGCTCACCCTCGTTCCAGACGCCGTGAATCCCATTGACCTGCCTGCCGGCACCTCGCCAAGCCTCCATTGCGTCAGTGAGCATCTGCGACCCTCGAGGAAGTCCGGGAACATCTCCAGGAGCACGAACAATCGTCTCCAGGATCCCATCCCGATCCAATGATGCTTCAATTCCCTGAAGTCCCGAATCTCCGCCGTACCCATTCACCCACTTCCCGCCTCCAGAAGTGGATGTTCCGCAATTGTGGACCAGGACTGGCGTGGCGCCTGCCAACACATAGTACGTGTGCGCGCTGGGGTGGCTTCATCTGCAATTTCGCAGGTCAGCGCGATTCGGCCAGTCCGTGGGTGTGAGTGGAAGTGCCCTGCTGTGCTCCCCTGTTGCCGTCGGCATTGCCGTCAGACGGCTGCGCGCGTGAGGGCGGTGGAGTGGGCTTTGGCCGGTGTCCTGCCCGGGTTGGGGTCGGGCATGGTCAGGGGGCCTTACGCTGGCCCGGCAAACTCGGGCAGGTCGTGATCCTGCCCGGAATTTGAACGAGTGGCCCCCGGCCTTGCCCGACGCGGGCCCCGACCTGGGGAGGTGGGTAAAGCCCACGGAGCCGACCGCCCCCACCTCCGGGCCTCCGCCCCGGCCAACTCCCCGCCGTCGCCTCACCGTCGGCCTGGCGCTCGCCGGGCGGGCGCGTCCGGCTTCTCCTCGCTTCCGGCGCAACGCTGTGCTGTTTCTGCGCGGCCTGGTCGCCGGCCGGCCCGCGGTGGCGGAGCCGAGAGCGGGCCGGGTGGGCGGCCGTGCCGCGCGCGACCCGCGTCAGCGGGTCGCCTTGACGACGTAGAGAAAGTTTGGACGCATCCCGCTTCGGTGGAACGCCCTGGCTGTCGGTTGAGCGTTCGGCTGGGCTGCTGGCCCGGTGAGATGGCCTGTGGGTGTGGGTCCCGCTACGGCCGCCGGTGGGGCCCTACTCGGCGCGGCTCACCTTGGCGTGATCAGTGAAGATCCGTCTGAAGAGGTCGTGGCCAGTGCTCCCGGTGTGACGGAGTGCCCAGTCCTGCCCAGCTTCCTGCTCATCATGAGGGCCGGATTCGGCCTGACACCCATCGGTGACGCAGAACGCTTCGTAGGTGACGCCACCTTCAGGAACGTGGCGGATGGTGTGGGAGATAATTCGGTAGACGGCACGCGTGGTCACTGGTGGCCCTCCGGATGGCGTCGCATGTAGACGTTGCAGTCGCTGACGGTGGTCATGTCTCCGACCACACGGGCCCGGTCACGTACGTTGGCCAGCTCGACACAGCCCGCACAGCCTTCGACGGGCCTCGGCTCCGGATCCAGGCGCAAGGGGAGTTCGACTGGCGGGGTCGAGTACCTGGTCGGCTCCGTCATGTAGATCGCCACCTCTCGAACGTCACATGGCCGACCCCTTGACAGGTCGGTGCTCTAGTTCAGTATTCGAGTGGCCGAAGCACTCCCGCTACGGTTCGTAGTGCACTAGTGTGCTCTCACTGACAGCACGTCAACTCATTGGAGGGGCACGCCTTATGCCCAGTCCCAAGACGTTCACGAAGATCGCGGATCACTTCCGGGAGCGCATCCTGTCGGGAGAGCTTGAGCCAGGCGCCAAGCTGCCGACCAACCGCGAGATCGCCGGCCAGTGGCAGGCCGCGGCTGCTACTGTCTCCCGGGCCTTGCAGGCCCTTCAGGTGGAGAATTTCATCCGCACCACCCCGCGCGGCACGTACGTCGCCGACGACCCGCGCTGGACCTTGTCGGCGCGGGACCGGCTGGCTCGGGTCCAGCGGGTGAAGTCGTTCCTGGCCGAGGGGGAGACGAGCCGGGTGACGGCTGCCGAACTGATCACCCCGCCGCTGTACGTGGCGGAGATCTTCGACCTGGAGCCCGGGGACCAGGTGGTGCGGCGCGAGTGGCTGGCCGGCCGGGGCAAGACCAGGACCGTGTTCGCCGTGACCTGGTACCCGGCCCCGTTCGCCGCCCTCGTACCCGACCTGCTGAACACCGCCCCAGGCCGTAACCACGGACTGTCCGCCCGGGTCCTGGAAGCCACCGGGCGCACGATCACCCACGCCCGAGACGACATGCACGCCCGCCCCGCCGACGCCCGAGAGGCGAGCGCGCTCGGTCTGCCGGTCGGCTCCCCGATCCTGGCCGGCGCCCACCGATGGTCGGACGCGGAAGGAATCATCGAGTACGGAGAATGGTGCCTGCCGCCCCGCTTCACCATCGGCTACGAGTACCAGCCCTGACGGTCAACGCGAGGCGTCCCCG
This sequence comes from Streptomyces sp. NPDC090021, assembly GCF_044748225.1. Lineage (NCBI taxonomy): Bacteria > Bacillati > Actinomycetota > Actinomycetes > Kitasatosporales > Streptomycetaceae > Streptomyces > Streptomyces sp. NPDC090021. Next base: position 45,229 of record NZ_JBIVFO010000030.1, on the reverse strand, counting down.
AAAGCCACGAACAAGCTTTCGGGGACGCTTCACGTTGAGGCGCCCGTCTCAGTTGGCGTCGCGGCCTTCGAGTCGCTCGACGAGTTCTTCCCGTTCTTCGATCCGTTCAAGCACCCACTGAGCGCGTGGGCGCACATGCTCGGCTTCCGCGGACACCTCTCCACCAAGACCCGCACCTACTCCATCACTCTCGATTCGCTCCATCATGTCCGCGCGGCCTGGTACCGCCGCCACGCCTCCGCGCGAATTCGGCACGCTCGTGATCGGCCACTGGGCCTTCGACGGCATCGGCCTCACCCCCGACCTCGAACGGTTTGCCGCCCTCATCGGCGGCCGGCCCCGCTCCGAGGCGGTGACGGCCTGTGCCTGACGACGAACTCCTCACCGTCCCCGAAGCCATGGCTCGCCTCGAGATCGGCCGCTCCGCCCTCTACAACCTCCTGCGCGCCCGACAGTTGGCCTCGCTCACCGTCGGCCGAGCCCGACGCATCCCCGCCCACGCCCTCAGCGACTACATCCAATCCCACCTGGAAGAGGCCGCCCGATGACCGTCTCGAAGCGGAAGGCCCGTGCCAACGGCGAAGGCGCCATCTACTGCATTCGGTGCTCAAGTCAGCCTTGGAACACGCCGTCCGCGAAGACGAGCTGCCCCACAACGTCGCCCGGAGCGTCAAGACCACCGCATCCCGGCCGAGGCGCATCCGACCCCTCACTGCGGTCGAGGCCCGCCAGTTCCTCGACGCTGCCCGCGCCGACCGGCTCCACGCGCTGTACGAACTTGCCTTGCGCACCGGCCTCCGGAAGGGAGAACTCCCCGGCCTGCACTGGGAGGGCCTCGAACTCAACGGCGGAACGGCCGGTATCCGACGCTCGCTCCAGCGCACCCGCGTCGGCGACCTCAGCCGCCCGCCCGAGCATCCGAACGCCGAATAGCCCTCCCCACCGAATGCCTCCACTCCCTCAAGAAGCACAAGGAACGGCGGGGCAAGGAGCGTGAGACGGCAGGACCGGACTGGAGAGACAGCGGCCTCGTCTTCACCACCCCGACTGGCGGCCCGCTCGACCCGGCCAACCTCACCCGCCGTTTCCGTAGCGTCCTCGACCGAACCGGGCTCCGCCGCATCCGCTTCCACGACCTTCGGCACTCCACCGCGACCCTGCTCCTGGAACAAGGCGTCGACCTCGTCGTGATCAAGGAGCTGTTGGGCCACGCACACATCGGCGCCCGCCGCAGACGTCGTCCGCTGACGTCGCCGTCACCGTTGCCGTCAGACGCCCCAGGTGCCCCGCCGGAGCCGAATCCGGCGGGGCACCTTTGGGCTGCTGAGTCCCGCTCTAGAAGGCGCTGGGAAGACCCGCTATATCGCACCCTCCCCGGAGAGGACTTCGCCGTAATTACGGAGGAGGACCGGGGTGGCGTCTGCGAGCACGTAGCGGGCATACGCGGGCCGACTTACCGTGCACCAACCGCTGTTTCGACAACTACCAACGGCCCCAACGGAAACGAATCCGCTGGGGCCGCCAAGTAACTACCTACACGCCAGCAAGTCACAGGTGGTACATATCCGCACTGGGCGCCATTTGATTTATGCTTCTCGATTTCTTGCCGAGTCGCGCCGCTGCCACCTCAGAAATGAAATTTTCCAGAGCCGATGCCTTGACAGTCAGCAGCTCGATAGAAGCGAAAGAAGCCGACCGGCGGAAGCTGCCACTCTGCGGTCTGCATCCCGCGCAAGAACCTCGACGACTTGCCTGTGCGCTAGCACCGCATCCTTCGCCGCCACCTCCCAGGCGACCTTTTCTTCGAACGCTGAACGATATCTCGGATCGGCCGCATCCGAAGCATCTGCCCACTGCGTTGTCTCGTAAATCGAGGTGATCAACTCCAGCACCTCCACTCGACACTGCGCCTCGGGGTGACCTGCCAGTTCCACAAGGAATGGAACAGTGACCGGCGTGACCTCAGACACCACGAAACCGAGCGCACAGACCCTATCCGACAACTCATCCACAGCCGCACATGCGGCTGGCCCATCGGCCCACGCTGCCCGCGAAAGCAAAGCGGGAATTCCCCCTGCCGGGCCAGTTGCGTCCGACAGATCGGCCCAGCGCACTGCAGCCAACCGCTTAAGAACTCTACCCACTACGGCGCCCCATTTCCTGGGTACAGGTCAGCGATTCGGAGCCTGGCCATGACGAGTTGACACGACTCACAAGCCGGGAGGAGGTCCCTGTATCGCGGGTGATCGAATGGCTTACGGAGGACCGCCAAGCTACTGCTCCCTCGCACTAGGTCCCCGGCTTCCATCGCCTGCGCAATACATCCGATCTCGGCACAACCACCGTGATGTCCTGTCTGATCAAGAACCCTACGAAGGGGAAGGGGAAGGCTCCGCCTTGCCTCTCCAACCCTGCGCGTACTTACGTCAAAATACGCACCTCCCGAAGGAGTCAGTAGAACACTTGCCGCGCCCTCGTTTTTCCCAGGACCCAGACGACTGAGATCCGCGAATGCGCGGAGATCACTTTCGGCACCCCCGCAGTTGTGTACGAGGACCGGGCTGGGGAGGCGTCGTCCTCAACCAGGGACCGAAGGGGAACACCTCCCTGTTGCTCTTCCCCAACCACCAGACCAAGACGTGGGAGTTCGGCCTCGCCAATCCCCAGGCTGCCGGGTGGCCCTACGACACCACCAACCGGACCAACAGTGCGGCAGCCATAGCCTTCAAGACCTGGACCCGGCTCACGGCCGTCTACGACCACACCACGGGCCAGATGCGCCTGTACGTCAACGGCACCCTCGCGGGAACCGGTCACCACAACGCTTCCACGGGCCCGGCCCCCGCCGGCCCCCTCACCCTGGGCCGGTACGAGGAGGGCGACGCCGCCTCCGGCCTCGTCGGCGGCGTCAGCAATCCGGCCGTCTACCCCTATGCCGCCTCCGTGACCGCCGCGGAAGCAGCCGGCCCCATCAGACTGACCGCGGCCGCCGGCAACTGCGTCGACAACAACGGGAACAGCCCCGACGACGGCAACCGGATCCAGATCGCCGCCTGCAACGGCACCGACGCCCAGAAGTTCCAGATCCGCGACGACGGCACCATCCGGACGAACGGAGCATGCCTCAACGCCACCGCAGCCGGTACCGCCAACACCACGCCCGTCGAGCTCCGCGCGTGTGACGGCAGCGCGCCGAGCCAGAGGTTCCTCCCCCGCGCCGACGGAACCATCCACAACCCCGTCTCGGGCCGCTGCCTCGACCTCGGCTACGCCGACACCACGCCCGGTCGGCAGCTCTGGCTCTGGGACTGCACCGGTTCCGCCGCGCAGCGCTGGAGCGTCCCGATCCTCGGCACCGCGCCGCTTCCCGTACCTGTCCCGTAACGCCGACCGCGATCACCGCACGGAGGCCGTCTTCCCGTCCCCGGGGAGGCGGCCTTCGGCGCTTCCCCGGGGACGGGGCGCAATCCCTCGAAGGGGGGCATCGACACCTCCGGGTGATTCGAACGGCCCGTAGCCGCGCCACCGTTGGGGTCCGGGGCGACGTCGCAAGTGTGTGCGGGCGTTCGTTCCTCGCGGGCCGTGACGCCGCTCTGAGCAGCCACGTTCTTCCGGCGTCAGTTCGCAGCCGCAGCGTCTCGGGAGGAATCTTGCGATCCTTGCACGTTCATGTGGTGTTCGACCCGGCATCGGGCGGAGGTGGCCGCGCATGAGGCTCCTCAAGCGGCCCACGGCCCTCCAGCCCGCCGTCTCGGCGAGCGAGCGGCGGCTCTTCGGCGGACCCCTGCGCTACGACGCCGGCTGGTCCCACCACGACTACGCCCGACTCGAAGGGCGGCTGCTGTCCACCCTGCGCTCCATGCCCCGCATGGTCGCCGGGACCCTGCGCCTGGCCTGGGACACCGACCGGCCCGCCCTGCTCACCGTCGCCGCGTCCGAGGCGGGCCAGGGGGTCACCTCCGCCGTCGGGCTGCTCGTCCTCAGCGAGGTGCTCCGCACGCTGCTCGGCGCGGGCAGTCCCGCCGAGCGGCTGCACGCCGCCATGCCCGCCCTGGCCGCAGGCGCGCTGGTCGCCGTGCTGGGCGCCGTACTGGCCTCCCGGTCCACCGCCGCGGCCGGACGGCTGGAGCCGAAGATCGAACGGGCCGCGCACGAGCAGTACTTGAAGGCCGCCGTGGAGGTGGAACTCGAAGCCATCGAGGACGGGGAGTTCCGGCGGCTGCTGGACAGCGCCCAGTGGGGGCCGCCCTCGGCCCGCCGTACCGTCGGCGCCTGCGTGGCCACCCTCGGCGGGGTCATCTCCCTCGTCGCCACCGCCGGGGTGCTGACCGTGCTGCACCCGCTGCTGCTGCCCATGCTGCTGCTGATCGCCGCCCCGCGCGGCTGGGGCGCGATGCGCGTGGCCCAGCGCCGCTACCTGTCGGTCATCACCTGGGTCGAGCACGTACGGGCCGCCCGGCTCATCGGCCAGCTGCTGATCTCCCGTACGTCGGCCCCCGAGGTACGGGTGCACGGCGTCGGCCGCTATCTGCTGGGCCACTACCGCAACATGGCCGAGGTCGCCGAGACCGAGGCCACCCGCCTGGCCAGGGACAAGGCCGCCACCGAACTGCTGGCCGCCGCGCTCTCCGGCACCGCGGCGCTGGTCACCTACGGGGCGATGGTCGCGCTCATCGTCACCGGGCGGATGGACCTCGCCGTCGCCGGCACCGCCGTGATCGCGGTGCGCACCGGCTCGGCGAGCCTGGGCGCGCTGGTGGCCACCACCAACACCCTGCACGAGGAGTCCCTCTACGTACGGGACCTGGAACGGTTCGTCGCCGAGGCCGGGCGGCGGGCCATCCCCGGTGGCGGGCTGCCGCTGCCGGAGCGGCTGGGGACGGTACGGCTCGAAAACGTCCGCTTCGGCTACCCGGACCGGGACGAGCCCGCGCTCGACGGGGTCTCCCTCACCATCGAGGCGGGCACCGTGGTCGCGCTGGTCGGCGAGAACGGCTCCGGCAAGAGCACCCTCGTCAAACTGCTCGCCGGCCTGCACCTGCCCGACTCCGGGTCGCTGACCTGGGACGGGGTGGAGGTGCGGGACGCGGACCGGGAGCAGGTCTTCGACCGGGTCGCGCTCCTCACCCAGGACTTCGAGCGCTGGCCGGTGACCGCCCGTACCAACATCGCCATCGGCCGGCCCGGCGCGGCAGGGGCCGAGGAGGCGGTCGAGCAGGCGGCGGACGTGGTCGCGGCGGCCCGGTACGCGGGTGCCGACCGCATCGTCGAGAAGCTGCCGGGCGGCTACGAGACCCTGCTGGCACGGGTGTTCAGGGGGGCGTCGGAGCTGTCCGGGGGCCAGTGGCAGAAGTTCGGGCTGGCCAGGACGCGCTTCCGGGACGCCCGCGTCATCGTCGTGGACGAGCCCACCTCGGCACTGGACCCGGAGGCGGAGATCGCCGCGTTCGACAGCATCCGGGGGCTGGCCGGGCCGCGGCGCGCCGTCGTCCTCGTCACGCACCGGATGTCCGGTGTGCGGTTCGCCGACGTCATCTACGTGCTCCACGAGGGGCGGCTCGTCGAACAGGGCGGTCATGAGGAGCTGTTGGCGCTCGGCGGCCGGTACGCGTCGATGTTCCGGATGCAGGCCGAGCAGTTCGCCCAGCACCCTCCGACCACCTCCACCTCCACCTCCGCCTCCTCTTCCCCGTCCCCATCGCCGTCCCCATCCCCGTCCGCGCCGCAGTCCGCGCCGCGCTCCGTGGCCTCCCCTATCCCCCGACAGGCCGGCGCGTCGCCCAATGACACCTCCGTCACCTGATGCGGTGAACTCCTCCTTGGCCCGCGGACAGCACGGGTAGGGCACTGCTGATCTCTTGCGGGGGCCGGACCACCGGCCCCCGCACCTTTGGACGAAAGGCCTACCCCGCCGTGACGCAGCCGTTCCGACTGCCGGATTTCTACGTGCCGTATCCGGCACGACTCAACCCCCACCTGGACGTGGCGAGGGCCCACACCAAGCAGTGGGCGCGCGACTTCGCGATGCTGGAGGGTTCCGGCGTCTGGGAGGAGAGCGACCTCGACAGCCACGACTACGCGCTGCTCTGCTCCTACACCCACCCCGACTGCGACGCCGAGGCGCTGTCGCTGGTCACCGACTGGTACGTGTGGGTGTTCTTCTTCGACGACCACTTCCTGGAGACCTTCAAGCGCTCGCAGGACCGCACCGGCGCCAAGGCCTACCTCGACCGGCTGGCCGCCTTCATGCCCATGGATCTGGCCGAAGGCTTCCCCGAGCCCACCAACCCCGTGGAGGCGGGCCTCGCCGACCTGTGGCGGCGAACCGTTCCGTCGATGTCCGCGGACTGGCGGGAACGGTTCTCCTTGTCCACGAAGAACCTCCTCGACGAGTCGATGTGGGAGCTGGCCAACATCGACATCGGGCGGGTGGCCAACCCTCTTGAGTACATCGAGATGCGCCGCAAGGTGGGCGGCGCCCCCTGGTCGGCCGGTCTGGTCGAGTACGTCGCCGCCGAGGTCCCGGCACGCGTAGCGCACTCGCGCCCGCTGGGCGTCCTGCGGGACGCCTTCTCGGACGCGGTCCACATCAGGAACGACCTCTTCTCCTATGAGCGGGAGGTCACCGACGAGGGCGAGCTGTCCAACGCCGTGCTGGTCCTGGAGACGTTCCTCGGCTGCACCACCCAGGAGGCGGCGGAGGTCGCGGGCGACCTGCTGACCTCCCGCCTCCAGCAGTTCGAGCAGACCGCCCTGGCCGAACTCCCCCAGCTCTTCGTCGACTTCGCACTGGGACCGGACGAGATCGCGGCCGTCCTCGCCTACACCAAGGGCCTCCAGGACTGGCAGTCCGGCGGCCACGAATGGCACATGGTCTCCAGCCGCTACATGAACAAGGAGGCGCGGCCGACCGCCCCGCTCACCCTGCCCTTCATGCCGACCGGGCCGGGCACCAGCGCCCTCGACCTGCGGTCCGTCTTCAACCGGCGCTCGATGGAGCTGCGCCACCGCTCCTTCACCCACGTCCCCTTCGAACCCACCGGGCCCTCCGTGATCCCGGAGATCCACATGCCCCACCGGCTCTCCCTGAGCCCCCATCTGGTTCACGCCCGCGAGGAGTCGGTGGCGTGGGCCCGCCGGACGGGCCTGCTGGAGCCGCAGCCGGGTGATCCCGGCTCCGCGATCTGGACCGAGGAGAAGCTGCGCGGCTACGACTTCGCCCTCTGCTCCGCCGGAATCGACCCGGACGCCACACCCGAGGAGCTCGCGCTCAACGCCTGCTGGCTGACCTGGGGCACCTACGGCGACGACTACTATCCGGTGGTCTTCGCGCGGGCCAAGGACCTGGCGGGGGCCAAGGCGACCACGGCCCGGCTGACCGCCATGATGCCCGTCGACCACGCCGCACGGCCGCAGCCGGCCACCGCGATGGAACGCGGCCTCGCGGACCTCTGGGTGCGCACGAGCGCCGCCATGCCGGTGGAGCAGCGCAGCGAGTTCCGGGCGACGGTGGTGGAGATGCTGGAGAGCTGGCTCTGGGAGGTGGACAACGCGGTCCACCATCGCATCCCGGACCCGGTGGACTACGCGGAGATGCGGCGGCACACCTTCGGCAGCCACCTCACCATGTACCTGTGCCGGCTCGGGCACCGGGGGCGGGGCATTCCCGAGGAGATCTACGCCTCGGGGACCATCCGCTCACTGGAGAACGCGGTCGCCGACGCGGCCTGCCTGATCAACGACGTCTACTCCTACCAGAAGGAGGTGGAGTTCGAGGGCGACGTCCACAACCACATCCTGGTCACGCGGAACTTCTTCGACATCGGCTACCCGGAGGCTCTGCACATCTGCCACTCGCTGATGACCCTGCGCACCGAGGAGTTCGAGCACATCGTGGCGAACCAGCTGCCGCTGCTCTACGACGACTGGAAGCTCGGCGCCGGGGCGCGGACCGCCATGGACGCGTATGTGCAGGAACTGCGGGACTGGCACGCCGGCATCCTCAACTGGCATGCGCGGTGCCGGCGTTACCGGCCCGAGGATCTGCGCCGGCCCGACGACGGGCTGGCCGCCGCGGTCCTCGGCCCCGGTTTCGGCATGGCGGCCTCCAGGCTCTCCCTGCCCGCGTGAACCGGGCGGTGGGGGCGGGATGGCCTGACCCCCACCGCGACCGCCATCCCACGCGGACTAGAACTCGTCGCTCGTGTGCGGCAGTACGGGCGTGTGCAGGGCCGCGTCCAGGGCGTCCGCCGCCCCGGGCGTGAGTTCCTGCACCAGCCCGGCCGCGACGAGGTCGGCGACCCGGGTCCCGCCGAGGTAGCAGGCGGCCAGCTCGCGGACGTCGAGGGCGAGGTCGGCGGCGCCGTCGGCATGGTCGTACGTCGTCCCGTACGGGCCCGCCTTGAGCCGGAAGCGCCCGGCGTTGTCGGGGAGCCGCGCGTCGTGCACCTCCAGTACGAGCTCCACCGGCGCGGCCCAGGACCGCGCGGTCAGCGCCGCGCCCACGTCGACCAGGCGCAGCCAGAGCGCCGGGAACTGGGCGGTGATCCGTACCTGGTCCCGGTCGGCGGCGAAGTGCAGCAGCGGGTCGTCGGCCGGGCGGCCCCAGGCGGAGACCTTGCCGGTGAGGTCGAGGGCGGCCACGCACTCCCAGAGGGCGGCGGCGACGGCCGGGGTGTCGGCCTCCAGCTCGTCGACGCGGACCAGGCCCGGGGTGCGGGCGGCTCCGCCGCCGTCCTCCGGCTTGGTGCGGTAGATCACGTACCCGGCGACGGGCTCGCCCGGGTCGCCCAGGACGATGATCCGGGGCGGGCTCAGCTCCTCGTCCTCCTCGTCCTGTTCGGTGAGCCACTCCTCGCGCCAGCGCTCGGGGCTGCGGCTGGGGCGGCCGGGGCGGCCCGCGCGGGCCGCCTCGTGGAAGGGGCCGATCACGTCGACGGCGTCCTCGGGGTCGACGAGGCGCAGCGGGCGCCGGTCGGGGTCGATGCGCAGGGCCAGCGGCCGGGTGGAGTCGATCTCAACGGTGGCGCCGGTGGTGGCGCCGCCGTAGCCGAAGCGTCCGTAGATGGCGGCCTCGGAGGCCCAGAGCGCGGCGATCGGGCGGCCGGAGTCGGCGGCGCGGCGCATCATCCGCGTCATCAGTGCGGTGAGCACGCCGCGGCGCCGGTGGGTGGGCGCGACGCAGACGAAGGTGAGCCCGGGGCAGGGGAGGTCCGCCCCGGGCACCGAGAGCCGGAAGTCGTGCGCGGCCATGAAGCCGACCAGGACCTCGCCGTCGTAGGCGCCGATGCGGTCGCAGCGCGCGAGGAGCGCGTGGTGCCGTTCGCGCGCCTCCTTCTCGGGCCGGTCGTGGAAGACCAGGTAGGCGAGCTCCAGGGCGCGGTCGATGTCGGCCTCGGGTACCTCACGGATGTCCACCATGATCGCGAGACTAATCGGTCATCGTGGACCAGTCACACCATATTGGCTTGATCTGCGGGTTCGGCCGGTTTCCGCTCCTTCCTCCTACCGGCCGGCCGGGCCGGTCCAGGAGGCCGGGACATGGCCGAGGCGGATGCGCTGGGGGTGGTCACCGACGGGTACGGACACCCGCTTGGCGCCGGTCGCGAAGTCGATGGCCGTCACCCGGTCGGTTCCGCTCTCGGAGATCACGCAGGCCGTCCCGTCGCCGGAGACCGTGGCCCAGTACGGTTTCGCGGCGGGCACGAGCGGCCCTTCGGCGAGGGTGGCGCGGTCCACGACGGTCGCGTAGTCGTCCATGGTGCCCGCGATGCAGAGCTTCGTCCCGTCGGGGCTCATCGACATGCCGTGGTGGCGGGAGTCGTTGACCCAGCGGGTGCGGTCGGTGCTGGTGGCCGGGTTGGCGGGGAGGTCCTTGAGGCGGGTGATCCGGTCGGAGGCCACGTCGTACTCCAGGAAACCGCCGAAGAAGGACACCTGGAAGTAGAGCTTGGACTCGTCGGGGCTGAAGGACACCGGGCGCACGGAGTCGGACAGGTCCCGGCGGCCGAAGGCGTCCAGCCGCTCCCGCATGTCGATCACCCGGACCGTGTGGAAGGACCGGGTGTCGACGACGGTGATCTTCCGGTCGCCCTTCGTCCAGTCCAGCCAGGGCGCGTCGAGCGCCGTGTTGACCTCGCCGATGGAGCTGTTCCACAGGTAGCGGCCGTCACGGGTGAAGGTGTTCTCGTGCGGTTTGTCGCCGGTGCGGAAGGAGCCGGTCTGGCGTCCGGTGGCGATGTCCAGGACGTGCACGGTGTTGGAGGTGGAGGCCGAGACGGCGATACGGGTCCCGTCCGGGGAGACCGCCATGTGGTCGGAGCGGTAACCGGAGACCGGGAAGCGCCAGTTGATCCGTCCGGAGGCCAGGTCGATGGAGACGACGTCGGCGAAGCTGGGACGGGAGACGACGACCGCGGAGCCGTCCGGGGTGGTGAACATGTCGTCGACGAACTGGTCGTGACCCTCTCCCGCGCTCTCCCGGATGCCGAGGAAGAAGGCGAGCTTGACGGGGTTGAGGTAGATCTCGCGGAGCCGCTCCGACTTGTCGGGGATCACGTCGATCCGGCCGACCCTGGCGAGATCGCCGGTGGAGGCGAGGACGTCTGCCGTGCCTTCCCAGTTGTTCCCCACGAAGAGCACCTCGCGCAGGCCGCCGGCCGGGGCGGCAGGGGTGTCGGGCGGGGCCGGGGCCGGCGTGAAGGCGGTCAGCAGGGCGGCCGCGGCCAGCACGCCCAGGGTTCGCACGGTACGCAACATCCGCTCAACTCCGTTGTGAGGAAGGGCTGGAGAGGGTGCTCCTCCGATTACCGGCGGGTAAGATAGGGGGAATGCCAGAAGGGCGCAACCCCCACGGGGTGCGCCCTTTCCTCACCTTCGGCCGTCATTCCTTCAAGCGACGGATCCGATCCTGTCGATCACCGTGTTCGCGACGTCCGGGTGGATCGGGATGTGCGCGCCGGTGAGGGCCGCGCCGCTGCCGCCGCGGCGGTTCGCGACGATCTCCGCGGCGATGGACAGCGCGGTCTCCTCCGGGGAGCGGGCACCGAGGTCCAGGCCGATCGGGGAGCGCAGCCGGGCCAGTTCGAGCTCGGTGACGCCGACGTCGCGCAGCCGCTTGTTGCGGTCCTCGTGGGTACGGCGGGAGCCCATGGCCCCGACGTAGGCGACGGGCAGCCGGAGGGCCAGCTCCAGGAGCGGGACGTCGAACTTGGCGTCGTGGGTGAGCACGCACAGGACGGTCCGGCCGTCCACCGAGCCCTCCGAGGACTGCGCCTCCAGGTAGCGGTGGGGCCAGTCCACGACGATCTCGTCGGCCTCGGGGAAACGGTTCTTCGTGGCGAAGACGGGCCGCGCGTCGCAGACGGTGACCCGGTAGCCGAGGAACGTGCCGATCCGCACCAGCGCGGAGGCGAAGTCGATGGCCCCGAAGACGATCATCCGCGGCGGCGGGACGCTGGACTCGACCAGCACCTTCAGCGGTTCTCCGCAGAGCCTGCCGTCGGCGCCGATCTCCAGCACACCGGTCCGGCCGGCGTCCAGCATGGCGCGGGCCTCCTCGGCGACGGTGCGGTCCAGCTCCGGGTGCCCGCCGAGGCCGCCCGCGAAGGGCCCGTCCGTACGGACCAGCACGGCGCGGCCCATCAGCTCGTCCGGCCCCTCGGCGATCCGGGCCAGCGCGGCGGCCTCGCCGCGGGAGGCGGCGGCCAGCGCGGCCTCGAACACCCCGCGTGCGGCGGAGCCGACGGGGACCGGGGTGACGAGGATGTCGATGATCCCACCGCAGGTCAGGCCCACCGCGAAGGCGTCGTCGTCGCTGTAGCCGAAGCGCTCCGTGACGGTCCGGCCGTCCTCCAGGGCCTGCCGGCACAGCTCGTACACCGCACCCTCCACGCATCCGCCGGAGACCGATCCGATAGCCGTGCCCTCGCTGTCGACGGCGAGCGCGGCACCGGGCTGCCGGGGTGCGCTGCCGCCCACCGCCACGACCGTGGCGACGGCGAAGTCACGTCCCTGCTCGACCCACCGGTTCAGCTCTTCGGCGATGTCCAGCATGTGCGGCCTCCTCGGAGGATTCGGTTTCCAGTATGGGATACGTGGCGGGTGCGGGTATCACTGCGGGTGACCGGCACCACCGGGGGTGCGCGGCCGTTCTACGGGGGTCAGCCGACCCCGAGCCAGCCCTCGATCGGGTGGAGCGCGAAGAAGACCAGGAAGATTCCGGTCAGCGCCCACATGAAGCCGCCGATCTCACGGGCCTTGCCCTGAGCGACCTTGATGGCGACGTAGGAGATGACGCCCGCGGCGACACCGGCGGTGATCGAGTAGGTGAACGGCATGATCACGACGGTCAGGAAGACCGGGATCGAGGTGGAGGTGTCCGCCCAGTCCACGTGGCGGGCGTTCTGCATCATCATCGCGCCGATGACGACCAGGGCCGCGGAGGCGACCTCACCCGGGACGATCTGCGTGATCGGGGTGAAGAAGAGGCAGGCGGCGAAGAACAGGCCGGTGACGACGGAGGCGAGGCCCGTGCGGGCACCCTCACCGACGCCGGTGGCGGACTCGACGAAGACGGTCTGGCCGGAGCCGCCCGCGACGCCACCGATGGCGCCACCGGCGCCGTCGATGAACAGGGCCTTGGACAGACCCGGCATGCGGCCCTTGTCGTCGGCGAGCTTGGCCTCGGTGCCGACGCCGATGATGGTGGCCATCGCGTCGAAGAAGCCGGCGAGCACGAGGGTGAAGACGATCATGCCGACCGTCATGTAGCCGACGTCGCCCCAGCCGCCGAAGGAGACGTCGCCGAAGAGCGAGAAGTTCGGCATCGAGACCGCGGAGCCCTCCAGCTCCGGCGGGCCGTTCTTCCATGCCTTCGGGTCGATGTCCACGATGGCGTTGAGGATCGCGGCCAGGACGGTGCCGCCGATGATGCCGATCAGGATCGCGCCGGGCACCTTGCGGGCCTGGAGCATGAAGATGGCGACCAGGGTGATGGCGAAGAGCAGGACCGGCCAGCCGGACAGCTCACCGGTCGCGCCGAGCTGGACGGGGGGCATGAACTCCGCGCCGTTGCCGACGAAGCCCGCCTTCACGAAGCCGATCAGGGCGACGAAGAGGCCGATGCCCATGGTGATGGCATGCTTGAGCGCAAGCGGGATCGCGTTCATGATCATCTCTCGGAGGCCGGTGACGACCAGGAGACAGATCACGACACCGTAGAGCACGCACATGCCCATGGCCTGCGGCCAGGTCATCTGCGGGGCCACCTGCGAGGCGAGGACACCGGAGACGGAGAGTCCGGCGGCCAGCGCGAGCGGGACCTTGCCGACGAAGCCCATGAGGAGCGTGGTCACGGCGGCGGCGAAAGCCGTGGCGGTGATGATCGCGGAACCGTCCATCGTGGTTCCGGCGACGTCCTTGCCCGAGAGGAGCAGGGGGTTGAGCAGGAGGATGTACGCCATGGCCATGAAGGTCGTGATACCGCCACGAACCTCGTTGCCGACGTTGGATCCTCTGTGGGTTATATGAAAGTAGCGGTCGAGCCAAGAGCGCCCGGCGGGGTTGCGGGAGCCGTCTCCGGCTTCCTCCGCGGTGGTCTTGGACTCCACTGACGACTGGGTCATGGTGCCTAACTCCCAAGGTTCAAAGGGGCACCCGCGTGGGGATTGGAGATTGCGGGATTTGGGATGCTGCGTTTGGCTGCACGACCCGGGGTGACGGCCCGAGGCGACGCGAATGTTCACTGCGTGTACTGCGGGTAGTGCGGGGTGACCGCTGGTACTACATGGGGGTTTTCGCAGGGGTACTGCCGGCTGAAGGGACCGCGAGCGGTGCGGTGCTTCGTAGGTGCTCCGGGCGGTGCGGCGGTGAAGTGTGACGTTCCCGAGTCACACCGCCCGGAGAGTCCGAGGTGGTCCGGGGGCCTCGCGGCCCCCGGACCGGGTCCGTCTAAAGGGTCCCGGTGAGGGCTTCCGGACGGATCGGGGTCTTGTTGAGCTCCAGCCCGGTCGCGTTCCGGATCGCCGCGAGGACGGCCGGGGTGGACGACAGGGTCGGGGCCTCGCCCAGACCGCGAAGGCCGTACGGGGCGTTCGGGTCGGCGAGCTCCAGGACGTCGACCGGGATGGTCGGGGTGTCGAGGATGGTCGGGATCAGGTAGTCCGTGAAGGAGGGGTTGCGCACCTTCGCGGTCTTCGGGTCCACGATGATCTCCTCCATGACCGCCACGCCGAGACCCTGGGTGGTACCACCCTGGATCTGGCCGACCACGGAGAGCATGTTGAGGGCCTTGCCCACGTCCTGGGCGGTCGCCAGCTCGACGACCTTGACCAGGCCGAGCTCGGTGTCCACCTCGACGACCGCGCGGTGCGCGGCGAAGGTGTACTGGACGTGGCCGTCGCCCTGGCCGGTCTTCAGGTCGAAGGCGACCGTCGGACGGTGACGGAACTCGAGTTCGAGGTCGATCGCCTCGTTCTCCAGGATGTCGGCGATGTCCGCGAGGACCTCGCCGCCGTCGGTGACGACCTTGCCGCCCTCCAGGAGGAGCTCGGCGTGGGCCCAGGCCGGGTGGTAGGAGCCGTTCTTGCGGCGGCCCATCTCCAGCAGCGCCTCGCGCACGGCCTCACAGGTGTTCTTCACGGCGCCACCGGTCATGTACGTCTGCCGCGAGGCGGACGTGGAACCGGCGGAGCCGACCTGCGTGTCGGCCGGGTGGATGGTCACCTGCGTGACGCCCAGCTCGGTACGGGCGATCTGCGCGTGGACGGTGACACCGCCCTGGCCGACCTCCGCCATGGCCGTGTGGACCATCGCGACGGGCTCGCCGTTGATGACCTCCAGGCGCACCCGGGCGGTGGAGTAGTCGTCGAAGCCCTCGGAGAAGCCGACGTTCTTGATGCCGACCGCGTAGCCGACGCCGCGGACGACGCCCTCGCCGTGGGTGGTGTTCGACAGACCGCCCGGCAGTGCGCGGACGTCAGCGCCCTCGCCGGCGGTCTCCCACTGGCGCTCCGGCGGCAGCGGGCGGGCCTTGACCCGGCGCAGCAGCTCGGCGACCGGCGCCGGGGAGTCGACGACCTGGCCGGTGGGCATGATCGTGCCCATCTCCATGGCGTTCAGCTGGCGGAACTCCACCGGGTCCATGCCCAGCTTCGCCGCGAGCTTGTCCATCTGGGCCTCGTAGGCGAAGCAGGCCTGGACGGCGCCGAAGCCGCGCATCGCGCCGCAGGGCGGGTTGTTCGTGTAGAGCGCGATCGCCTCGATGTCGACGTCGTCGATGACGTACGGGCCGACGGAGAGGGAGGACGCGTTGCCGACGACGGCCGGGGAGGCCGAGGCGTAGGCGCCGCCGTCGAGCACGATCCTGCACTTCATGTGCGTGATCTTGCCGTCCTTGGTGGCGCCGTGCTCGTACCAGAGCTTCGCCGGGTGGCGGTGCACGTGGCCGAAGAAGGACTCGAACCGGTTGTAGACGATCTTGACCGGCTTGTTGGTCGCGAGAGCCAGCAGGCAGGCGTGGATCTGCATCGAGATGTCCTCGCGACCGCCGAAGGCACCGCCGACGCCGGAGAGCGTCATGCGTACCTTCTCCTCGGGCAGGCCGAGGACGGGGGCGATCTGCTTGAGGTCCGAGTGCAGCCACTGCGTGGCGACGTAGAGGTCGACACCGCCGTCCTCGGAGGGCACGGCGAGACCGGACTCCGGGCCGAGGAAGGCCTGGTCCTGCATGCCGAAGGTGTACTCGCCCTCGACGATCACGTCGGCGCGCTTGCGGGCCTCCTCCACGTTGCCGCGGATGATCGGCTGGCGGTGCACGATGTTCGGGTGCGGGACGTGACCGGAGTGGTGGTCGTCGCGGCCCTCGTGGATGAGCGGCGCGTCGGCGGCGAGGGCGGAGGCCTCGTCCGTGACGAGCGGCAGCTCCCGGTAGTCGATCTTGATCTTGGCGGCCGCGCGGCGGGCGGTCTCCGGGTGGTCCGCGGCCACGAGGGCGACCGGCTCACCGTGGTGGCGCACCCGGCCGTTGGCGAGGACCGGGGTGTCCTGGATCTCCAGGCCGTAGTTCTTCATCTCGGCCGGCAGGTCGTCGTACGTGAGGACCGAGTAGACGCCGGGCATGGCCAGCGCCTCGGAGATGTCGATGGAGACGATCTCGGCGTGGGCGACGGTGGACCGCAGGGTCTGGCCCCACAGCATGTCCTCGTGCCACATGTCCGAGGAGTACGCGAACTCACCGGTGACCTTGAGGGTGCCGTCCGGGCGGAGCGTGGACTCGCCGATGCCGCCCTTGTTGTGCTTCTGGGTGACGTTCGTCGGCGTACCGGAAGGCACGGTGCGAGTGTTGGCCATGATCAGACAGCCTCTCCCTGACGGGCGGCCGCGAGGCGGACCGCGTCGAGGATCTTCTCGTAGCCCGTGCAGCGGCAGAGGTTGCCGGACAGGGCCTCACGGATGTCCTGGTCGGACGGGTCGGAGTTCTGCTCCAGGAGCGCGTCGGCCTGCACGAGCAGACCCGGGGTGCAGAAACCGCACTGGACCGCGCCGGCGTCGATGAACGCCTGCTGGATGTCGGAGAGCAGGGCGCCCTCACCGGTCTGCGAGTCGGTGCCCTTGGCGGACCACTGCTTGGCCTCGTCCGTGGACACGCCCTTGCCGCCGCCGCACGCGCCGGTGCCGCAGCCGTGGCCGTGCTCCTCACGCTGCTTGGCGAAGTCGGCCAGGCCCTCGACGGTCACCACGTCACGGCCCTCGACCTGACCGGCGGCCACCAGACAGGAACAGACCGGCACGCCGTCGAGACGGACCGTGCAGGAACCGCACTCGCCCTGCTCGCAGGCGTTCTTCGAGCCGGGCAGGCCCAGGCGCTCACGCAGGACGTAGAGGAGGGACTCGCCCTCCCAGACGTCGTCGGCTTCCTGCGGACGACCGTTGACGGTGAAATTGACGCGCATGATTACGCAGCCCCTTCAAGCGAGCGGCCGTTCGTGCCGCGGTACTGCTCCCAGGTCCAGACGAGCTGGCGGCGAGCGAGGATGCCAACCGCGTGACGGCGGTACTTCGCCGTGCCACGGACGTCGTCGATCGGGTTGCAGGCGGCGGAGGCGAGCTCACCGAACTGCTTGGCGATCGACGGGGTGATGACCTTGCCGTTGTCCCAGAAGCCGCCCTCTTCGAGCGCGGCGTTCAGGAACTCCTCGGCGGCCTTGGCCCGGACCGGGGTCGGGGCGGCCGAACCGATGCCCGTACGCACGGTGCGGGTGTCGGGGTGCAGGGCGAGGCCGAAGCCGCACACCGCGATGACCATCGCGTTGCGGGTGCCGACCTTCGAGTACTGCTGGGGGCCCGTGGCGTTCTTGATGTGGACCGACTTGATCAGCTCGTCGGCGGCCAGCGCGTTGCGCTTCACGCCGGTGTAGAACTCGTCGATCGGGATCATGCGCGAGCCGCGTACGGACTCCACCTCGACCTCGCAGCCGGCGGCCAGCAGGGCGGGGTGGGAGTCACCGGCGGGCGAGGCGCAACCGAGGTTGCCGCCGACGCCGCCGCGGTTGCGGATCTGTGGGGACGCGACCGTGTGCGAGGCGAGCGCGAGACCCGGCAGCGTGGCGCGCAGGTTCTCCATGATCTGGGTGTACGGGACGGAGGCGCCGAGCTTGGTGACCTCCTCGCCTACCTCCCACTCCCGCAGCAGCTCGATGCGGCCCAGGTCAAGGAGGTAATCCGGACGGCGGTGGTCGAAGTTGATCTCGACCATGATGTCGGTGCCACCCGCAATCGGCACAGCTGTGGGGTACTCGGCCTTAGCGGCGAGCGCCTCCTCCCAGCTGGCGGGGCGAAGGAAGTCCATGTGCGGCTCTCTTCTTCTTCATCGTGTCGTTCACTTCAAGCCAGGAGGCCAAAGGGCCCTCGACTGGTCGTTCACGTGCTGTTAACGCGGTGTGGACTCAGTACACAAGCCGCCCGTCCCTCGGGTGCAGTCACCGAAACCATGAAGGAGTTGGCTGACGGCCTCCCTCGTCTTGTAGATTCGTATGAAAGGCAGGATGCGACGACCTGCCCGATTTCCAACGGCAACATTCGAGACAGATCGGCGGCGACATCATGCGGCTGCGCGCACTGCTGGAGACCGAGGCGCTGGGGCTGCGGCTGCTCGGCGGCGAGGACGAACTCGACCGTACGGTCCGCGGGGTCATGACGACCGACCTGCGCGATCCCAGCCGGTACCTGTCCGGGGGTGAACTCGTCCTCACCGGCCTGGCATGGAGACGAAATTCAGCCGACTCCGAGCCGTTCGTACGAATCCTCGCCGGCGCCGGCGTCGCGGGGCTCGCGGCGGGCGAGGCGGAGCTGGGTGACATCCCCGACGATCTCGTTTCGGCCTGTGTCCGCAACCGGCTGCCGCTGTTCGCCGTGAACGAGGACGTTGCATTCGCCACGATCACCGAGTACGTCGTACGGCAGGTCTCGGGCGAGCGCGCCGGGGACCTGGCGGCCGTCGTGGACCGGCACCGCCGCCTGATGACATCGGGTCCGGCGGGTGGCGGCCCCGACGTGGTGCTGGATCTGCTCACCACCGACCTCGACCTCCGGGCCTGGGTGCTGTCCCCCACCGGCCGGCAGATCGCCGGGGCGGGAGAGCCGCTGGCGCCGGGCATCTGCTCGGCGCTGGCGAGCGAGCACCTCGCGGCGGTCCGGACGGGCCGCAGAGGGCCGCACCGGATCTCCATCCAGGGTATTACCTACTCGCTCTTCCCGATCAGGGGACACGGTCGCGGCGCCGGCGGACCGGCCGTCGCCCGCGACGTGCGCGAGACCGTGCTGTCCGACTGGCTGCTCGCCGTCGAGGCGGACGCCGGTGACTGGCCGGCCGAGCGCCTGGACCTGCTCCAGGGCGTCACCCAGCTGATCGCCGTGGAACGCGACCGGCGCGACGCCGCCCGCACCGTGCGCCGCCGCCTCGCGCAGGAGGTTCTGGAACTGGTCCAGACGGGCGCGCCGCCCGCCGAGATCGCGGCCCGTCTGCGGGTGGCGGCGCCGGTGCTGCTGCCCGGCCTGGGCGCCGCCCCGCACTGGCAGGTGGTGGTGGCCCGGGTCGACTGGGACAACGGGGACATCCCCGGCGGCCCGGTGGCCCAGTCGCTGCTGGAGGAGATCCTCGTCGACCCGTCGGTCTCGGGGCCGGAGCCGTCCGACCGGATCGCGGTCGCCCATACGGGTGACGAGGCCATCGCCCTGGTCCCGCTGCCCTCGCTGTCGGGGGACGCCGGGGAGGACAAGGGCCCCGACTCGGCCCTGCACGCCGACGAGCTGCTGGCGACCGTACGGGACCCGCTGGCGGCCGGGCTGGCCGACGACGGCCGGCTCACGCTCGGCGTCAGCGCGGCCGTGCACTCCGCCGAGGGGCTGCGCGGGGCGCTGGAGGAGGCCCGGCACGCCCGGCGCGTCGCGGCGGCCCGCCCGGGCCGGGTCTGCGCGGCGGGCCACCACGAGCTGGCCTCGCACGTCCTGCTGCTGCCGTTCGTCCCGGACGACGTGCGCCGCGCCTTCACCGCCCGGCTGCTGGACCCGCTGCGGGACTACGACCGGCGCCACCGGGCGGAGCTCATCCCGACCCTGGAGGCGTTCCTGGACTGCGACGGCTCCTGGACGCGCTGTGCGACCCGGCTGCACCTGCACGTCAACACGCTGCGCTACCGGGTCGGGCGAATCGAGCAGTTGACGGCGCGGGACCTGTCCCGGCTGGAGGACAAGCTCGATTTCTTCCTCGCACTGCGCATGAGCTGAGCAGATCCTCGGCGCCACCGGCCACGGCGTGGCCGGTGCGGCTGATGATCCGTCCGGACTTTGTGAAAGAGTTCACCCGACCCCTTGGCCGGAGCCGCCGATCCGTGCTCTCATTTCGCCCCAGGGCTCAACGATGTGCTGCTTGATTGCTTCGGGGAGGGCAATGTGGCGGATACCGCCATGTCGGGTGCCGGTTCCACCGGGGGAGACGACCCCCTCCAGCGGGCGATATGGCGGCTGCGCTCGCGCGGCTGTTGGACCGACGCGGCGGCACTGCTGACGCCCCACGCCGGCCGGGCCGGTCAGGCCACCGCCGCGGTGCAGCGGACCGCGCTGCTGGTCGAGCGGTGTCTGTTCACGGGCCAGGGCTGGGCCGAGGCCGAGGACGCGCTGCGCGTCGCCGAGGCGGTCGCCCAGGACGACGACGACCGGGGCGCGGCGGCATGCGAACGGGGCCAGCTGGCCTACGCCGCGACCGTACTGGGCGTACGCGACCGGGCCGACGAGGCCCGCTCCGCGCTGGGCCGGGCCGCGGCCCTGCTGTCACCGGGCTCCCGGACCCGTCCGCTGCTGGACTTCCGCAGGGGCCTGGTGGCCGAGCACCTCGCGGACGCCCCGCAGTCGGCGCGGCCCGCGTACCACCGGGCGCACGCGGGCGCGGAGGCGCACGGGGACACCCTGCTGCTGTCGTTCACCTTCCGGCACCTGGCCGCGCTGGCCCTGCGGGACGGCGAGGTGGCGGAGGCCCGCAAGGGCTTCGCGGAGTCGCTGCGGATCCGGGAGGACCTGGGCTTCCTGATCGGCACCGCCCCGGCGCTCGCGGCACTGGCCGAGGCCGAGCCGGAGCCGGAGGCGACCCGGCTGCGCGCGGAGGCCCGTCGGCTGTTCCATCTCCTGGGCGGCATCCCCACCTGGCTGGCGGACCAGCTCCACCCGGCACCTGCCGTGTAGCAGGCCGACCCGGCGCTTCACCGACCGACCCGACCTGCGCCGCGGGCATCCGCACGGCGTTCCGTGCCGTACGGCGTTCCGTGCCGCACGGCGTTCCGTGCCCGCGCCCCGAAAGCCGGCGCGGCTCCCGGAAGGGTCAGGAGCCGGCGAAGTGTTCGCGGACCAGGGCCTCGACCACCGTGAGGTCCCGCGCGATCAGCGCTTCCAGCAGCGCCGAGTGCTCCGCCGCATCGGCGACGAGATCGGCCCGCCGGACCCGCGGAGCGCCCGGCAGCGGCCACTGGGCGCGCCGGTGGAGTTCCTCCGCCACCTGGACCAGCTGGTCGTTGCCGGCCAGCCGCAGTACCGCCCGGTGGAAGGCCCGGTCGGCCTCCGCGTAGCCCGGCAGGTCGCCCGCGGCGGCCGCCTCGGCGGTGGCCGCGGCGGCCGGGCGCAGGGCCTGCCAGGAGGCCTCGGGCACGGTGCGGGCCAGTCGCAGCATGACGGGGACTTCGAGCAGTGCCCGGACCTCGGCCAGCTCGGCGCGTTCCCGCGGGGTGCGTGACAGGACGCGGAAGCCCCGGTTCGGGAGGCATTCCACCGCTCCCTCGACGGCCAGCTGCTGCATCGCCTCGCGCACGGGGGTCGCGGAGACGCCGAAGCGCTCCCCCAGCGCCGGGCCGGAGTAGATCTCCCCGGGCACGAGCTCGCCGTCCACCAGGGCCGCGCGCAGGGCGTCGAGGATCTGCCCGCGCACCGAATGGCGTACTACCTTCCGCTTTTGTGCCGGTACCCGGGCGTGGGCCGTTTCGTGCACTCGGTCCTCCTCCGGGTCGTGACCTGTCCCGAGAATAGGTGACGCGTCGCGGGAGGAGTGGGTGCGGACCGGCGGATATCGAGTAAGGTAAGGCTAACCTGTTAACGATCGTGCGATCGGTGGTCCGTCATGGCCGTCTCGACCCTCCCGGCGCTCGCCCCCGCCCCGCCCGGCTCCGCGGTGGCGGATGCGTACGCCCGGCTGGCCGACGTGTACGGCGGGCTGCGGGTCGTCGAGCGAGCCCCGCACGAACCCTCCCCTCGCGGTGCGGGGTGGGTCGGCGCGGACGAGCTGGCGGCCGGCGGGGCCGCCCTGGACGCCTTCCTCGCCTGGGACAACGCCCAGGTCCTGAGGGACTACGGGACCCAGGCGCGGCCCGACGTGATCGCGGGTTTCGGGCTGCACCGGTACGCGTGGCCCGCCTGCCTGCTGGTCACGCTCCCGTGGTTCCTCCAGCGGCGGGTCCCCCGGCTCCCCGTCGCCGAGGTCGCCTTCCACCGGAACCTCGGCCGGATGGCCATGCGCGTCGAGAGCTTCGCCTGCCTGCCGGACGATCCGGCGTCCGTCCTCCCCGGGGCCCGTGTCGTGCCCGACGAGGAGGCGCTGCGCGCCGAGGTGCGGGCTGCGGTGGCCCAGCACCTCGAACCCGTGCTGGAAGGTTTCGCCCCGCGTATGCGGCGCGGCCGCCGCGCCCTGTGGGGCATGGTGACCGACGAGGTCGTCGAGAGCCTCTGGTACGTCGGGCACCTGCTCGGCGAGGAGCACCGGACGATGGCCGAGCTGGAGGCCCTGCTGCCGGGCTCGACGGCCCCGTACACCGGGGGTGCCGGGTTCCGCGCGCTCACGGGTCCCGACGGTCGTGAACTGCCCACCCGCGACCGGGCCAGCTGCTGCTTCTTCTACACGATCCGCCCGGAGGACACCTGCGTGACCTGTCCGCGCACCTGCGACGCGGACCGCATCACCCGCCTCACGGCGGAAGCCGCCTGACCCCCGGCAGGAACGCCGGCCCGCGGAGCGTTCCGGGCGGCCGGCTCCAAGCCACCCGTAGAGGTGGCAGTATTCGAACGCAACTCTGGCCACACGGGCACCAGTTCGAGATACGACACCCTATCCGGCGTGGCCCGCACCCCGATGGCGTCCACTTGCCCCGAAACCCGCGTGCACGGCGCACCGGCTGCGCCACTATGGCGCCCGGAAAGCCGCACAGCCGCATACGCGAGGCAAGGGACATCCGCATGAGACTGACCGACATATCGCTGGACTGGCTGCTGCCCGGCAGTCTGCTGATCCTGGGCGTACTTGCGGCGGTTGCGGTACTGGCACGGGGCAAGCGCGAGAGCGAGAAGGCCGCGGCCGACGACAGCTGGGAGCGCAGCGAGGAGCGGCGGCGGCGCAAGGAAGCGGTCTACGGGACGGCCTCGTACGTCCTGCTCTTCTGCTGCGCGGCGGTGGCCGCCGCGCTCTCCTTCCACGGGCTGGTCGGCTTCGGCCGGCAGAACCTCAGCCTCTCCGGAGGCTGGGAGTACCTGGTGCCCTTCGGCCTCGACGGCGCCGCCATGTTCTGCTCGGTGCTCGCCGTCCGCGAGGCCAGCCACGGCGACGCGGCCCTCGGGTCGCGCATGCTGGTCTGGCTGTTCGCGGGAGCGGCCGCCTGGTTCAACTGGGTGCACGCCCCGCGAGGTCTGGGCCATGACGGCGCTCCGCAGTTCTTCGCGGGGATGTCGCTCTCGGCAGCCGTCCTCTTCGACCGCGCCCTCAAGCAGACCCGCCGCGCGGCACTGCGCGAACAGGGCCTCATCCCGAGGCCGCTGCCGCAGATCCGGATGGTCCGCTGGCTGCGGGCACCCCGGGAGACCTTCGGCGCATGGTCCCTCATGCTGCTGGAGGGGGTCCGCACCCTCGACGAGGCCGTGGACGAGGTGCGCGAGGACAAGAAGCAGAGGGAGCAGGACCGGCACCGCAGGCGCGACCAGAACCGGCTCGACCGGGCGCGCATCAAGGCACTGGGCCGGCAGAACCGGGCGTTGGGGCGGTCCCGCGGCCGCCAGGTCGAACTCCCGGAGCTGACGCAGGGAGCTGGCTCCGCGCCGGTCGGCGCGGAGCCGGCCATACCGGAACCGGGACAGCTGCCCCTACGCCGCCGGCCCTCCCTGCAGGCCGTCAACCACACCGAATCCACTGACGTGACCGGCACCCGGATGGTGGACCTCACCGCCGAGGACGACACCCAGACCATTCCCCGGCTGGACTCGCTGGAGCGCAAACTCAAGGACCTGGAGCAGCAGTTCGGCTGACGGGTCAGAACAAGGGGACACCCCGCAGGGCCCGCCCGTTCAGGCGGGCCCTGCGGCGTACGGGGCCGGGGCCGGGGCCGGGGCCGGGACGGGACCGTCGCGGCGGCCGTCGAGCTCGAACCACACCACCTTGCCGCCGCCCAGGGCGAGTGCGTCCACACCCCAGTCGTCGGCCAGCGCCTCCACCAGCACGAGTCCCCGGCCGTGCGTACCGTCGTCGGCGGTCGGTACGTACTGCCGGGGACGGCGTGCCGCGTGGTCCCTGACCTCCACCCGTAACCGTGCGGCCGTGAGGCTGACGGACACCTCCGCGCCGCGGTCGGTATGGACGAGGGCGTTCGTGACGAGCTCCGTGATCAGCAGTTCGGCCACGTCGGTGGCCTCGGTCCGGCACCGGTGGCGCATCAGCTCCCTGAGGGCCCGGCGGACGTCGCCCACCGCCTTCAGGTCCGCGCGGCGCACGCTCCGGCTGATCCGCAGCGTCTCCACCGCTCCCCCGACCTCGACGGTGGACGGTTCGCGCGGTACCGGCCCGCCTCTCCTCCACAGCTTCCCCGTCTTCGCCCCCACCCGCACGGCGGTGTCCCTCCCGTGTCCGTTGCTCTCGAACAGGCCTACGGGATGCATGCCCCCGGGGTGGATCCGCACTCCTGCGGGCTTACGGACGGGGCACGTTGCGGAGATCGGATCAAGCCATCCGGATCGTCCGCCCGGCCCTCCGTCGAACGTGACCCCGCTGTCGGACCGTGCGAATCCGGTCACCGTTTCGGCCCGCGTCTTCGGAGGAACCGACAGGGCGCAGGGGTCGGTCACCACGTCCACCAGCGCGGGTCCGCGGTGCCGGCAGGCGCCCTTCGAAGCCCCGCTGAGCTGCCCGGGTTCCTCCGCCCGGACCCTGCGGGCGGCCGTCTCGCGGCGATCGGGGCGAAGTCCGGGTTCGTGCGCTCCGCCCCGCAGGGAGGAAGGCCGGAAACCGGCACCTCCCACTCGACCGTGACGCGGGGCGAGTTGTGGAAGAGGACCACTTCGACGGGGAGGTCGTACTGCACCAGTGTGAGGGAATCTCCCCTCAGCGGGGAGCAACCACCGTCGCCGGACATCGACACCACTTGACGACCGTGATCGGCGAACCGTGCGCCGATGGCGTGCGGGAAGGCGTCGGCCATCGTGGCCGCGGCTGAACGAGCCGACGACGCGCCGCTTGCCGTTCGGGGAACGATAGCGCGCCGCCCACACCTTGCACATGCCCGTGTCGACCGTGAACACCGCCACCCGGTCGGGCAGTTCGCGGCGGGTCGAGGCCACGTCCCGGCCTCCACCCGCGCGGTCGGGGCGCACCGGGTCCCGCGTACGTCGAGCACGGCGCTCCGGGCCGGCGCCGCCGGCCGCTGGGCGTGTTCGGCCCTGCCTCCCACCCGGCCCGTGCCCGGGCCGGTCACGCCTCCCAGACCGCAGCGGCCGTACGGTCGTCGGCGTACCCCTTGAGGCGGAGCTGGGTGTCCGCCAGGAAGGCGGCGAGGCCGGGCGGCTCCGGCTCGGACCAGCGGGCGGCGAGTTCCGCCCGGAGGTCGGCCTCCTCCCGCATCGGCTCCGCCAGGCCGCCCGAACACAGGAGCAGGACGTCCCCCGGTCCTGCCACCGAGGCCCGGAACCGGAAGTCGCCCCCGGGCCCGCCGGCCGTGTCGGCCGGACCTGCGGCGTCCGCTGCCGGGGGCGACGCGGTCCCGGCGGGTTCCAGGTCCTGCCATCGGCCCGAGCGGAGCCGGAAGAGCCCGCCCGCACCAGCACCGAAGGACACCCGGATGCGGCATTCCGGGTCCACCGGCAGCAACAGCCCGCGCAGCCCTGCCGTGTACTCCTCCTCCGCGAGCCCCAGCTCCGCGGCACGGGCCCGCAGGCGCCCGTAGCCGCGGTCGCTGAGCCGCTGGAGGCCGGAGCGCAGGGCGTCGCGGCGCCCGGCCCTGATGTCGTCGGCCAGTCGGCCCTGGCTGCGGCCGACGGCCGCGGCGACCGTGCGGCACAGTTCGGCGGCGGCTTCGGCGGCGCCGGGGGCGGCCCGGTCGCCGCCGGCGAGGGCCACCAGGACCAGGGCGTCGTCGCCGGTGCCGAAGCGGGCGGTGAGCAGGAAGTCCCGGCGCATCTCCCCGCGGTAGCGGGCGGAGTCGCCGCGCAGGGAGGCGGCGCGGAGGGTGTGGCCGCCGTAGCGGGCTCCCTCCAGGACGGTGTCCGGGACCAGCGCGTCGAGGGCGGCCGGGTCGGCGGGCGGGAGCGGGCCCGGTTCGGCGGCGTAGGTGGGGGCGCGGTCTCCGAGGTGGTGCACCTCGGGCCGCGGTTGCGGCGCGGCGGCCTCCGTGGCGGGTGCGCGTACCGGTGCCGGTGCGGAGGTGGGGGCGGGGGCGGGCCGGGACGCCTCCTCGGTGCGGTCCTCCGGGCGCGGCTCCTGTGCCCGCCGGGCGGGCGGCACGTCGACGCCCCCGAGGGCGTAACCGGTGGCGCCGCCGGTCCGCGGATCGCGGGGCTGCGCCCCGTGCCAGGGCGGCGCGGCAGCCGGCGCCGGCCCGAACGGCTCCCCGGCCGACACGCCGAGCGGGGTGCCCTCCGCGGCCGGTGAGGGCGGTGGGGGCGATGGCGGCAGTGGGGGCGGTGGCGGCGGCTGGGACAGCACGTCGGGCGCGCCGGAAGCGTCCGCCTGGGGCACCTGCGGCCCGAACCCCTCACCGGGCGGAACCCCCGCCTCGGCGGGCGGCAGGACAGCCGACTCGGCCGGCTCACCGTGCCGTTCACCGGGCGCCCGCACAGGGGCCGGCCCGAACGGTGTCCCGGCGGGCGGCACGGCCCCGGGCACGGGCGGCGGACCGCTGCCTTCAGCGGGCGACGGCGCCTGCGGCAGCCCGGCCGGGGCGCCGGACGGAGCGTCCGGAGTGGACGCCGGCGGCGGGAAGCCCCGCACGTCGGGCGCGGGCGCTTCCACCATGGGCGGCGCGGCCGGCGGCACGGCCGGAACAGGCGGCGAAAGGTACCCCTCGGCGGGCGACGCGGGCAGCGCGTCGGGGGCCGGGCGCGGCGGCGGGACCGGCCCCGCCGCCGGGGGCCGGGCTGGTTCCCGCCGGACGGCGTCCGGCAGCGGCGGCCGTGCGGGCAGACCGGTGTCCGGCTCGGGGCGCGGGGAAGGCAACGGCCCGCGCCCGGCCTCCCGGACTTCCGGCGGCGTGGGGGACGGCGCCCCGGCCGGGTCCCCCGTGACACCCGCCGCCGACCGGAACCGGTTGTCGAGGGTGTCCCCGGGGTCGGGTGCCGGCCCCGCGTCCGGATCCTCGTAGAGCTTCTGCCACCAGTCGTCCGCGCCCTGCTGACTCATGCCCTCATTCTCGGCTGCCGGTGGGGGCGGAAAACGCCGAATGCACGAAAAGCCACTCCATGGCGGTGATCCATGAGCCGAGGCCGTAGCCCTCGTCGTCGAGGACCGTCCCGCTGGGTGGCGGCGAGGACAGCCGCCGCGGTCGCCCCGATCGCCGTGCGCGATATCGGGCGCATCGCTCTCCCCAGGTGAATTCCGGCCAACTACTGCATTGCACGGCAAAGATGCCGCCCAAATGACCTCCGGCCGACGGATGTTGGTGCTGCGGTGGCGCAACCTTGGCAGAGGGGCGGGGGGTACGGCGATGATGTCGGCGGCGGGTTTGCGCCGTGGCCGCTTCCCGCCAGGCGTTGTGTCGAAAGGTGGTGGACGGGTTGCTGGGTGCCATAGGCCTGGACGAGGGCCAGGAGTCCGCGTACCGCGCTCTGGTGGCGCTGGGCGCGGCCGAGGTCCCCGACCTGGCACACCGGCTGACCCTGCCGGTGCCGCAGACCGAACGGGCCCTGCGCCACCTGGAGCGGCACGGGCTGGCGGCGCAGTCCTCGGCCCGGCCGGGGCGCTGGGTGGCGGCTCCGCCGGGTGTCGCCCTCGGGGCACTCCTGACCCGGCAGCGGCAGGAGCTGGAGCAGGCGGAGCTGGCGGCGGCGCTGCTGGCGGAGGAGTACCGGGCGGAGGCGGCCGAGCCGGCGGTGCACGACCTCGTGGAGGTGGTGCAGGGCGCGAGCGCGGTGGCGCACCGCTTCCACCAGCTCCGGCTGGGCGCGGAGAAGGAGGTGTGCGCGCTGGTCAGCGGCCGACCGCAGGTGCCGACGGGCCCGTACAACGAGGCGGCGGACCGGGCTTCGGTGCGTGGCGTCGACTACCGGGTGGTGATCGAGCGGGAGGCGCTGACCCTGCCGAGCGGGATCCGGGAGGCCTCCTCGGCGCTGGCCCGGGGCGTGCAGGTCAGGGTGACGTCGGAGGTCCCGACGAAGCTGGTGATCGCGGACCGGACCCTCGCCATGGTCCCGCTGACGGCCCGCGGCGCGGAGCCGGCGGCGCTGGTGGTGCACGCGTCCGGGCTGCTGGAGTCGCTGACGGGCCTGTTCGAGGCGGTGTGGCGGGAGTCGATGCCGCTGCGGCTGGGTGCGGCCGGGGCTGCGGAGGAGTCGGGGGGCGTCCCGGACGCCACGGATCTGGAGATCCTGTCGCTGCTGCTGGCGGGCATGACGGACGTGAGCGTGGCCAAGCACCTGGAGCTGGGCCTGCGGACGGTGCAGCGGCGGGTCAAGGGCCTGATGGAGCTGTCGGGGGTGACGACCCGGCTACAGCTGGGCTGGTACGCGTACGAACGCGGCTGGGTGGCCCGGTAGAGCCACCGGTCGGGCACGCCGGGCGGGTGGACGTGCCGCGGCGTTCC
Source organism: Streptomyces sp. NPDC090021 (assembly GCF_044748225.1). NCBI lineage: Bacteria > Bacillati > Actinomycetota > Actinomycetes > Kitasatosporales > Streptomycetaceae > Streptomyces > Streptomyces sp. NPDC090021. The sequence goes on along the minus strand of NZ_JBIVFO010000030.1, from coordinate 16,643 downwards.
TGCTGGTAGCGGCAGGGCGGCTGGTGTCGCCGACGGTGCACGGGTGGCCGCACGGGTTCGGGCGGGCCTGCTCGTCGTCGAACCGGTCGTGCCGCCGCCGGACTTCCGGCCGGCCGACGCCGATGGCAGGGCCCACCCGCCGACCAAGATCACCAAGGGTGCAGAATGACCCGTATGCCCATGACGAACACCCCGAAGACGGCCACGGTCGACGATGCCCGTACGGTCGGCCGCACCCTGGCCGCCGCCTTCGACGACGACCCGATGATGCGCTGGTTCTTCCCCGACGACTCCTCTCGCGGGGCGGGGCTGATCCGCTACTTCACCACGCTGTTCACCCGGCAGTACGTCCACCACGGCGTGTGCGAGCGCACCGACGTCGCGGCCTCCTTCTGGGTGTCGCCGGAGGGCCGGGAGAAGGCCGTGCCCGACGCGGAAACCGTCCGGGAGCTCCAGGCCATCCTCGGCGACCGGGCCGAGCTGTTCCGCGAAGCCGTCGAGGAGGCCGCCAAGCACTCCCCGACCGAGCCCCACTGGTATCTCGCGGTGATCGGCGCCGACCCGGCCGCCCGGGGCCAGGGTCACGGAGCGGCCCTGCTGCGCTCGGGCCTGGCCCAGGCCGACGCGGCGGGCCTGCCGGTCTACCTGGAGTCGTCCAAGCCCGACAACCTGCCCTTCTACGAGCACTTCGGCTTCAGCGTGCTGGGGGAGGCCCGGCTTCCCGGGGGCGGCCCCGTCCTGTGGGCGATGCGCCGCGCTCCGCGCACCCCGGCCGCAGCCTGACACCGCCGCCGCGGCCGGAGGGGTTCTACGGTGAACACCCTCCGGCCCGGCCGGATACGCTCCCGGTCTCCGAGGCGGCGCCACCGCCTCCGCCCGGCCGGGGAGCCGCCGTGGACACGCCCGTACCGGACCCGCCCGTTCCCGGCCCGCCCGCCGAGCCGTCGGACGCCGGCGAGCCGGCCTGCCTGCTCCACCGTTCGGCGTGACCTTCCAGGCCACCGCCCGGCCCCCTCGGACGGTGGCCCGCAGAGGCGGCGCCCGGGGTGCAGGCGGTGGGCCGGGCGACGGTGACGGCCGGGCCGTCGCTGTAGGTCCTGGTCTCCCCCCGGGTGGGGACCGACGGGCCGGCAACGTGCTGGACGGCCCCGGCGTTCGTGGCGAGCCCGAGCGTCAGCACGCCCGCCATGACCGAACACGCGGCCGGACGGCTGCCCGCAGGGGCCGCTCTGGGGCGGTGGACGGTGTCCATGCGTCCTGCACCGGCCCTTGCCGCCACGGCCCGTTCCGCCCGTCACGGCCCGTCCTGCCGCCACGGCCCGCGCGGCAGGCGCCGCCCTCTTCGCGGCGAGGTCCGTCCGCCCCCGGACCGGGGCCCGGGGGCGGACGGCCCGGGTCAGACCCGGCCGCCGCGCTTGGCGGAGTAGTTGGCCCGGCCCTCCGCCAACTTCAGCCGCCAGTCACGGCGGATCTCCGACCGCAGCCGGGCGTCCGTCTTCGCGACGATCCGCTGGTTCTCCCGCAGCAGCTTGCGGTAGCTCTCCAGGCGTCGCTCCGACAGGGCCCCCGATTCCAGCGCGGCGAGCACCGCGCAACCGGGCTCCGCCTCGTGGGCGCAGTCATGGAAGCGGCAGTCGGCGGCGTAGTCCTCGATCTCGGAGAAGACCTGCCCGACCCCCGCCTCCGCGTCGAACAGCCCGACGCCGCGCAGGCCCGGGGTGTCGATGAGGACCCCTCCGCCCGGCAGGACGAGGAGGTTGCGGGTGGTCGTGGTGTGCCGGCCCTTGCCGTCGGTGTCACGGGTGGCCTGGACCTCCATGGCGTCCGCGCCGAGCAGCGCGTTCGCCAGGGTGGACTTGCCCGCGCCGGACACGCCCAGCAGGACGCTCGTACCGTCGGCGACGATCGCGCCGAGGACGTCGGTGCCCTCCCCGGTGTGGGAGGAGACCGTAAGGACCTGGACGCCCGGGGCGGTGGTCTCCACGTCGTGGACCAGGTGACCGAGGGCGACCGGGTCCGCGACCAGGTCCGCCTTGGTGAGGACGACCAGCGGCTGCGCCCCCGACTCCCCGGAGTCCGCCGACGTACGCAGCAGTGCCCCACCGCTCGAACTAGACATCGCGAGCGCGAGGAACCGTTCGATCCGCCCGAGGTCGAGTTCGACCGCGAGCGACACGCAGATGACGATGTGATCGATGTTGGTGGCCAGCACCTGCCCCTCGGACCGCTTGGACGACGTCGACCGCACGAACGCGGTCCGCCGAGGCAGGATCGACCGCGCGTACCGGGGGTCACTGCCCTCGGGGTCGACGACGACCCAGTCCCCCGTGCACACGACCTTCATCGGGTCGCGGGGAACGACGAACTCGGTGTCGGCCCGGATGACGCCGACGGGGGTGGCCACATCGCACTGGCCACGATCGACACGTACGACCCGGCCCGGGACCAGGCCCTGGGCGGCGTACGGAGCGAACTCCGCTTCCCAGCGCTCGTCCCAGCCGTAGGCGGCAAGGACCTGCTGAGCATCGGAAGCGGAAGAGGTGTTGAGCGAAGCGTTGAACAAGGGGGAACCCTTCGAAGGGTGGCCCCGGCGGCGCGCTTCGAGCGCGCGGATCGAGTGGGTGTCAGCCGGAGGCCACAGGGGTGGGAACGATGAACTCCTGAATGCGGGCAGAGCCCGTCACCGTGACAGTCATCAATGTCCTCACCTCCTGCTTCTTCTCGACGAACCGACACCGCCCCATCGGAAGCGGATGAGCAGCAGCCTAGCCCCGCACCGGGGCACGGCACCACCGATTAAATCCGGGGCCCCACGCACCCCGCACCGACCGGGCGGGGATCTCGGCGGCACGAGGCTGAAGCCGTGCGCTGAGGTCGCGAAGCCACCCCCCGATCACCCCCGGTCAGCCTCCGGCGGTGGCGAGTTTGGCCGCGAAGCCCAGGAACAGGGCACCGGCCCCGGCGGTGAGCGCCGCGGACAGACGTTTACGTCGGCGGAACTGGGCCGAGAGGTAGGTGCCGCCGAGGATCAGGGCCGTGATGTAGCAGAGGCTGATCGACTGGTAGACGAGGGCGAGCAGCGCGAAGGACAGCGCGGGATGCGGGTAGGCGGGGTCCACGAACTGGGCGAAGAAGGAGATGAAGAACAAGATCGCCTTCGGGTTCAGCAACGTGATGAGGACGGACCTGCGGAACGGCCGTTCAGTGCCGGTGGCATCCGCCTCGGATCGTACGGCCTCGGATCGTACGGCCGATGAGGCCGCCTCCTTACGGGTCCGCCAGGCCGCCCATGCGCCGCGGAGCATCGCCAGGGCGATCCACCCCAGGTAGCCGGCGCCGACGAAGCGCACCACGGCGAAGGCCACGGGGTTGGCCTTGAGCAGCGATCCGACACCCACAGCGGTCAGCAGCATCAGGATCATCTCGCCGAGGAAGACTCCCGCGGCAGCCCCGTACGCCGTCCTGACCCCACGCCGGACCGCCACCGACAGCGTGTACAGCGAGCTCGGCCCGGGGAAGAGAATGATCAGCAGAGTCCCCAGCGCGTAGGTCGGCAGGTTCGCCACTCCCAGCATCGGCACCACTCCACTGTCTGTCTGTCTGTCTGTCTGTCTGTCCGGCTGTCCGGCTGTCCGGCTGTCCGGCTGTCTGATCGGCCACGGTCACCGCCGATCCGGACACGCTAACAGCACCGGCCTTTCGGGTTCGACGCAATTCGGCGACCTGGAGGATCGAATCCGGGGTCCGAACCGGGCGGACACGGATGTGGCCACGGGGAGGGCGCTTCTCCGGTCGGTGGCGTTCGCGCTGGTCGGCGAAATGCGGCCCGGTGCCGGCCGCTGCACGCATTCCACCCCCGGGAGCGGGGTTCCGGTCCACCGCCCACCTGATCCGTGGCAGCGCGGATGCCCCGGCCGGGACCGGGCAGTGACCTCGGGGCGTAGGGGCAGCGTTTTGCGCGCCCCATACGACCTGGGTGGTGAAGAGGGTCCTGCCGGTTCGTCAGGAGCGTGCGGGGCGAGAAGGCAACCGCGAGCACGGCCGGCGGGCCCGACCGGAGGGGAGGAGGGGCGTGACGCAACGGATCTCACCCGAGTACGTCGACGAAGTGGCCGCGTTCTTCGAGAGGGAGCAGACATCGCTGGTGAGGTACGCGAGGCTGCTGAGCGAAGAAGCCGCCATCGCCGAAGACCTGGCACAGGTGACCTTCATGGAAGCCGCCCGCCAGTGGCGCACGGTACGGGAACTGAACCCCGTCCAGCGGCGCAGGTGGCTCCGGCGGGTGTGCTCGAACAAGTGGATCGATGAAGTCCGGCGTCGCAGCACGTTCCGTCGACTGCGCAGCAGCCTGGCGGTGCCGGAAGTGGACCTGAGACCTGATCCCGCTGTCCGGGTCGAGGCGCGGAGCGCCCTGGAGGCCGCACAGTCGGCAATGGAGCACCTGCCGCATCAACGCCGGGCCATCGCCCTCCTGTACTGGGTTGCCGACTACTCGACCAAGGAGATATCCGAGCACCTCGACATCGCGCAGTCAGGGGTACGCAAACAGCTAGCGCTGGCCGGCCGGGAGATCCGTTCGGCGGCGGAACCGTACGTCCGTGTGCCCATGCCCCAGGAATGCCTCTACCCCGTCGCCCAGGAGCAACCGGCAGGACCCGTCACCGCGGAGGAGGGCGGATGAAGGAGAACAACAGCGACAGGTTCGACGACGACTCGGCCGGAATCTCACTGGCCGGCCTCATACGCCAGGCGGACGCGCTGGTCCCTGCCCCCATGGAAACCGATCTCCGACGTCGAAAGGAGCAACTGATCGCATGGATGACCGCCGACGTCGACCCCGCCACGGAGACCGGCTCGGACGGGCACCTCGGCGTCCCCGTGAGCACGCAGGATCCGGGCACGGACGCGGACCCGGCGCCACCCATCCCTTCCGCAGGGCGAGCCGGCGAACAGTGCCCGCCCACCACGCCGGAGCAGCCCCCGCAGGAACACTCCCGGCAGGAGCCGGAGGTGTTCCGCATCCAGCCGGTCCGCCGGCCGCCCACCCACGGTCCTCGGCAGACCGGCCGCCGGTCCTGGGTCGCACAAGCGACGTGGCACATCTCGGCTGCCGCCGCAGCGGCAACCGCCGGTCTGCTGCTGGCCCTCGGCGGTACATCAACCCCTGACCCCGGCAGCACCCGCGCCAACACTCGGCCCAGCGTCGTGACCTCACCACCTCACACGAAATCCCAGGGGCTCACTGCGTACCCCACACCAGCCGGACACTGGATCGTCCAGCTGGCCTCCGTACCCAAGAACGACGGCGAGCCCGCACGAGACCAAACCCTCGCAGCCATCCGGGAGAAGGTACCCACGGCCCGAGTCCTCGACAGCGACCGGTACGCCTCGCTGCGCCCCGGCTACTGGGTCGTCTACGAACCCGGCCCCTACGCCACCGGCGCCGATGCGGTCGCCTTCTGCCACCAAGCCGGTCTGACCAGCAGAAACGACTGCCGCGGAAGGTATCTGTCGTCCCGCGCCGCGGACTCCGCCCTCGTGTGCGAACCGGACGCCGCCAAGCAGCCGAAGGTCTGCCGAAACGAAGCGGAACAGGAGGAGAACTGACCAGGGCCTACCGGGGCCGACCGGGGCCTACCGGGGCCTACCGGGGCGAGGCCGACCTGCTTCATGGGGAGCCGGCCCCCTCTCATCCCATCCGGTGCATCTGAACGGAGGCCGTCACTGTGCTTTCCACCCTCATCCTGGGAACCCTCGTCGTCGTGGCTGTCCTGGCGGGAGCCCTGGCCACAGCCTGGCTGACGTACCGCCATCCGACCATGCGTCACCCCATTCAGGCAGCCGCGACGTTCACCATGCTCGCCGTGACGGCCATGGGCATCCTGGTCGCCACCGCCCAGTACCAACAGGGCCCTCACCGCCCGCCCCCCGTCCCCAGCCACCCCCTCCCGGCAGTCTCCCCTGCGGCACCCCGCCCATAGCCACAGGAGCAGCGCGGCAGACGTCCACGAACGCGGGCACCGGGGCGGGCCACACCGCGCCGGCTGCCCGAGTGGATCACCCAGCCGATGCCGTTCGCGGCGCGCTCACCTCCTCCCCTCCTACGTAAGCCCTTGACTCGTATCCGGCGCCTGCAACAGACTCGACCTGCTTGCTGATCTTCACTGGGGGGTGTGGACGGTTTGATCGTCTTCTATATGTGTCTCGGACTGCCGGTCGCCGCACTGGTTGCGTTTCTCCTCTGGAGCGACAGGGCCACACGGACCAAGAACCTTGAGGGGCTACAGATAGAGGAGCAGGTCCGCCAACAGGCCCGCTTCGACAGGTTGTCACCTGCGCGCAGGCTCTACACCCCGGCGGGTGAACCCAAGCACCGCCGCTGACCCGGGCAGCCGTCCGACGGCGTCGACCAGCCGGACCGGTCGTCGGCGGCCGGGCAGGTCGGCGGAGGCGCCGCCGCCTCGATCCGCGCCCGCAGTTGGTGGCCTTGCGACGGAGCGGGCACACGGGCGAAGGACCGGACATGCCCCGTGAGTGCTTCCGGTGCGGGGTAGTTCGCCAGTACGGCCCAGTCGGGCGTGGCGGCATCAGGCACGCGCCTGCGCCCTGGTAGACACGCGGCATGGCTGTTCGTGTCGTCGTCGTGTGGTGCAGGGCCCGGTCGGGCTCTCCCCGTGTCGCGACGGCGGTTCTCGCAACGATCGGCGCCGGCGTTACCGGGGTCGGGCCTTCCGGTGCCGTGGTGCGATGCGGGGACGAGCGCGTGCGATGAGTGGTGCAGGAGGGGGCGAGCGGGCTTCGCGTTCCACGAGGTTCAGCGTTGTCCATTTGTGGATCACCACGCTCACAGGCCTGGTCGCCCTGGGGATCTCGCTGTACAACTTCGCGGTGCTCCAGGGCGCTCCGGACGTCGACGTCGCGCTCCCCCGCCTGGTGAGGATCGAGCCGCGCGCGCCGGGCGACGCGGTCCACCTGTTCCTCCAGCCGACGCTGTCGATTCGCCGCAAGAGCGAAAGCATCGAGGTCGTCACCGATGCGCAGCTCGGGCTACGGCCGGCCGAACCCACCACCCCGCGACCGGAGTTCTACTGGCTGGATTTCGGAAACTACGTCTACGACTTCGAAGCCAACAGCGACCACTGGGAAAAGAGCGGCGACCCCACCCCGATCCTGGTCGGCCAGGAAAGGCCAAGCCTTTCTACCTTCAACTTCAACGCGGACAGATGGAGCTTCCGGCCCGGGAGGTACGCAGGATCGCTGGTCCTGCGCCGCTCGGGTGGCCCTCCCCTGACGGCGAAGTTCTGCCTTCTCGTTTCTGATGACGACGTGAGGAGATTCAAGGAGAGCCCGGAGCGCACCGCCTTCACGTTTCGCAATGACGTACCCGGCACCTCGGCCGTCACTCGGAACCCCGGCTGCTACTCCTCGGTCCTTTGACACCACGCGAGCGGGAGCGCCGGAACGACCGGAGGCCGGGGGGCGGAGGGGCGATCAGCCAGTGGCGGTGCCTGGTGGCCTCGCTTCCGAAGCGGGCCAGGTCCGTGATCATCCCGTCGACGCGCTCCCGCTCGTGCCGGAGTCGGGCGACGAGCTGTCCGGTGGCCCTGGTACGGACCTCCGTCCGCGTTCGGCGCGCAGGGCCGGAACTCCGCGGCCCCACAACGGACCGGCTCGCCAGGTCCTGGCCTCGGGGCCGACGACCGCGCGACACACGGCGCGCTTCGAGCAGGCCTCCTGGCTCGGACAGGCGTGCGACGCACCGTACACCGCGGACCGCGACGTCAGTCCCCGGACGTCCGGCAGGGTCCCACCGCGGGCTCGCGTCCACCGCGGTGGACGACCTCGTACATCCACCCCACCCCGAACGCGTCGCCGCGGCTCCCCACCGCTCGGCGGGAACGGCCCCACCGCGGCCCCACCGCGGCAAGCACGCTCGTGTCGGGGCCACTTCGTGTTCCGCGCCGTCAGCCGGCGGCTGCGGCGAGCCGCCGGGCCAGCACCTGTCCCGGCCAGTCCCCGGACAGGGGGAGGTCCGTCGGGACGAAGCCGTTGCGCTCGTAGAACGCGACCAGTTCACCCCCGCCGCCCGCCCAGCAGTCGACGCGCAGGAGGCCGACACCGGCCCGACGGGTCTCCTCGGCGGCGTGCTCCAGCAGTGCCGCCCCGATGCCCCGGCCGGCGTGCCGCCGGTCGGAGACCAGCAGCCGCACGTACCGCTCGGGTTCCCCTGCCGGTGCGATCGGCAGTTGCGGACTCGGCCCGGAGTCCAGCACCAGCGCTCCGACGGGCACCCCCTCCCACTCCGCGACGTAGGGGGTGTTCTCGGTCGTGTACCGCTCGACGCGTTCGGCCCCGCCGGGCCGCTGCGAGTACGGCGTCGTGCCCCACTGCTCGGTGTTGCCGCGGGCGTTCATCCAGGCCACGGCGGAGTCGAGCATGTCCAGCAGCGCCGGTGCGTCCGCCGGGCCGCCCGGGCGGATCCGTATCGCGTGTGCGGTGTCGTTCACGCCGGAAGCCTATGCGGAGCCGGCCTCGCGCCGCCTCATCCGAAGCGGACCGGCAGGTACTTGATGCCGTTGATGAAGTCCGAGCGCAGTCGGCGGACCTCGCCGGTGAGCGCGACGTCCGGGTGCCGGCACACCAGTGCACGGATCAGCGCCTTGATCTGGGTACGGGCCAGCCCCGCGCCCAGGCAGAAGTGGGGGCCACCGCCACCGAAGGCGAGGTGCTCGTTGGGCGTGCGGCGGATGTCGAAGGTGAAGGGGTCGCCGAAGACCTCCTCGTCCCGGTTGGCGGAGGTGTAGTAGGTCACCACTTTCTGGCCGGCGGCGATGTACCGCCCGCGCAGCACGGTGTCACGGGTGGCGGTGCGCCGGAAGTTGTGGATCGAGCCGCCCCAGCGCAGGAACTCCTCGGTGGCCGAGTTCCACAGCAGTTCGTCGTGCGGGGCGGCGGCCAGTTCGGCCCGGGCGACGGGGTGTTCGACCAGGGCCAGCAGCGTGTGGGACAGCAGGTTGCGGGTGGTCTCGTTGCCCGCGACGCACAGCAGCACGAAGAACATGTTGATCTCGTGCTGACTGAGCCGGTCCCCGTCCACCTCGGCGTGCACGAGCGTCGACAGGATGTCCTCGCGGGGGCGGGCCCGTCGCTCGCCGGCCAGAGCGTCGCAGTAGGCGTAGATCTCGGCGGCGGCGAGGTCGCTGTCCTGCTTGCCGGCCGAGAGTTCCGGGTCCTGGCCGCCGGCCATCCGGTTGCTCCACTCGAAGACGAGCCGCTCGTCCCCGGGCGGTACGCCGACCATCTCGCAGATGGTCTGGATCGGGAGCCGGGCGGCCACCTCGGCCACGAAGTCCATGTCCCGGCCGGGGGCGACGGCCGTCTCCACCAGGGCGGCGGCCCGCTCGCCGATCCTGGCCGCAAGACGGCGCACCACCCTTGGGGTGAAGCCCGCGCTGACCAGGGCGCGGTAACGGGAGTGGCGCGGGGCGTCCATACCGAGCAGGACCAGCCGGAGGGATTCCAGGGACTCCGGGCTCTGGTCCCGGATCATGAAGGAGCCGAGCTCCGTGGACCACAGCTCGGGATCGCGGCTGACGGCCTTGACGTCGGCGTGCCGGGTGACGGCGTAGAAACCGTCGTGGCCGCCCGGGACCTCGTGCCAGTGCACCGGGTCCTCCTTGCGCAGCCGGGTGAGCTGGGCGTGCGGGACCTCGCGGGCCCAGGTGTCTTCCAGGAGGTCGATCTCACCGGTGGGGATCACGGTCCACCACTTCCCTTCGGGGTCGGGTTCCGGCGGGGCGGCACGGGGCGGCTCCCGCAACCGCGTCGGCCTCCCGATACAAACTGCGACTTGATCTGACACATCGTCAATCCTTGTGCACGGGCCGGCCCGTCACCCCGATCCCCGCACCCCGATCCCCGCCCGCCGCACCCCGCACGATGTCCGTTTCGTTCAAGACCGGCCCGGCCCGGCGCGCCTAGCCTGCCGGCATGACTCCACGACTCGACATGATCGGCATGGTCGTCTCCGACATGGCCGCCTCGCTCGCCTTCTACCGCCGCCTCGGTCTGGACGTCCCGGCCGACGCCGACGGCCTCCCCCACGTCGAGGCCACACTGCCGGGCGGGCTGCGGATCGGCTGGGACACCGAGGAGACCGTCCGCTCCTTCGACCCCTCCTGGGCCCCGCCCAGCGGCGACGGACGCCGCGACCTGGCCTTCCTGTGCGACTCCCCCGCCGAGGTGGACGCCCTGTACGACGACCTGACCCGCGCGGGGTACCGCGGCCATCTGAAGCCCTGGGACGCCTTCTGGGGCCAGCGCTACGCCGTGGTCCTCGACCCCGACGGCTGCGGTGTCTCCCTCTTCGCCCCGGCGGCTCCCCCCGCGTAGGCGGTCAGCGTGGTCCCGGCCAGAGCGCGCACCTCGCGGGCGAGGTGCGCCTGGTCGGCGAATCCCGCCGCGTACGCCACATCGGCGTACGGCCGGCCACGGTCGACCAGGGCCAGCGCCCGGCGCAGCCGCAGGATACGGCCGAGCGTGCGCGGCCCGTACCCGAAGGCGTGCAGGGAGCGCCGGTGCAGTTGCCGTTCCCCGAGGCCTGCCGCGGCCGCGATCGACGCCACCGTCCGTCCGGCCCGGAGCCCGGCGACGACCTCCGCGGCGAGGGGATCGGGCGGCCCGGTCCGCGCCGCCCGCGCCCGGGCCAGCGCTTCGAGCCCGGCGCGCGGGTCCGCGTACCCCGCCACCAGCCCGGTGAGGCGGCGCACCTCGCGGGCGGACCACAGGTCGGCGAGCCCGACGCGCAGGTCCCGCAGGGCGTGCGCCGGTACGCCGAGCAGCGCGGGCGCGGTGCCGGGCGCGAGCCGGATCCCGGAAACGGCCCCGGCGCGGACCTCCCCGGCGGGATGCGGCCCGATGTCGGGCCCGGCCACCAGGAGCCGCCCGTCGGCCCAGAGGAGGTCCATGCACCCGTCGGGCAGCACCACCCCGCCGCCGCCCTCGGTGTGCCACAGCACGGCCCCGGGGATGCAGGCCGACGGCGTCTCCTCGTACACGCCCCCAGGCTACGCCCGGCCCTCCCCCGCGATCGTTCGACGGATCGGGGGGAGCCGCGGCATGGCCGAAAGGGCCGGGACACCGGATCCCGGACGGATCGCGCCGATGCCGGGTTGCGCCAATGCCGGATTGCGTCGATGCCGGATTGCGTCGATGCCGCGGGAGTCGCCGCACCCCCGGCGGTCAGTGCTTGCGCAGGCGTGAGGAGTAGTCCTCCGGCGGCAGGAACTTCGACCAGCGCTCGGGGAACTCCGACGGCATGCCCTCGTCCTCGTCGTCCTCCGACTCGCCCTCCGCCATCGCCCGCCACGCGGCCGCCCGCGCGATCAGCTGCGCGGCCTCCACCTCCCGGGCCCGCTCGTTCGCCTCGCGCGCCGCCGCCGTCGCCACCGACGGCCAGACGCGGTCGATCGCGGCGTTGACGGCCGCCCCGACGAGCACCGCGAAGGCCGAGATGCCGATCCAGAGCAGGACGGCGACGGGCGCGGCCAGGGAGCCGTAGATGGTCGGCCCCTCCACCGTGTTGGTGAGGTAGATCCGCAGCAGGAACGAGCCGAGCACCCACATCGCCAGGGCCACCAGCGCACCCGGCACGTCCTCGATCCACGGCGAGCGCACCGGCACGGACACGTGGTACAGGGTGGTCAGGAAGGCGATGGACAGCAGGGTCACGGTCGGCCAGTACAGGACGGCGATCACCTCGGTGCCCCACGGCACCAGCCGGACGACGGCATCCGGCCCCACCACCATCAGCGGCAGCACGATCGCCCCGATCAGCAGGGCGATGACGTACAGCAGGAAGGCGAGCAGCCGGGTCTTGACGATGCCGCGCTGCCCGTCGAGCCCGTACATGACGGTGATGGTGTCGATGAAGACGTTGACGGCCCGGGATCCCGACCACAGCGCGAAGGCGAAACCGAGCGAGATCAGGTCGGGTCTGCCACTGCGGGTGACGTCGTCCAGCAGGGGTCTGGCGATGTCGTTGACGCCGCGGTCGGACAGGACCGTGCCGACCGCGCGCAGGATGTTCTCCTCGATGCTCTCGACGGTCCGGGTGTCCGTCCACCCGTCGACGTAGCCCAGCAGGCCCAGCAGGCCCAGGAAGAGCGGGGGCAGCGAGAGCAGCGTGAAGAACGCCGCCTCGGCCGCGAGCCCGAGGATCCGGTACTCGATGCACGAGTTGACGGTGTCCTTCAGCAGCAGCCAGCCCATTTTCCGCTTCGAGACGTTGCGGTAGAGGGCGCGGGCCCGGTGGAGCCGTCCTGGGATCCGCTCGGGTGTTTCTTTTGCTGGCTGCACGTCCTTACGGTATCCGCATGGCAGCCACCACCCACACAGTCAGCAACCAGGCCCCGCCCCTGGTCGGCCACGACGTCTACGGCGGCGACCGGGCCCTGAGCGAGGGCGTCGAGCGTCACCTGGCGTCCGCGGATCCCGAACTCCTCGGCGAGACAAGGGAGGAGCTCACGGACCTCGGACGCGCGGCCGGTTCCGCGCAGGCCCAGGAATGGGGCGCGCAGGCGAACGACAACCCTCCGAAACTGCGCACGCACGACCGGTACGGGAACCGGATCGACGAGGTGGAATTCCACCCTGCGTGGCACCGGCTGCTCGGACACGCCGTGGGCGCCGGGCTCACCGACGCCTGGGGGCGGCCCGCCGGGCACCTGCGGCGCGCCGCCGGCTTCTTCCTGTGGTCGCAGGCCGAGGCGGGCCACGGCTGCCCGATCTCGATGACGCACGCGGCCGTGCCGGCCCTGCGGGCCGATCCGTCGATCGCCGCCGAATGGGAGCCGCGGCTGACCTCGCACGTGTACGAGCAGGGACTGCGGCCGGCGGCGCAGAAGGCCGGCGTGCTCTTCGGCATGGGGATGACCGAGAAGCAGGGCGGCAGCGACGTACGGGCCAACACGACGACCGCCGTGCCGCTGGACGCGTCCGGCGAGTACCTGCTGACCGGGCACAAGTGGTTCTGCTCGGCACCGATGTGCGACGGCTTCCTCGTGCTGGCGCAGGCTCCGGGCGGGCTGACGTGCTTCCTGGTGCCGCGGGTGCTGGAGGACGGGACGCGCAACGTCTTCGCGATCCAGCGGCTGAAGGACAAGCTGGGCAACAGGTCGAACGCGTCGAGCGAGGTCGAGTTCGACGGGACCTGGGCGCGGCGGGTCGGCGAGGAGGGCCGCGGGGTGCGGACCATCATCGAGATGGTCGCGGCGACCCGGCTGGACTGCGTCATCGGCTCGGCCGCGCTGATGCGGCAGTCGCTGACGCAGGCCGTGCACCATGCGGAGCACCGCTCTGCATTCGGGGCGCTGCTCATCGACCAGCCGCTCATGCGCAACGTGCTCGCGGACCTCGCCCTGGAGTCGGAGGCCGCCACCACCCTGACGCTGCGCCTGGCCGCCGCCTACGATGCCGGGACCGAGCAGGAGAGGGCCTTCCTGCGCCTCGCCGTGCCCGCCGCCAAGTACTGGGTGACCAAGCGCTGTACGCCGATGGTGGCCGAGGCTCTGGAGTGTCTGGGGGGCAACGGCTACGTCGAGGAGTCCGGACTGCCGAGACTGCTGCGGGAATCCCCGCTGAACTCCATCTGGGAAGGCTCCGGGAACGTCCAGGCCCTGGACGTACTGCGCGCCCTCCAGCGCGAGCCTCAGGCACTGAACGCCTTCCTCCAGGAGGTCGGCCTGGCCCGTGGTGCGGACCACCGGCTGGATTCGGCCATCAAGGACCTGCTGACGGACCTCGCCGATCTGGAGGGCATCGAGGCGCGGGCCCGCCGGGTCGTGGAGCGCATGGCCCTGGTGCTGCAGGGATCGCTGCTGGTCCGGTGGGCTCCGCCGGAGGTCGCGGACGCCTTCTGCGCCTCACGGCTGGGCGGTGACTGGGGTACGGCCTTCGGCACGCTGCCGCACAGCCTGGACCTGCGCGCGGTCGTGGAACGGGCGCGGATCGCAGGCTAGGAGGGAGCCCCCGTCGGGCTCCCCTGCGGTCCCCAAACCGCACCGAGCCGGGATCCGGGCCCGTCGACCGGGACAGAGGTGGCGCCGCGCCGACTCGGCACCACCTCTGATCCGGAGCCCCGAGGAGGAGCTGTCACGCCGCTCGGGCGACGTCCGGACATTTTCGGTCGGACGACCGGGACTTGGCGAGAGTTGCATACCGTTGCAACCCTTGGGTCGGCTGCCGCCCGTCGGGAGCGCCGGGGAAGCGGCCGCCCAGGACGGCCCGGGCAGCTGCGGACCGCCGGGCGGCCGGCGTCGCACGTCCTGTTCGCACGGGGAGGTTCCGGTGGCCGACACCACAGGCATCACGGTCGATGTGGCACGCATCTCGGCCATGCACCCGCACGAGGCCACGCGTCTGCTCAAGGGGGTGCGCGCGGCCGCACTGGCGGGCGACCGCCCGCCGGCCGCACCCCGGCCCGAGATCGCGGAGTCCTGGCGCCGGATGCTGGCCGGCGGCGTGCACCCGGACCGGGACGCACGCTCACGGATGCTGTCGGCGGCCGAGACGGAGGAGCGGCGCCACGACTCCCCGCTGCGGGAGGTCCTTCCCGTACTGCGGGAGGGGCTGCTGCCCGCGCTTGACGGGGCGCTGCACATCATGGTCGTCGCGGACGCGGACGGGCGGCTGCTGTGGCGGGAGGGGCACAGTTCGATCCTGCGCAAGGCGGACCGGCTCGGCTTCGCGGTCGGGGCGGACTGGGACGAGGCCGTGGTCGGCACGAACGGGGTGGGGACGGCCCTGGTGGCACGGCGGCCGGTGCAGGTGTTCTCGGCGGAGCACTTCGTCTCCAGCCACCACGAGTGGACCTGCGCGGGGGCGCCGGTACGGGACCCGCGGGACGGGCGACTGCTGGGCGTGGTGGACGTCAGCGGACCCCTGGCCACCATGCACCCGGCGACGCTGGCGTGGGTGAGTTCGGTGGCCCGGCTCGCGGAGCGGGAGCTGCGGATCCGGCACCTGGAGTCGCTGGAGCGGCTGCGCGCGGTGGCGGCCCCGCTGCTGGCCCGGCTGCCGGGGCGGGCGGTGGCCGTGGACCCGCACGGGTGGACGGCCGCGGTGACGGGCCTGGCCCCGGTGAACCGGATCCCGCTGCCGCAGGACTTCACGCCGGGCCGGGTGTGGGTGCCCCAGCTCGGCGACTGCGTGGCGGAGCCGCTGCCCGGCGGCTGGCTGCTGCGGATCGCGCAGGAGCGTACGGGTGCGGCGGTGACCCGGGTCGTGGTGGACCTCAGCCGGGCGGGTTCGTGGTCGGCGACGGTGTACGGGTCGTCCGGGAGCTGGTCGCAGGAGCTGAGCCCGCGCCACGCGGAGCTGCTGTTCCTGCTGGCGGAGAGTCCGCGGGGGCGGTCGGCGGCCGAGCTGTCCGCGGAGGTGTTCGGTGACCCGACCCGCACCGTGACGGTCCGGGCGGAGCTGTCGCGCGTACGCCGGCACCTGGCGGGCGTCCTGGCCCACCGGCCGTACCGCTTCGCGGACGACGTGGAGGTGGAACTGATCCGCCCCGAGGACCCGGCCGCGCTGCTGCCGCACTCCACCGCCCCGGCGGTGGTCCGGGCCCGCCTGGGCCGGACGGGGCCCGGCATGATTCCCTGAGCTGCATGAGCACCATCACACTCACCACCTGGTCCCTGGAGATGACCTCTCCGGCGGACCTCGTCCCGGCTGCCGCGACGGGCCCGGAGATATCGATCGTGCGGTCGGAGGTCCCCTCCCCCGAGTTCAGCCGCTTCCTCTACGCCTCCGTGGGCGGCGACATCCACTGGACGGACCGGCTGTCCCTGACCCGCGCGCAGTGGGTGGAGCAGCTCGACCGGCCGGGCGTGGAGACGTGGGTGGCGTACGACCGCGGCACGCCGGCGGGGTACGTGGAGCTCGACCCGCAGGACGACGGCGTGGTGGAGATCATGTACTTCGGTCTGCTCCCGGACTTCCGCGGGCGCCGCATCGGCGGGCACCTGCTGTCCGTGGGCGTCGAGCGGGCCTGGGACCTGGCGTCGCGCTGGCCGGAGCGCGAGCCGACCCGCCGGGTGTGGGTCCACACCTGCAGCCAGGACGGCCCGACGGCGATAGCGAACTACCAGCGGCGGGGCTTCAAGGTCTTCAAGACGGAGACGGAGCAGAAGGAAGAGACCCCGACCCCGGGCCCCTGGCCCGGAGCGTAACGCCTCCGGCGCGGCCTGCCGATCCGGGGCGCTGCCCCTGCCCTCCGTCTGCGGTCCGGTGGCCAGACCGCCCCAGCTACCGCTGGGGGGTGCCCCCTGGCGGGGCTGGGTTTGGCCGCCTGGGCGGGGTCGGGGGGTGCCCGCCTGGGCGAGGTCGGGGGGTGCCCGCCTGGCGGAGCTGGGGTGTGGCCGCCTGGGCGGAGTCGGGAGGTGCCCGCCTGGGCTGGGTCGGGAGGTGCCCGCCTGAGCGGAGTCGGGAGGTGCCGGCCTGGGCGGGGTCGGGGTTTGGCCGCCTGGGCGGGGTCGGGGCGGGGGGGTGGGGGCGCGGGGCCGCCGGGGGGTGTCTCCTCGGCTCGGCGAGCGCGGCCTCGTCCCGGCCGCCGGTCGGCGGTCCCGCCTCGTCCTGCGGGGACCCCC
>NZ_JBIVFO010000029.1:0-108930 GCF_044748225.1 Streptomyces sp. NPDC090021 | reverse complement strand
ACGCCCGGTTACATTCCGAACCCGGAAGCTAAGCCTTTCAGCGCCGATGGTACTGCAGGGGGGACCCTGTGGGAGAGTAGGACGCCGCCGAACAATCATTGTGGGAAAGCCCCGCACCCTTTGGGTGCGGGGCTTTTCTGCGTTCCGGACCCCTGTGTGGACTCCTGTAGGGTCAGGGGGCATCGAACGACCATTTCTACCGTCACAGTGGAGGCCCCCGGGTGGAGGTCCAGGAGACTCGGGTTCAGACTGACCGAATTTTCACCATTCCGAACATCCTGAGCATGGCTCGCCTGGCCGGCGTGCCCCTGTTCCTGTGGCTGATCCTCGCGGAGTACGACGGGTGGGCCCTGGCCGTCCTCATGCTCAGCGGGGTCAGTGACTACCTCGACGGGAAGCTCGCCCGGCGCTGGAATCAGATCAGCAAGCTCGGCCGACTGCTGGATCCCGCCGCGGACCGTCTCTACATCCTGTCGACGCTGTTCGGTCTGACCTATCGCGAGATCCTTCCGTTGTGGCTCACCGGAGCTCTCCTGGCACGAGAGCTGATGTTGCTGGTCATGGTGTGGATCCTGCGCCGCCACGGATATCCGCCGCCGCAGGTCAACTTCCTCGGCAAGGCCGCGACCTTCAACCTGATGTACGCCTTCCCGTTGCTCCTGCTCAGTGACGGAAGCGGCTGGTTGGCCTGGTTGGCGTCAGTTTTCGGATGGGCGTTCGCGGGATGGGGTACAACCCTCTATTGGTGGGCAGGAATCCTTTACGTGGTTCAAGTCCGCCGTCTGGTGAAGGCTGACGCCACGGCCGATTGAGCCCGCCCGACGCCGGCTGACGCGGAGGAGTCGCGAAGTCACCGAACGAGGCGGGTGAGAGTCGGCACGACTGTCATCTCTCAAGGAGGACTCTTCCGACATGAAGGCCGTCGTGATGGCCGGCGGCGAGGGCACACGCCTTCGCCCCATGACCTCGAGCATGCCCAAGCCGCTCCTGCCGGTGGCGAACCGCCCGATCATGGAGCACGTGCTCAGGCTGCTCAAGCGGCACGGGCTCAGCGAGACCGTGGTAACCGTCCAGTTCCTGGCCTCGCTCGTCAAGAACTACTTCGGGGACGGCGAAGAGCTCGGGATGGAGCTCAGCTATGCCAACGAGGAAAAGCCACTCGGGACCGCCGGCAGCGTGAAGAATGCCGAGGAAGCCTTGAAGGATGACGCCTTCGTCGTCATTTCCGGCGATGCGCTGACCGACTTCGACCTCACCGACCTGATCCGCTTCCACAAGGAGAAGGGCGCGCTCGTCACGGTGTGCCTGACCCGGGTGCCGAATCCCCTGGAATTCGGCATCACCATCGTGGACGAGGAAGGCAAGGTGGAGCGCTTCCTGGAGAAGCCCACCTGGGGCCAGGTGTTCTCGGACACGGTCAACACCGGCATCTACGTCATGGAGCCCGAGGTCTTCGACTACGTCGAAGCGGACGTCTCGGTCGACTGGTCCAGCGACGTCTTCCCCCAGCTGATGAAGGAAGGCCGGCCGATCTACGGCTACGTGGCCGAGGGCTACTGGGAGGACGTGGGCACCCACGAGAGCTACGTCAAGGCGCAGGCCGACGTGCTCGAGGGCAAGGTCGAGGTCGAGATGGACGGCTTCGAGATCTCCCCGGGGGTCTGGGTCGCCGAAGGCGCCGAGGTCAGCCCGGACGCCGTGCTGCGCGGACCGCTCTACATCGGTGACTACGCCAAGATCGAAGCCGGTGTGGAGATCCGCGAGCACACCGTCATCGGGTCGAACGTCGTCGTCAAGAGCGGCGCCTTCCTGCACCGGGCGGTCGTCCACGACAACGTGTACATCGGCCCGCACAGCAACCTCCGCGGCTGCGTCATCGGCAAGAACACCGACATCATGCGCGCCGCCCGCATCGAGGACGGCGCCGTCATCGGCGACGAGTGCCTCGTCGGTGAGGAATCGATCGTCCAGGGCAACGTACGCGTCTACCCCTTCAAGACGATCGAGGCCGGTGCCTTCGTCAACACGTCCGTCATCTGGGAGTCCCGTGGCCAGGCCCACCTCTTCGGTGCGCGCGGAGTCTCCGGGATCCTGAACGTCGAGATCACCCCGGAACTGGTGGTCCGGCTCGCGGGCGCCTACGCCACGACCCTGAAGAAGGGCGCGATCGTCACGACGGCCCGCGACCACTCCCGCGGCGCCCGAGCGCTCAAGCGGGCCGTGATCTCGGCACTGCAGGCCAGCGCGATCAACGTGCGGGACCTGGAGAACGTCCCGCTGCCCGTGGCGCGGCAGCAGACCGCGAGAGGCAGCGCCGGCGGGATCGTCCTGCGGACCTCGCCCGGAGTGCCGGACTCCGTCGACATCATGTTCCTCGACGAACGGGGCGCGGACCTCTCGCTGCAGCAGCAGCGCAAGCTGGACCGCGTGTACGCGCGCCAGGAGTACCGGCGGGCCTTCCCCGGCGAGATCGGCGACCTGCAGTTCCCGGGCAGCGTCTTCGACGCCTACACCGGCTCGCTGCTGCGCCGGGTGGACACCACGGGGATCGGTGACGCCGGGCTCAAGGTGGTCGTCGACGCCACCAACGGCAGTGCCGGACTGGTCATGCCGAGCCTCCTCGGCCGGCTCGGCGTGGACGCCCTGACGATCAACCCGGGGCTCGACGAGTCCAGGCCGACGGAGACCGCCGAGTCCCGGCGGGCCGGCCTGGTGCGGCTGGGCGAGATCGTGGCCTCGGCGCGGGCGGCCTTCGGCGTGCGGTTCGACCCGGTGGGCGAGCGTATCTCCCTGGTGGACGAGCGCGGACGGATCATCGAGGACGACCGGGCGCTGCTCGTCATGCTCGACCTGGTGGCCGCGGAGAAGCGCAGCGGCAAGGTCGCGCTGCCGGTCACCACGACACGCGTCGCCGAGCAGGTGGCCGCCTACCACGGCACTCAGGTGGAGTGGACGACGACCTCGCCCGACGACCTGACCCGGGTCGGGCGGGCCGAGAACACGATCTTCGGCGGAGACGGCCGGGGCGGCTTCATCGTTCCGGAGTTCAGCAGCGTCTTCGACGGGTCGGCGGCGTTCGTGCAGCTGCTGGGCCTGGTGGCGCGTACCCAGCTCACCCTGAGCCAGATCGACGCCCGGATCCCGCGGGCCCACGTGCTCAAGCGCGACGTGCCGACGCCGTGGGCGGTGAAGGGGCTCGTCATGCGACGGGTCGTGGAAGCGGCCGGAGACCGGCAGGTGGACACCACGGACGGGGTGCGGGTGGTGGAGGCCGACGGCCGGTGGGCGCTGGTCCTCCCGGACCCCGCGGAGGCCGTGACGCACCTGTGGGCCGAAGGCCCCGACGACGCCTCCGCGCAGGCCCTGCTCGAGGAGTGGGCGGGCGTGGTGGACGGCGCCGGCAACTGAGTCCCGGACGGTCGATGACGTAGGACGGAAGTCCGGTGGGCCGGGGCGGAAGCCCGGCCCCGGCCCACCGGATGGACGCATTGGGTGTGCGCGGCGCCGACATGCGACGATGTGCGGCATGTCGCAGCCGCCCCACAACCGGACTCCGGCGTCTTCTGTGCCGGCGCGCCCCGACGCCTCCATGTCGCTGCTGACGCACGTGATGGACCACAGCCTCGACGAGGGCTACGCGGAGGCGACGGCCCGGCGCGAGGCGGACGGCACGGCCGGCCTGCCCCGCACGCTCAAGGCGAAACTGGGGCTCGCCGCCGGACTCGTGGCCGCCGCGATGGTCGTCACCCTCGGCGCCGCCGAGGCACGCGTGGACGCGCCGGTGCTGGCCAAGGAGCGCCAGGAACTGATCGACCGGGTGCAGCGTGCCGACGAGCGCGCGGACGCCCTGGAGCAGAACATCGACCGGCTGAGGACCGATGTCGCCGCACGTCAGCGCGCGGCCCTCAAGCAGCCCCCGGACGGTCAGGGCGAGCTCGTCTCGCTGCTGGCCGGCGCCACCGAGGTCCGCGGGCCGGGGATCCGGCTGGTGGTGGACGACGCGAAGGGCTCTTCCACCGGCGACGGCGGGAAGCCGCGCGAGAGCAGCGGCTTCGCGGACACCGGCCGGCTCCGTGACCGCGACATGCAGAAGATCGTCAACGGACTGTGGCAGTCCGGCGCGGAGGCGATCTCGATCAACGGACAGCGGCTGACGGAACTGTCGGCGATCAGGGCCGCGGGTGACGCGATACTGGTCGACAACCGGCCGCTGGTGCCGCCGTACGAGGTGCTGGCGGTGGGCGACAAGAAGCGGCTCGGCCCGGCCTTCCAGGACTCGGCGGACGGCCACTACCTGCACGTACTGCAGGAGAGCTACGGGATCCGCTACACCCTGTCCGCGGCCGACGAGCTGCGGCTGCCCGCCGCTTCCAGCCTGATCGTACGTACAGCCACAGCAGCAGAGCAGCAGAAGGGTGCATCGTGATCGCGGTACTGGGCCTCTTGGCCGGAGTGGTGGTCGGACTTCTGGTCCGGCCCGAGGTACCGGCCGTGGTGGAGCCTTATCTGCCCATCGCCGTGGTGGCGGCGCTGGACGCGGTCTTCGGGGGTCTGCGCGCCATGCTGGACGGCATCTTCGTCGACAAGGTCTTCGTGGTGTCGTTCCTGTCGAACGTCGTCGTGGCCGCGCTGATCGTCTTCCTCGGCGACAAGCTGGGCGTCGGCTCCCAGCTGTCCACCGGCGTGGTGGTCGTCCTCGGCATCCGCATCTTCTCCAACGCCGCGGCCATCCGCCGGCACGTTTTCCGGGCGTGATGGCGATGAGCGGCGCGAACGACACCCCGGCGCAGGAACCGAACGTCCCGGAACGGCCTCTTGAAGAGGGAAAGACCGAGGAGACCGGCCGACAGCGGCTCGCCGCCGGTCTGTGGCCGCCGAGGGTCAGCCGGGCCCAACTGATCGTGGCGCTGCTGCTGTTCGTACTGGGCCTGGGCCTGGCGATCCAGGTGCGCTCGAACAGCGACTCCAGCGCCCTGCGCGGGGCACGGCAGGAGGACCTCGTACGGATCCTCGACGAGCTCGACGGGCGGACCAAACGGCTGGAGGACGAGAAGCAGCGGTTGGAGGACCAGCGCAGGGAGCTGGAGAGCAGTTCCAACCAGGCCGAGGAGGCCCGCAAGCAGACCGTGGAGAAGGAACGTCAACTGGGCATCCTGGCCGGTACGGTGGCAGCCCAGGGACCGGGCATCACGCTCAGGATCACCGATCCCACCGGTCAGGTGCAGTCCGATCAGCTGCTGGACACGCTCCAGGAGCTGCGGGCAGCCGGGGCCGAGGCGATCCAGATCAACGGGGTGCGCATCGTGGCGGGCTCGTACTTCTCGGACGAGAACGGCGGGGTCGGGATCGACGGCAAGAAGATCACACAACCCTACGAGTTCAAGGTGATCGGCAAGCCGCAGGATCTGGAGCCCGCGCTGAACATCCCGGGCGGTGTCGTCCAGACGCTGGAGAAGGAGCAGGCCACGGTGGCCGTCACACGGTCGGCGAAGATCGTTGTGGATGCCTTGCGGGCTGCGAAGCAGCCTGACTACGCTCGGTCGTCATCGGGATGAAGCGGAGTGGAGGGTGGTGCGGCTCACGCGGGCTGATGCCTGCGGGGGGTCGCCGCACCGAAGTTGCGGTGCGTGGTGGAAACTGTCTGGTGGTTACGGACGTTGTGAGAATGTCCGGGTCGGCAGGTGTCTGCATTCGGAGTTCGTCCTGCCCCACGGGCGGGTCTGTTTCAGTCAAGGGGAATCGCCCGTGAAGTTGTTTGAGAAGTTGTTCGGCAAGAAGAACCGTGAGGAGAGCGGTGCGGCGCGGCACCGCGCCGGCGGCGCGGAGGGGCAGGGTGACCGCCCGCTGTTCCGTGACGAGGTCCCGGGCACGGGTGATTCGGGTGCGCACGGCGCGTCGTCTGTTGACCCCGCCGGTACCGGCCGCATAGGTTTCGGTGATCCATCAACCTCAAGTGCGGGTGGAGGGTTTGCCCCCGACCCGTATGCCACCAATGCCTCCGCGGGGCAGCCGCGGCGCGAGGAGCCGTCCATGTCGGCCGAGCAGGTTTGCAGCAGGTGCGGACACCGTAGCGATGCGGCCAGCCGGTTCTGCTCCAACTGCGGAGCGCCGCTGCGGGCGGGCCTGACGCCGGAGCGTGCCTCGGAGACCACGTCCACCATCTCGATCTCGGGCCTGGAGGCCTACGAGGCCGAGGTGACGGGCCAGACGCACGTGTCGTCCTCGCTGTCCCCCGAGGCCCAGGCCGCGGTGGAGGCACTGCCCCCCGGTTCCGCCCTGCTCATCGTGCGGCGCGGACCCAACTCCGGCAGCCGCTTCCTGCTGGACGGCGAACTGACCACGGCCGGCCGGCACCCGCAGAGCGACATCTTCCTGGACGACGTCACCGTCTCCCGGCGCCATGTCGAGTTCCGCAGGAGCCAGGACGGCGGCTTCACCGTCGCCGATGTCGGCAGCCTCAACGGCACGTACGTCAACCGCGAACCGATCGACTCCGTCCCCCTGCACAACGGCGACGAGGTGCAGATCGGCAAGTACCGGATGGTCTTCTACGCGAGCCTGCGGGGCGTCTGACCCTCTCCCGGACCCGGTCCGGGGGAGACCCGAGGGAAGGTCCCATGCTGCGCAATCCGACGGGCGGCGCCGGGAACGGCACCGCCGGCTCGGCCGGGCGGCTGGTGAGCATCGGCACGGTGCTCACCACGCTGCGTGACGAGTTCCCCGAAGTCACGATCTCGAAGATTCGTTTCCTGGAGGCGGAGGGGCTGGTAGAGCCCCGGCGCACA
The DNA here is from genome assembly GCF_044748225.1 of Streptomyces sp. NPDC090021. Lineage (NCBI taxonomy): Bacteria > Bacillati > Actinomycetota > Actinomycetes > Kitasatosporales > Streptomycetaceae > Streptomyces > Streptomyces sp. NPDC090021. The sequence goes on along the minus strand of NZ_JBIVFO010000029.1, from coordinate 102,145 downwards.
CCTTCCGGATACCGCAAGTTCAGCACGGAGGACGTGGAGCGGCTCGCCCGCATCCTGCGCCTGCAGCGTGATCACTACCTGCCGCTGAAGGTCATCCGCGAGCAGCTCGACGCGATCGCACGCGGGGAGCAGATCCGCATCCCGGCGCCCACGGCGCACGGCGATTCGGCAGGTCCGTCCGATCCGGCCGTTCCCGCCGCCGTCTACGGCGATACCCCGCCGGAGCCGCCCCCGGCGGCCCGGGTGGGGCGCGCCGAGCTCCTCGGGGCCGTCGGCGTGGACGAGGAACAGCTGGTCGAGTGGGAGTCGTACGGGCTCCTCACCGAGGCGCCGGGCGGCGGGTTCGACGCCGACGCGGTCACGGTGGCCCGGCTCGTGGCCGGCCTGGGGCGGTTCGGTCTGGAGCCGCGGCACCTGCGCGCCATGAAGGCCGCCGCCGACCGGGAGGCGGGGCTGGTGGAGCAGGTCGTCGCACCGCTGCGCAGGCACCGCAACCCGCAGACCAGGGCCCACGCCGAAGCCACCATGAAGGAACTCGCGGGACTGTCCGTCCGGCTGCATGAGGCGTTGGTGCAGACGGCTCTCGGCGTCCGGTTGCGCTGACCGCGCCGGTCGAGGGGGAGCCCCGACTACCCAAACCTGCCGGGCAGGTCCTAGGGTTGCTGTGTGAACGAGCTCGACGTTGTGGGTGTCCGGGTGGAAATGCCCTCCAACCAACCGATCGTGCTCCTGCGTGAAGTGGGAGGCGACCGGTACCTCCCCATCTGGATCGGTCCGGGGGAGGCGACGGCCATTGCCTTCGCCCAGCAGGGGATGGCCCCTGCCCGGCCGCTGACGCACGACCTGTTCAAGGACGTGCTGGAAGCGGTCGGTGAGGAGCTCACCGAGGTCCGGATCACGGATCTGCGGGAGGGCGTCTTCTACGCGGAGCTCGTCTTCGCCAGCGGGGTCGAGGTGAGCGCGCGGCCTTCCGACGCCATAGCCCTCGCCCTGCGGACGGGGACGCCGATCTACGGCAGTGACGGGGTCCTGGACGACGCCGGAATCGCCATTCCGGACGAGCAGGAGGACGAGGTGGAGAAGTTCCGCGAGTTCCTCGACCAGATCTCGCCCGAGGACTTCGGTACCGGCCCGCAGTGAGCCGCCGACCCCGTCGTCCACGGTGGCGCCCCGGCCCATTCGAGTAGCCTTTCCCCGCGGAGGGGCACGGGAAACCACTCTCAGGGTGATTATCACTCGGCGTGCCGAGTGTGGCGATCGTTGACGCACCCCTGGTGACTGCCTACCTTCGAGGTGGGCAGGTCAAGGACGGAGGGTCGACGTGAGGATCACGGGCGACGGTACGACCGGGGGCACCCCCGTACGGAGTGACGCTGGGCCGTACCCGCTGCACGGTGGTGCGGTCGGATCCGCGCGCCGTCAGCCGGAGTCGACGCCGGTCGGACCGGTGGGTGACGAGCCGACGCCCGAGCAGATCGGCTACCGCGGACCGACGGCCTGCGCCGCGGCCGGCATCACCTACCGGCAGCTCGACTACTGGGCGCGCACCGGGCTGGTGGAGCCCAGCGTGCGGGCCGCGTACGGGTCGGGGGCCCAGCGCCTCTACAGCTTCCGCGACGTCGTCGTCCTCAAGATCGTCAAGCGGTTCCTGGACACCGGTGTGGCCCTGCAGAACATCCGCACGGCCGTGCAGCACCTGCACGACCGCGAGCTCTCGGACCTTGAGCGGATGACGCTGATGAGCGACGGCGCCACCGTGTACGAGTGCACCTCGACCGACCAGGTCGTCAGCCTGCTCCAGGGCGGGCAGGGCGTTTTCGGCATCGCCGTGGGCGTGGTCCGGCGCGACGTGCAGAGCGCGCTGTCGCAGCTGCACGGCGAGCGGGTGGACACCGGCGAGACCCTGGTCGGGCACAACCCGACGGACGAGCTGGCCGCCCGCCGCAACCGCGCCGTCTGAGCGGCCGGACCGGGCCACGGCATTGTCAGTGGCGTAGGGCAGCATCGGTGCTGTGAGAGCCGCTCCGACCATCCTGCATCTGGACATGGACGCCTTCTACGCCTCCGTGGAGCAGGCGTCCAAGCCGAGCCTGCGCGGCAAGGCCGTCATCGTCGGCGGGCTCGGGCCGCGCGGGGTCGTCGCCACGGCCTCGTACGAGGCCAGGCGGTTCGGGGTGCACTCGGCGATGCCGACGGCGCAGGCCAGGCGGCTCTGCCCGAACGGGGCCTATCTGATCCCGCGTTTCACCCTCTACCGGCAGGTCAGCGACGTGGTGATGGCCATGCTGCGGGAGCTGTCGCCGCTGGTGGAGCCGCTCAGCCTGGACGAGGCCTTCGTGGACCTGGAGGCGGGCGGGGTCGCCTTCGACTCGGATTCCGCGCGGGCGGCGGGTGAGCGGCTGCGGGCCGGCATCCGGGCCGCCACGGGGCTCAGCGGGTCCGTGGGGCTGGCCGGGTCGAAGATGCTGGCCAAGGTGGCCTCCGAGGAGGCCAAGCCCGCCGGGCTGCTGCTGATCGAGCCGGGGACGGAGCGCGAGCTGCTCGCGCCGATGTCCGTACGGACCCTGCCCGGGGTGGGGCCGGCCACGGGGGAGCACCTGCGCCGTGCCGGGATCACCACGGTGGGGGAGCTGGTGGAGGCCGGGGAGGACGAGCTGGTCCGGATGATCGGGCGCGCCCACGGCGCGGGGCTGTACCGGATGGCGCTGGGGCTGGACGACCGGGCGGTGGTCGCGGAGCGGGACGCGAAGTCGGTGTCGGTCGAGGACACCTTCGACGTGGACCTGCACGACCGGGTGCGGATCCGGGGCGAGGTGCAGCGGCTCGCCGACCGGTGCGTGACGCGGTTGCGGAACTCCGGGCACTCGGGGCGCACGATCGTGCTCAAGGTGCGGCGCTACGACTTCTCCACCCTGACGCGGTCCGAGACCCTGCGGGGGCCCACGGACGATCCGGGAGTGGTGCGGGAGGCGGTCGCGCGGCTGCTGGAGGCGGTGGACACCACGGGCGGGGTGCGATTGCTCGGGGTGGGGGTGACGGGGCTCGCCGACTACACGCAGGAGGACCTCTTCGCGCAGTCGCTCGCCGCCGGATCGGACGTGGCGGACGCGGCGGGCGGTACGGACGCGGCGGGCGGTGCCGGAGGTGCGGGCGGTGCCGGCGGTGCGGACCGTACGGGAGCCGCAGTCGGGAGGGCCGAGCCGGAGGCGGCGGACGGGGCCGCCGGGGCTCCGGAGAGACCGGAGCCGCCCGGGGAGCCCCAGGAGGCTCCGGAGCGGCGCTGGGCGGCCGGGAGCGACGTACGGCACGTCCTGTACGGGCCGGGATGGGTGCAGGGCAGCGGGGTCGGGAGGGTGACCGTGCGGTTCGAGCAGCCCGGATCGGAGCCCGGCCGGGTACGGACCTTCCGGGTGGACGACCCCGACCTGGAGCCGTCCGACCCGCTGCCGCTGGTGGGGGACACCTCCGGATGAGGGCCCCGGGGCGGACTCAGCCCTCGTCGCCCGCCAGGCGGCCGAAGTCGCGGTGGAAGTCGGACGGCAGGGTCGTGTCCAGGCCGTAGTGGTGGTAGAGCTGGAGTTCCTGCTCGGGAGAGAGGTGTCGGCCGACGCCGAAATCCGGTGCGTCCTTGATGAGGGAGCGCTCGAAGGGCACCCGCAGGGTTTCGCCGACCATCTCGCTCGGCTCCAGCGGGACGAAGGCGTCCCGGCCGAACAGGCCGGTGCGGACGGCGGCCCATTCCGGGACACCCGTGGCATCGTCGAGGTAGACCTCGTCGATGGTGCCGATCTTGGCACCGTTGCGGTCGAACGCCTTGCGGCCGATCAGGCTGCGCGGATCGATGTCGGTCTGCACGGTCCCTCCAAATGGTCGCAACTGCTCCCCAATGACTACAGAAGTGCATTTCCGCAGCGGAGGCCACTCGGGGAGCCCCTTGAACCCCGCTGGTAGTCTGGGTGACGGCTGTCGACCCTGTGCGGGAGAGTCCTCCGAGTGAGCAAGACGGAGGCGCCGAAGGAGCAAATCCTCCCCGGAATCTCTCAGGCATACGTACCGCACGGACGAGGCCACTCTGGAAAGCAGGGCGGGTACCGGGCGCAGTGCCGGTCCCCCTCCTCACCGACGGTGAAAGCCGGATCCCGCGGGCGACCCCCGCGACTTCCGGTGAAACTCTCAGGTGCAGATGACAGAGGGGGAGGCCGTCCGGGTGCCCGCGCCGTGGTGCCCCTCGCAGGTCATATGACCAGGAGGCCTCCGTACATGACCGCCAACCGCATTCCGCTCTCCCAGCTGGAGCGAGGCATCCCCTTCGAACAGCGCCACATCGGCCCTGATGCCGAGGCGCAGGCGAAGATGCTCGCCCAGGTGGGCTACGGCTCCCTGGACGAACTGACCGCCGCCGCGGTACCGGATGTGATCAAGACCGCCGAGGCCCTCGCCCTGCCCGAGGCGCGGACCGAGGCCGAGGTGCTCGCCGAGCTGCGCTCGCTCGCCGACCGCAACCAGGTCCTCTCCTCCATGATCGGTCTCGGCTACTACGGGACCTTCACCCCGCCGGTCATCCTCCGCAACGTCATGGAGAACCCGGCCTGGTACACGGCGTACACGCCCTACCAGCCGGAGATCTCGCAGGGCCGCCTGGAGGCCCTCCTGAACTTCCAGACCGTCGTCGCCGACCTCACCGGCCTGCCGACCTCCGGCGCCTCGCTGCTCGACGAGGGCACCGCTGCCGCCGAGGCCATGACCCTGGCCCGCCGTGTGGGCAAGGTCAAGGGCAACGTCTTCCTCGTCGACGCCGACGCCCTGCCGCAGACCGTCGCCGTCATCGAGACCCGCGCCGAGCCGATCGGCATCGAGGTCGTCGTCGCCGACCTCTCCGACGGCATCCCCGCCGAGATCGCCGAGCGCGGCGTCTACGGCGTCCTGCTCCAGTACCCCGGTGCCTCCGGCGCCGTCCGGGACATCAAGCCGGTCATCGACCAGGCGCACGAGCTCGGTGCCGTCGTCACCGTCTCGGCCGACCTGCTCGCCCTGACCCTGCTGGAGTCCCCGGGCGCCCTCGGCGCGGACATCGCCGTCGGCACCACCCAGCGCTTCGGCGTCCCGATGGGCTTCGGCGGACCGCACGCCGGCTACATGGCCGTCCAGGACAAGCACGCCCGCTCGCTGCCCGGCCGCCTCGTCGGCGTCTCGGTGGACGCGGACGGCAACAAGGCGTACCGCCTGGCCCTGCAGACCCGTGAGCAGCACATCCGCCGCGAGAAGGCCACCAGCAACATCTGCACCGCGCAGGTGCTGCTCGCCGTCATGGCCGGCATGTACGCCGTCTACCACGGCCCGGACGGCCTGCGGACGATCGCCCGCCGGACCCACCGCTACGCGACGCTGCTCGCCGCGGGCCTGCAGGCAGGCGGGGTGGAGACGGTGCACGGCTCCTACTTCGACACGGTCACCGCCCGGGTTCCCGGCCGAGCGGCCGAGGTCGTCGCCGCCGCCCGCGAGGGCGGGGTCAACCTGTACCGGGTCGACGCCGACCTCGTCTCGATCAGCTGCGACGAGACCACCCTGCGCGCCGACATCGAGGCCGTCTGGGCCGCCTTCGGCGTCACCGCCGACATCGAGGCGCTCGACGAGTCCACGGCCGACACCCTGCCCGAAGGCCTGCTGCGCTCGGACGACTACCTGACGCACCCGGTCTTCCACCAGCACCGCTCCGAGACCGCGATGCTGCGCTACCTGCGCAAGCTCTCGGACAAGGACTACGCGCTGGACCGCGGCATGATCCCGCTGGGCTCCTGCACCATGAAGCTCAACGCGACCACCGAGATGGAGCCGGTGACCTGGCCCGAGTTCGGCCAGCTGCACCCCTTCGCCCCGGCGGAGCAGGCCGAGGGCTACCTCACGCTCATCAACGAGCTGGAGGAACGTCTCTGCGAGGTCACCGGCTACGACAAGGTCTCCATCCAGCCGAACGCCGGCTCCCAGGGCGAGCTCGCCGGTCTGCTGGCCGTGCGCGCCTACCACCGCGCCAACGGTGACGAGCAGCGCACCATCTGCCTGATCCCGTCCTCCGCGCACGGCACCAACGCCGCCAGCGCCGTGATGGCCGGTATGAAGGTCGTCGTCGTCAAGACCGCCGACGACGGCGAGGTGGACGCGGACGACCTGCGCGCCAAGATCGAGCAGCACCGCGACGAGCTCGCCGTGCTGATGATCACCTACCCGTCCACGCACGGTGTGTTCGAGGAGCACGTCGCCGACATCTGCGCCCAGGTGCACGAGGCCGGCGGCCAGGTCTACGTCGACGGTGCCAACCTGAACGCCCTGGTGGGCCTGGCCAAGCCGGGTCACTTCGGCGGCGACGTCTCGCACCTGAACCTGCACAAGACCTTCTGCATCCCGCACGGCGGCGGCGGCCCGGGCGTCGGCCCGGTCGGCGTCCGGGCGCACCTCGCCCCGTACCTGCCGAACCACCCCCTCCAGCCGACCGCCGGTCCGGAGACGGGCGTCGGCCCGATCTCGGCCGCTCCGTGGGGCTCGGCCGGCATCCTGCCGATCTCCTGGTCGTACGTGCGCCTCATGGGCGGCGAGGGCCTCAAGCGCGCCACCCAGGTGGCGGTGCTCGGTGCCAACTACATCGCCAAGCGCCTGGAGCCGCACTACCCGGTGCTCTACACCGGCCCGGGCAACCTGGTCGCGCACGAGTGCATCATCGACCTGCGCCCGCTGTCGAAGGCCACGGGCGTCAGCGTGGACGACATCGCCAAGCGTCTGATCGACTACGGATTCCACGCGCCGACGATGTCCTTCCCGGTCGCCGGCACGCTGATGATCGAGCCGACGGAGTCGGAGGACCTCACCGAGATCGACCGGTTCTGCGACGCGATGATCGCCATCCGCGGCGAGATCGAGCGGGTCGCGGGCGGCGAGTGGCCGGCCGACGACAACCCGCTGGCCAACGCCCCGCACACGGCCGCCGCGCTGGGCGGCGAGTGGAACCACCCGTACAGCCGGGACGAGGCCGTCTTCCCCGGTGGGGTCACGGCCGCCGAGAAGTACTGGCCGCCGGTGCGCCGCATCGACGGTGCCTTCGGCGACCGGAACCTGGTGTGCTCCTGCCCGCCGCTGGACGAGTACGACAACTGAGGCGCCGCGCCGCCTGCGACGGCCGTCGGACGACATGACGAAGGGGCCGGTCCGGAAGGAATCTTCCGGACCGGCCCCTTCGCCGTCCCAGCGTCGTCTACGCCGCAGCGAGCGGGCGGTGCGGGGCGATGATCTGCCCGTCCGGGAGCAGCTCACCGGTGTCCTCGAAGAGCAGGACGCCGTTGCACAGCAGGCTCCAGCCCTGTTCCGGGTGGTTGGCCACGGGGCGCGCGGCCTCCCGGTCGGCGGATTCGGCAGACGGGCAGGCTGGCTGGTGCTGGCACATGGATGCGTTCTTTCGCTGCGGTGTGGTCTGTGTGCTACGGCTCGATACCTGATTCATGGCCGTCCCCCTGGGTCATCCCCGCAGCCGCGGGGCGCTTGCCATCAGTGTTCCCCCACGACAGCCGCTTCGCAGGGATTTCGCTGCAGCTGTCCTCATGGATTGATGACGCATCACTCGTGCGGGCGGTTCAGGCCAACTCCCCTGTCATTTCGGATGGTTCACAGGTGGCCCGGGCGGACTAGGCCGGATGGGTGAATCGGGTCAGGCCGCGGGCGCTGCCAGCGACGGCGGGACCGGCGCGGTCGCGGGCGTGAGCCGGTGGGTCAGCACGGGCAGCAGTTCGGAGACCGGATGCGGCCGGTACGCGGCGATGCCGGGCGGGGCCGGGGCCAGTGGCACCAGCAGGTCCTCACCGGCGGGCAGTCCGGCGGCGGCGTCCGCGCCCACCGCCCCGTGCAGCCACAGGGTCAGCATGTAGAGCTCCGGTACGGAGAGCAGCCGGGGCTGGTAGCCGGTGGCGAGCAGCTCGGCCTGGCGCAGGGCGCGTTCGGTGGCGGCCACGTAGGGGCCCTCGAAGAAGTGGGAGAAGGTCCAGCCGTCCGGCGTCAGCCGGGTGTCGGCCGCCGCGACGTGGCGTTCCCCGCTGCGGATCAGGAACCGCCAGCCCACGAGCCGGGTCCGGGGTGGCCGGCCGGCGGACGCGAGGTCCGAGAGGTTCAGCCGGTCCAGGACGTGGACCGGAAGGGGGAGTTCGGCGGTCAGCGGTCCCTGGATCGCGCGCAGGGCCGGGGTGTGCGCCTCATGGACGGCGGTGGGGGAACCGAGTGCCGCGAGGACGCTGCGCAGGGCGGGTGCGGGAGCCGGGGGGACATGCAGCGGCATGGTGGGTCGCCTCTCACTTGGGAGACCTGTGGAACGGGGGCAGGTGCGGGACGGCGCTGTCGCATTCTGGGGCCAGAGGGGGGCCGAGGGGCAATGGCCGCGCGCCAACTCTCTGCCTCGTTTGCGGAGTTTATACGACATGTGTTCACGCAGTGTTTCGGCTAGCTGTCCCGCCTATTGCTGACAAGGCGCTTACCGGTCCCGCTGACATGGCATTCGTGCCGGATGAGCGCGAACGTGCCGCGCTGACCTCGGAGGTTACCGGAAGGGGGCTCGGCTGGAAAGGACCTGTATTCAAGGGTGGGCAAATGCCAAGATGAATTTGCGTGAGGCGACTTGCCAGGTGAATGTGCCGAAGCGCCCTTCGGCCAACCCGGCGCGCGCTCCTCGCCACGCACGCCCCCTCCGCGTTATGGATCACGATGCCGGGGCATCATCGACCGTAACGCGCGCCTGGGTGCCCCGGGCCAGGCCCACTCGAGGAGGGACGCTTCGATGGGGGAGAAGGTCGTGGCGGGAGGATTCGACCTGTCCGATCGGCAGCGGTATCGAAGGAAACTCCACGAGTGCCTGGAGGGACTGGAGCGACTTCTGGCGGAGAAGAGGTTCGATCGCCCGAAGAACATGATGGGGCTGGAGATCGAGCTGAATCTCGCGGGGACCGACGGCTTGCCGCGAATGGTGAATGCCCAGGTGCTGGAGCGGATTGCCAGCCCCGATTTCCAGACCGAACTGGGAATGTTCAACCTGGAGGTGAACGTTCTGCCGCACAGGCTCGGCGGGCGGGTATTCGACCGGCTCGCCGAAGAACTCAGCGCGGGGCTCGGATACGCCCACCGGCAGGCCGCGGAGATCGATGCCGGGGTGGTGATGATCGGCATCCTGCCGACGATCTCCCGCGCGGACCTGGTCACCGCGAACCTCTCGGCGGTGGACCGCTACTCCCTGCTGAACGAGCAGATCCTGATGATGCGCGGCGAGGACTTCACGCTCGACATCGACGGCGTCGAGCGGCTGATCTGGACCTCCGGGTCGATCGTGCCCGAGGCCGCCTGCACCTCCGTACAACTGCACCTCCAGGTGACGCCCGCCCGCTTCTCGGCCGTGTGGAACGCGGCGCAGGCGGTGACCGCGGCGCAGATAGCCGTCGGCGCCAACTCGCCCTTCCTGTTCGGGCGCGAGCTGTGGCGGGAGTCGCGGCCGCCGCTGTTCACACAGGCCACCGACACCCGGCCGCCGGAGCTGCAGGCCCAGGGTGTGCGGCCGCGCACCTGGTTCGGGGAGCGGTGGGTGGACTCGGCGTACGAGCTCTTCGCCGAGAACGTCCGCTACTTCCCCTCCCTGCTCCCCATCTGCGACGAGGAGGAGCCGCTGCGGGTGCTGGCCGAAGGCGGGGTGCCGCGCCTGCAGGAGCTGGTCCTGCACAACGGCACCGTCTACCGCTGGAACCGGCCCGTGTACGGGGTGGCGGACGGGGTGCCGCACCTGCGCGTGGAGAACAGGGTGCTGCCGGCCGGGCCGACGGTCACCGACGTCGTCGCGAACGCCGCCTTCTACTACGGGCTTGTCCGCACCCTCGCGGACGAGCCGCGCCCCGTGTGGACCCGGCTGCCCTTCGCCGAGGCGGAGGCGAACTTCGACGCGGCCTGCCGGTACGGGATCGACGCACGGCTGCGGTGGCCGCGCCGGGGCCGGGCCGGCGGCCTGGTCAGCGTGCCGGCGGTACGCCTGGTCCTGGACGAACTGCTGCCGATGGCCGCGGCGGGCCTGGATGCCTGGGGCATCGAACCCGCGGACCGCGACCACTACCTCGGCATCATCGAGGAGCGCTGCCGGCGGCGGGTGAACGGTGCGACGTGGCAGGTGGACACCTACCACCGGGCGCTCGCGGCGGGGCTGGACCGGGACGAGGCGCTGGCCGCGACCACCCGGCGCTACAGCGAACTCATGCACCGGGGCGACCCCGTGCACACCTGGCCCGTGGGGCTGACGGAGGAGGTGGCCGCGGCGGTGCCCGCCCGGCGCTGAGCCGCCCCGTCGCCACCGTGCCGCGCCCGGCGGCCTCCTGCCCGGTGTTCCCCCGATCCTCCCTCGCCGATCCACCCGCCCGGCCGACGAGGCAGTATGGGGTGGTCGCAACGGGATGGCAGGACGGGAGTCGGTCGTGCGGGCTGAGCCGGAGCCGGTGTTCGTGGAGCTGGGCGAGGAGGGGCGGCGGAACCTCCTGCGCACCGAGACCCTGCTCGTCCTGGCGCTTTCGCTGGGCGCGAGCGGGGTCTCCGCGCTGATCAGCTTCCTGGGCTCGCTGACCAAGCCGGGCGGCCTGAAGGACCAGGCCGCCACGCTCAACGGCTCCTACGCCCCCGGTCGCCCCTGGCTCGACCTGGCCTGGCAGCTGTTCGGGATCGCGAGCGCGCTGGTCCCCGTACTGCTGGTGGCGCACCTGCTGACCCGCGAGGGCGCCCCCGGGCTGCGGGTGCTCGGCTTCGACCGGACCCGGCCGCTGTGGGACCTGGGCCGCGGCGCAGTCGTCGCGGCGGGGATCGGGAGCGCGGGGCTGGCCTTCTACCTGGGGGCGCGCGCCGCCGGCTTCAACCTCACGGTGGTGCCGGAGGCCCTGCCCGACGTGTGGTGGAAGTTTCCCGTGCTGATCCTCTCCGCGATCCAGAACGCGGTCGTGGAGGAGGTCATCGTACTGGCCTACCTGCTGCGCCGGCTCGGCCAGCTGGGATGGTCGCCGCTGGCGGCGCTGGCGGCCAGCTCCCTGCTGCGCGGCTCCTACCACCTCTACCAGGGCATCGGCGGCTTCATCGGCAACGTGGTGATGGGCGTCGTCTTCGTGCTGGCCTACCGCCGTTGGGGACGGGTCGGGCCGCTCGTCGCCGCGCACGCGCTGCTCGACATCGTGGCCTTCGGCGGGTACGCCCTGCTCGCGGGCAAGGTGGGCTGGCTGCCGACGCCGTGACGGGGCGGCGCACCCGATCGGCCCCGCAGGGCGTGGCCGCGGGCCGCGCCGGTGCGACGCTGGGGGGAGTGAGGAGGCGCGCGCGGTGGCTGTCATGGACTCCCTGGTGTCGTTCGCCCCGTTCCTGGTGCCCGTGGTCAGCGGTCTGGTGGGCGGGGCCAGCCTCCTCATCCGGGACCGCCGCGAGGCGCGCAGCGCGGACCACCACTACCGCCGGCGGCTGGAGAAGGCCCAGCTGGAGATCCAGTTCATCTCCGGCTGGATCCAGGCCAAACAGCTGGCCCCGACCGACGGCCCGCCGCCCGATCCGGAGCCGGGCCGCTGGCTCGACGACCTCTACGCCTCGGTGCGCCGCGCCAAGGCGGACACCGGCAGCCGGCACCGGACGGGACCCGTCTCGTTGCGGCGCCTGCTGCTGCTGGGCGAGGTGACGGGCGCGGCGAGGAGCATGCGGGTCGCCTACTGGATCTCCCTGGTCCTGTTCAACCTGGCGCTCGCGTGGTGGGTGAACGCGCTCGTCTCCGGCGTACCCGGCTTCATGCACGACGAAGGAGTGCCGGAGTCCGAGGAGGTCACCTCCTACCTGCTGACGGCGTTCTGCCTGTTCGTGGTGTCGGCCGCCCTGTGGTGGTGGACGGTGCACCTGGGCGCCGCCGAGCCGGGGCAGGTCTACCGCAAGCGCATCGACTCGGAGGCCTGGGCGGACAGCGAGCGGGAGCGGCGGGCCGCGGCACGCGCGAAGGCGGAGGCGAGGCGACGGTCGAAGGCGGCCCGCGGGCGGCGGGGCGGGCCCGCCGGCTGACCTGCGCGCTGACCCGCCCCTCCCCGCCGGTGCCCGCCGGTGCCCGGAGGTGCCCGGCGGTCGCCTTCCGCCCGGTCACGGGGCGGTGAGCAGCTCCCCGTCGAGGACGGTCACGGCGTGTCCGGTCAACAGGGTGCGGTCGCCCGCCAGTGTCACCCGTACCAGTCCCTGCCGGGCGCCGCCCTGGAGGCCGGTCAGTTCGTTGCGTCCCAGGCGCTGCGCCCAGAAGGGCGCGAGCGCGGTGTGGGCGCTGCCGGTGACCGGGTCCTCGTCGATCCCGAAGGCCGGGAAGAAGCCCCGGGAGACGAAGTCGTACCCGCGGGAGGGGTCCTCGGCGGCGGCGGTGACGATCACGCCGCGCTTGGCGAAGGCGCGCAGGGCGCCATGGTCCGGCTCCAGCTCGCGGACGGTCTTCTCGTCGGCGAGTTCGACGACGAGGTCGCCGATGTGCGCGGCGGTGTCGTGGACGGAGAGGATCGGCGCGCCGCCGAGCGCGTGGTCCACGGAGGGCGGCGCCGGGACCGGGATCAGGGCGGACGTGGGGAAGTCCATGGTGATCGTGCCGTCCGCGGCGGTCTCCGCGGTGAGCACACCGCAGCGGGCGGAGAAGCGGATCAGCCCCTCGGCGAGTCCACAGGTGGCCAGCACATGGGCCGTGGCGAGCGTGGCGTGACCGCACATGTCGACCTCGGCGGCCGGGGTGAACCAGCGCAGCGCCCAGTCGGCGTCCCCGCCGGGCGGGAGGGGGTGGGCGAAGGCGGTCTCGGAGAGGTTCACCTCGGACGCCACCTGCTGCAGCCAGGCGTCCGGGGGGAATCCGCCGTCGAGGAGCAGGACCCCGGCGGGGTTGCCGTGGAAGGGGCGGTCGGTGAAGGCGTCGACGATTCGGATGCGCATGGACCGACGTTAGGACGGTTTCTTGATCATCGACAAAGGCCAATCCGGGGTGACTGGCCTTCTCCAGGGCGGTTCGGTGAGACGGTTTCCGATATATCGTTGACGCATCGCGACCGCTCGTCGATAGTGGATGCATCGGAGAACCGATGACACGGGCACGACGTGACGAAAGGAGCGCAGTCATGCGTTCGCACGGACAGCACGGACAGCACGGACAGCACGGCCACGAGCACGGACGGGGTCACGGCCACTGCGGGCCGGACCGTCGGGAGGGATTCCAGGGATTCCGCGCGGCCTTCGGCCCGTTCGGGCCGCCGTTCGGCGCGGGGCCCTTCGGTGGGCGCGGCGGCCGCGGGGGACCGCGGGGACGGGCCCGGCGCGGCGACGTACGGGCCTCGATCCTGGCGCTGCTCGCCGACCGGCCGATGCACGGCTACGAGATGATCCAGGAGATCGGCGAGCGCAGCGGCGGGGCGTGGAAGCCCAGCCCGGGCTCGGTCTACCCGACCCTGAACCTGCTGGAGGACGAAGGTCTCATCAGCAGCGAGAGCGAGGGCGGCAAGAAGCTGTTCACGCTCACCGAGGCCGGCCGGGCCGAGGCCGGGGCGGGACCGGAGGCGCCCTGGGCGGACGCCGGGCGGGGCTTCGACTTCGAGGCGGTGCACGAGGCCCGGCAGGCCGGAGCCGGCCTGATGGAGGCGTTCGGCCAGGTCTTCAGGACCGGCTCGCCGGAGCAGCGCGAGAAGGCGCTCGCGGTCCTGGGTGACGCCCGCAAGAAGCTCTACCTGATCCTGGCCGACGAGCACTGAGCCCGTGCGGCCCCCGCGGGCGCGGCGCGCCCCGCGACCACGCGTCGCGGGGCGCGCCGTCCCCGTGTGCGGGTGGGTGCGGCCCGGTTCAGGCGACCAGGCCGGCGAGCTTGTGCAGCGACTCGTTCAGGGCGGCGGTGGCCGAGTCCTTCAGCTTGCCCGCCATCAGGGAGACGGCGGCCCCGGTGAACTCGCCGTCGATGCGGACGGTCGTGGCCCCGCCGTCCGGCGTCAGGGTGTACCGGGTGAGGACGGCGACGCCCATCGGGCCCTTGCCGGTGATCGCGAAGAGGCGTTCGTCCTCCAGCTCGGAGACGGTCCAGATCACCTCGGCCGGGAATCCCATCATCTTCATGTTCTCGGCGAAGGTCGATCCGACGGCCAGGGTCTGCGGGCCGCCCTGCGGGAAGTTCGTGTGGGTCATGCTCCACTGCCCGTACGCGTCCCAGTCCGTCAGCTGGGACCAGAGCTGCGCGGCGGACGCCTCGATGCGTGATTCCGCGGTGACTTCGGCCATGCGACCACCCCTTCTCGTCGGGTACGTGCGGCGGAAGGTAGCCCCGGCGGCGGGAACATTCAATACTGACGGCCTGTCAGATCCGGTGGGGCTCGGCGAGGCGTGATCTCAGGTCTGTCTCAACAGGTGTCACAGCAGTGACGCTCCTGACTTGCCCTGTCATGATGGCCGGATGCAAGCGTCAGGGAAAAACGCCGGACTGGGCCTCGCCCTCGTTTCGGCGTTCGCGTTCGGTGGTTCCGGAGTGGCTGCGAAGCCGCTGATCGAGGCGGGTCTGGACCCCCTCCACATGGTCTGGCTCAGGGTGGCCGGCGCGGCGCTCGTGCTCTCCCCTCTCGCCTGGCGCCACCGCGACCTCCTGCTGCGCAAGCCCGCCCTGCTCGCCGGCTTCGGTCTCGTCGCCGTCGCGGGCGTGCAGGCCTTCTACTTCGCCTCGCTGTCCCGGATCCCGGTCGGTGTGGCCCTCCTGCTGGAGTACCTGGGCCCGGCGCTGCTCCTCGGCTACATCCGCTTCGTACAGCGCAAGCCGGTGACGCGGGGGGCCGCCGCCGGCGCGGCCGTGGCCGTCGTCGGCCTGGCCTGCGTGGTCGAGATCTGGGCCGGACTCAGCCTGGACCTGCTCGGCGTGCTCTTCGGTCTCGCCGCGGCCTGCTGCCAGGCGTTCTACTTCGTCTTCGCCGACCAGGGCGCCGACGGGGAGGACGCCCCCGACCCGCTCGGGGTGATCGCGTACGGGATGCTCATCGGCGCCCTGGTGATGACAGTCATCGCCCGGCCGTGGGAGATCGACTGGTCGGTGCTGGGCGGGGACGCGTCCGTGGGCGGCACCATGGTGCCCGCGCCGGCGCTGCTCGGCTGGGTCGTGCTCGTCGCGACCGTCTTCGCGTACGTGACCGGTGTGGTCTCGGTGCGCAGGCTCTCGCCCCAGGTCGCGGGCGTGGTGGCCTTCCTGGAGGCCGTCGTGGCCACCGTGCTGGCCTGGATCCTGCTCGGCGAGCACCTCTCCACCTGGCAGATCGCCGGCGGCGCCCTGGTGCTGGGCGGCGCCTTCATCGCGCAGTCCTCGCGGCCGGCCCCGCAGGCGGCCGAACCGGTCCGGGCGGACCGCGAACCCGCGAAAGCCGCCCTGTAGGGTGACCGACATGCATGCGACCGTGCTTCCGCCTCCCGCGTCCTAGCGGGCGGCGCCCCACGACGACGATCCGGCCCGGGCAGTCCCCGGGCGGGTCGGTGCTGCCCGCGAAGCGATGACCTCGATCCACTCATCCTTCACGCGCGGAGAACTCACGTGTCGAACCACTCGCCCGCTGCCGGGCGCAGTCTGCTGTACCTCGTCGTCGCCGGAGCCGCCTGGGGCACCGCCGGGGCGGCCGCCTCCCTCCTCTACCTGGCCAGTGACCTCGGCCCGCTCGCCCTGTCGTTCTGGCGTTGCGCGGGCGGGCTCGTCGTGCTCCTCGGGGTGCTCGCCGTCCGACGGGTCCGTGACCGGCGGGTCCGTCGCGGGCGGGGGCGGGTGCGGCCGTCCGCGGTCTCGCCCTCGGTGGGCTCCCTGATCGTGACCGGGCTGCTCTTCACCGTCTTCCAGGCCGCCTACTTCGCCGCCGTGCGCGAGACCGGGCTGGCCGTGGGCACCGTGGTCACCCTCGGCGCGGGACCCGTGCTCATCGCGCTCGGAGCGCGTTCCTGGATGGGCGAACGGCTCGGCCGCGGTGGCACGGTCGCCGTCGCGGGGGCGCTCGCGGGGCTGGCCGTCCTGGTCCTGGGCAGCGGCGGGGCCGAGGTGCGCCCGCTCGGCGTGGGCTGGGCGCTGCTGTCGGCCGCCGGGTACGCGGCGATGACCCTGCGGGCCCGCCGGCTGGGCCGGCGCGGCGCTGCCGGGGACCCGCTGGTGACCACCGCCTGGTCCGTCGCGGTGGGCGCGGTGTGCCTGCTGCCGCTCGCCGCGGCCGAAGGGCTGCTGCCGCACACCGCGGACCTGGGGCGGGTGCTCTGGCTGCTGCTGTACGTCGCCACCGTGCCGACGGCGCTGGCGTACGTCCTCTACTTCACCGGCGCCGCTGCCGTGCGGGCCGCGACCGTCTCGGTGATCATGCTGATCGAGCCGGTGAGCGCGGCGGCGATCGCCGTCCTCGTCCTGGGGGAGCGGCTGACCGGCGCCGTGGTCCTGGGCACCGCACTGCTGCTGGCGGCGGTCGGCGCGCTGATCGTGGCGGAGTCCCGTCGTCCGGCGGGCCCGTCCGCGGGGCCCGCCGGAGCCACCGGCCCCGCAGCGCCCGCCGCCGTGCGGCCGGCCCGTCAGAGCCCGGTGAGGTAGTCCGGGACGGCGATGCCGGGGGTCAGGTCCGCGGCGGGCACGGGCGTGCCGTACGTCGTGCCGACCGGGACCACGCCCGCCCAGTGCGGCAGGCCCAGGTCCTCGGCGTCGTCGTTCACCCCTCCGGTACGGAGCTTCGCGGACACCTCCTCCAGGTCCACCCGGATCACCGCGGTGGCGGCGAGCTCCTTGGCGTTGGCCGGCCGGACGTCGCCGGAACGGCCCGGGGCGACGGCGTCGACCATGGCGCCCAGGGCCGTGCGGCACTCCGCCTCGTCGGTCACCTGGCGGGCGGTGCCGTGCACGACCACCGAGCGGTAGTTGAGCGAGTGGTGGAAGGCCGAGCGGGCCAGCACCAGGCCGTCGACATGGGTGACCGTGACGCAGACGGGCAGGCCCGGGTCGGTGCGGCCCGCCGCGAGCAGCGGGCGGGACCCGGTGGAACCGTGCACGTAGAGCGATTCCCCGACCCGGGCGAACAGCGTCGGCAGGACCACCGGCGCGCCGTCGCGGACGAAGCCCAGATGGCAGATGTAGGCCCCGTCGAGTATCGAGTGCACCGTCTCGCGGTCGTAGCGCGCCCGGTCGCGGGAGCGGGTGGGGACCGTGCGGTCGGTGGGCTCGTACGCACCGGTCGTCCCGGTGCTCTCCGTCGTCTCCGTTGTCTCCGTGGTCTCGGTGGCAGGCGTGGCCGTCATGATGCGGACTCCATTGCACTAGTGCATAATGTTGTTTGTGCTAGGAGAGTATCGGATCACAGGTCGTCGCACATCTGAAATCGCGGCCAGCGTCGAGGCGGGCGTGGCGTCGGGCGAACTGCCGCCCGGATCGCCGCTGCCGCCGATGCGGGAGCTGGCGGGCGTGCTCGGCGTCAACCCGAACACCGTGGCGGCCGCCTACCGGACGCTGCGTGAGCGCGGTGTCATCGAGACGGACGGGCGGCGCGGGAGCCGGGTGCGCGCCCGCCCGTCGAGCACCCCGCGGGACGCGCTGCGGATGGTGGTGCCGCCCGGGGTGCGGGACATCGCGGAGGGCAACCCCGACGTGTCGCTGCTGCCCGCGCTGGACGGGGCACTGGCGGCCGCCGCGCGCCGTCACGCGCAGGCGCCCACCCTCTACGGGGCGGACCCGGTCGCGCCCGATCTGGCGCGGATCGCCCGCGCCGAACTCGACGCGGACGCGGTGCCCTCCGGGCCGGTCGCGGTGACCTCGGGGGCGCTGGACGCGATCGAACGGGTCCTGGTCGCGCACCTGAGGCCCGGTGACGCCGTGGCGGTCGAGGACCCGGGGTGGGGCGGTGCGCTCGACCTGGTGCCCGCACTCGGGCTGCGGCTGCTGCCGGTCGCGGTCGACGACGACGGGCCCCGGACCGAAGCTGTGGCCCGGGCCCTCGCGGCGGGGGCACGGGCGCTGGTGGTGACCTCGCGCGCGCAGAACCCGACCGGCGCCGCGGTGGGCCCGCAGCGAGCGGCGCAACTGCGGGAACTGCTCGCGCGGTACCCCGGGGTGCTGCTGGTCGAGGACGACCACGGGCACGGGATCGTCGACCTGCCGCTGCACCCGCTGGGCGGGGTGACCCGGCACTGGGTGCTGATCCGCTCCACGGCCAAGGCGTACGGGCCGGACCTGCGGCTCGCCGTCCTGACGGGCGACGAGGTGACCCTGGACCGGGTGCGGGGACGCCAGCGGCTGGGTCCGGGGTGGGTGAGCCGGCTGCTCCAGCACGCGGTGGTGGAACTGTGGACCTCGCGGGCGGTGGACCGGGCGGCCGTCGCGCGGGCCTACGGGGAGCGGCGGGACGCGCTGGTCGAGGCCCTGCGGGAGCGGGGCGTGCCGGCGCACGGGCGGACGGGACTGAACGTGTGGGTGCCGGTGGCCGACGAGACGGTGGTGGTCACGAGGCTGCTCGCGGCGGGGTGGGGGGTCGCGGCCGGGGCCGTGTTCCGGGTCGAGTCGGGGCCGGGCGTGCGGCTGACGGTGTCCCGCCTGGAGGTGTCGGAGGTGCCGGTCCTGGCCGACGCCGTGGCCGCGGCGGTCCGGCCGGGCACGGCGGGCGGCCGGAACGACTGACCGCGGGGTCCCGCCGCCGGGCGGGACCCCGCGGGCCGGACGCGCCCGCCCCGGTGCTCCCCGTCGCCGGGGCGGGGCCACCGGGGTGGGCGCGGTCAGGCCGGCTTGGCAGGTCCGGGCCGGGTCTGGGTGAGGGCGGCGCCCGCCAGGACGATCGCGGCGCCGACCGGGGTGTTCCAGTTCAGCTGTTCGCCGAGGACCAGGACGCCGGCCGTGGTGGCGATGACGGGGATGAAGTAGGTGACCATCTGGGCGGTGGTCGGCCCGACCTCCGTGACCAGGCCGTACTGCATCTGCAGGGCCATGCCGGTGCCGAGGGCGCCCAGGGCGATCACCGACAGGGTCGGCCAGAGCGGGAACGAGGCCGGGGCCGACGTGAACAGGGCGCTGACCAGCGCGAGCTGGAGGGTGGAGACCATGAGCTGGCCGCCGGTCAGGGCCACCGGAGAGCCGGGGGTGCCGGCGAGCGTGCGGCGGACGTAGATCCAGCCGACGGGGTAGCAGAGCGAGGCCAGCAGGGCGAAGACGGTGCCCCTGGCGTCGACGCCGGAGAAGCCGTGCCAGGCGCCGAGCACGGTCAGCACGCCGAGGAAGCCCAGGCCCAGGCCGGCGAAGCGACGACGCGTCGGGCGGTCCTCGGAGAGGGCGACCAGCGACAGGGCCATGCCCCAGAGCGGGGACGTGGCGTTGCAGATGCCGGCCAGGCTGGAGGGGATGCTCAGCTCGGCGTAGGCGAAGAGCGAGAACGGGGCGGTGTTGAGCAGCAGCGCCGCCACGGTGAGGTGTCCCCAGGTGCGCAGCCCGCGGGGGAGCGGCTCCCGGCGGAGCATGAGCACGGCGAGGAGCGCGAGCGCGCCGAACAGGACCCGGCCCAGGGCCACCTGGAAGGGCGCGTACGCCTCGGTGCCGACCTTGATCAGCAGGAAGCTGAAGCCCCAGACCACCGAGAGGATCGCGAACCGCACCCGCCAGTCGAGCAGGCCGCGCCGACGGGGCGCCGCGCTCGTGACCGCCGCCGGCGTGGGCGAGGTGGTGGAGGTGGTGGCGGTCGCGACGGTGGCGGCGGCGGTCGGTGAAGGGGCCGGCAGGGTCGGCCGAGGGGCTGCGGGTGCGCTCATGCCCCTTACTGTGCTCGTATCAACTTCGTAGGACAAGCGAGAGTTTCTCTCGGTGACGGCGTAGCATCGCTTACATGTTGAACCTGGAGCGCCTGCGCACCCTCGACGCCCTCGCCCGTCACGGCTCGGTCAGCGGCGCCGCCGACGGCCTCCACGTCACCACCTCCGCCGTGTCCCAGCAGATGGCCAAGCTGGAGCGCGAGGTCGGCCAGCCGCTGCTGGCCAGGAACGGCCGCGGGGTCCGCCTCACCGACGCGGGCCGACTGCTCGCCGACCATGCGGCCCGGATCATCTCCCAGGTGGAGCAGGCCCAGGCCGACGTCGAGGCACAGCGCGGCTGCGCCGTCGGGGAGCTGCGCATCGGCGCCTTTCCCACCGCCATGCGAGGGCTGCTGCCCCAGGCCCTGTCCGCGCTGCGCACCGGCCACCCGGAGCTACGGGTCCGGGTGTGCGAGCAGGAGCCCGAGGAGAGCATGGCCGCCGTCGTGCGGGGCGACCTCGACATGGCCCTCGCCATCGACTGGCACAACAAGCGGATGCCGGTGCCCGCCGAGCTCACCCGGACGCACCTGCTGGACGACTCCGTCGACATCGCCGTCCCGGCCGGCCACCGGCTGGCGGACCGGTCCTCGATCTCCCTCGCCGAGTTCGCCGACGACGAGTGGATCTCCTGGAACGAGGGTCAGTTCTGCCACGAATGGCTGGTCTTCACCCTGCGCGGCACCGGAACGGAGCCGCGCATCGCGCACATCGCCGAGGAGCACCACACCCAGCTGGCCTTCGTCGAGGCCGGGCTCGGGGTGTGCGTCGCGCCGAAGCTGGGCCGCGGCCCGGTACCGCCGGGCGTCCGGCTGCTGCCCGTCTGCGACGCCGTGCGCCGTCACGTGTACGCCGTCTGGCGCGCGGACGCGGACCGCCGGCCCTCGATCCGGGCCGCGGTCGACGCCCTGCGGACCACGGCCGCCGAACTCCAGCACGCCTAGCTCGTGTTTTGAAAGTCCCGCCTGGCCCACGACGCCTGGCACCGCACCTCGCTGCGTTGTCGGGTTCGCCCAAGTACGTCCAGTACAAGGGCGCCCCTCCGCCTTGCGATGCACGGCACCAGACGCCGTGAGCCACGCCCTTCGGGCGCCCGGCGCTACTTTCAAAACACGCCCTAGGTGTTCTGTCGTCCACGTAGCGCCGGGCGTCGCGGGCCGGGCGGGGCTTCGACGGCAGGGCCCGGGTGCCCGCACGGCCGCGGGCCGTCAGATCTTGCGGAAGTCCCAGGAGACGACCGTGTCCGGGGTCAGGCGGATCCACGCGTGGCGTCCGTCGTGCGGCATCTCCTCGATTCCGAAGTTCTTGACCGGGAAGATCCGTTCGGCCTCCGCCAGTTCGGGGCAGGGCTCGCCCGTGCGCGGGGCCTCGCCCACGAAGACCGCACTGCCGGACAGTTCCACGCCGCGCAGCTCGTCGTACGACTCGCCCGCGTCCACGACCACGGAGATCCGCGGGTCCTTGCGCAGGTCCGCCCAGCGTCGGCTGCGCGTGATCGAGTACAGCCACAGCGAGCCGCCGTCCCATGCGAACCACAGGGCGCCCACGTGCGGGCGCCCGTCGGGGGAGACCGTCGCCACCCGGCAGGTCCTCTGCTCCCGCAGGAACGCGTCCACTTCCGCCGTGCTCATCATGATGCGGCGGCCCCGCCGCTGAGTCCCGTCCATCGGTACCGCGCCCCTTCACATCTGACTGTGTGTCAGGAATCATGAGGGCTCTTCCGACGCCACGCCAGGGGGAGTCATGCCGGACCTCGATCCCGTCACGACCGCGCTGCTGACCGTCGAGTGCCAGAACGGCGTCGTGGGCGAGGAGAGCGCGCTGCCCGAACTCGCCAAGGAGGCGCGGGACTCCGGCATGCTGGGTCGGGTCGCCGCGCTGGTCGAGGCCGCGCGCGGAGCCGGCGTACAAGTGCTGCACGCGGTCGCCGAGCGGCGGCCGGACGGCCTCGCGGCGAACACCAACGCCCGGCTCTTCCGGGCGGCCGGCAGGCTTCCCGTGCGACAGCTGACCGGGAGTCGCGCGGTGGAGGTCGCCGCGCCGCTCACCGTCGCCGAGCGGGACCTCGTCCTGCGCCGTCTGCACGGCCTCTCGCCCATGGCCGGCACCGACCTGGACGCGCTCCTGCGCAACCTCGGCATCCGCACCCTCGTGGTCACCGGGGTCTCCTCCAACATCGCCATCCCGAACACCGTCTTCGACGCCGTGAACCTCGGCTACCGGGTCGTGGTCCCCGCCGACGCGATCGCCGGAGTGCCCGCCTCCTGCACCGCCGAGGTCATCCGCAACTCGCTCGCGCTGGTGGCGGCCATCACCACGACCGAGGAGCTGCTCGGCCGGTGGGCCCCCGCGGGCCGCCTCGGAGCGCAGACATCCGGACAAGCTGGGTAGCCGTCCGGTGAACCCGGGGCGCCCCGGAGCGGTGCCGCGTCCGCAACGCCGCACGTCATCGCCCGGACCGTGCGACGGTCGCACAGGGTGACAGTGCGGTCGCACCCCGTCTGAGCTGCCCGAACGGCCATTCGGTCACCGTTATGCGGACGAGGTGTCCGTAAATCGGTCGTCGATGTGCAATGCCCCTTCGACTCAGCGAGGCTTTGGCGCAACGGAGCGCGATACCGAAAGGAATCATCGCGCTCAACCAAAGAATCGAAAGCGAGTCTTCCCGTGCGTTACCGTCGCTCCGCCGCCGTCTCCGCTGCCGCGCTCCTCTGTCTGGCCGGTGCCGCCGGCATCGCGCAGGCTCAGCCCGAGAGCCTGTACGCCCCGTCGGCCATGGTCTTCAGCGTCGCCCAGGGGGACGACGTGGCCGCAGCCACCGTCGTCCGCGCCACCACCGTCAGCTGCGCGCCGGGTCCCCGGGGAACGCACCCCGACCCCGAGGCCGCGTGCGCGGCCCTGAAGTCCACCGGAGGCACGTTCGACCGGCTGCTCTCCACCCCGAACCCGGACCGGGCGTGCCCGATGCACTACGCCCCCGTCACCGTGTCCGCGGTCGGCGTGTGGGAGGGCCGCCGCGTGGCCTGGGACCACACGTTCGCCAACTCCTGCACCATGGCCGCGACCCTCAACGGCAACGCGGTCTTCGCGTTCTGATCACGCGCCCCGCCGGTCGGCGCCGCAGGAGGGGATGGTGCCGTCCGGCCCCGCGGGTCCGCCGTCAGTCCGCCGGGAGTTCCCGCGCGGGCAGGCGGCCGGCCCGTACCGCGTCCACCAGGGCCTGGTGGTCGCGTTCGTTCTGGTCGGCGTACGCCTCGGCGAACTCGGCGAGCGCCCGGTCGAAGACGTCTCCCCGGCCGAGGTACGAGGCGATCGCCACCCGGTCGCCGGAGCGGGCGTGCGCGCGGGCCAGGGTCATCCCGCAGGCGTTGCCGAAGGTCTCCAGCTGTGCGGGCGACATCGTCTCCGGCATCGCGATGCCTTTCCAGTCGCGCAGTTGGCGGATGTAGAAGTCCCGCTTCCTGCCGTCGATGCCGTCCACCCGCTCCCAGCCGAGGAAGATGTCGCTCGCCGCCTGCATCAACCGCTGCCCCGACACCACGCGTTCGCCCTGGTTCGCGTACAGGCTGGCGCCGACGTGGCCGGCGAGCACGGAGGTGTCGGCCTCCTTGGCCTGGAGGAACAACGGGTCGCGGCCGTCCTTGCCGAGCAGGAGCAGGATCCAGCAGCGGGTGCCGACGCTGCCGACGCCGACCACCTTGCGGGCGACGTCCACCAGGCGGTAGTCCTCCAGCAACGCCCGGCGGTTGCTCTCCAGCGTGTGGCCGTAGTGGCCCACCAGCGAGGCGAGCCGCTCCACGAGTTCGCCGCGCTCGTCGTCCGGCAGCAGGTCCGCGAGGGGTACCAGCAGCGGCGGGTCCGCCGCGATCCTGGGCTGCCCGTCGACCATCTCGGTGAGCTTGTCGAAGACCTGCAGGTTGTCGCGTGACCGGGCCTTCGCCAGCGCCGTGGCCAGCTTCTTGCGGCCGCGCTTGTCGAGCTGTTCGGTGACGAGGGCCTCCAGCCCCTCCGCGTCGGTCTTCGCGTACCAGACGTCGAGATTGCCCATCCCGGCGAAGCCGGTCATCGCCTCGCGGTACGAGCGCACCGCGGAGTTCACGATGCGGGCGCGTTCGGCCTCGTCGAAGCCGTTCGCCCGGGCGGCGATCACCAGACTCGCGGACAGCCGCTTGACGTCCCACTCCCAGGGGCCGGGCAGCGTCTCGTCGAAGTCGTTGATGTCGAACATCAGCCGCCGCTCCGGCGAGGCCAGCAGGCGGAAGTTCAGCAGGTGCGCGTCACCGCAGAGCTGTGCCGCGATGCCCGAGGCCGGGGTCCCGGCCAGGTCGGACGCCATGATGGCGGCGGCACCCCGGTAGAAGCGGAACGGGGATTCCGTCATCCGGGCGTAGCGGATCGGGACCAGCTCGGGCACCCGTGTCGCGGACTGCGCCTCCAGGATCGCCAGGGGATCCGGCCGGTCGGGGGACGGCTGGTACACGGCGTGCCCCGACCGGGGACAACGGCGGCGGGCGTCCTTGCCCATGGCCGCGCGCTCCTCGGGTGTGGCACCGGGCACCGCACGCATCGCGGTGATCGCACTCCGGGACATGGGGGCCCTCCTGACTCCTGACTCCTGGCTGCCGGCCTGATCGATCTGCCTGCTGCCTGCTGCCTGCCTACGTGACCCGCCCCGCCCGGGCCGGACCGGTCGGCCACCCGACCGGTCCGGCTGTCGTTCCGAGTCAGCCCATGGAGTCCATCTCGGCCTGGGCCTCCGCCTCGGCGACGGCGATGGCCACGCCGAACGCCCTGGTGATGTTGCCCGCCGCCGTCATGACACGGGCGGTGCCGACGATGGGCGCGATGGCGACCAGGACGTCCTGCAACTGCTCCGCCGTCAGGCCGGCCTTGACCGCGGGGTCGATGTGGGCGAGGTAGGAGATCGGAGGAGCGTCCGAGGCGGCGAGCGCCGCGATCCGGGTCATGAGCAGCATGGTCGGGTCCAACCCGCACCGTTCGAGCGAATCGACCGTCATGGCGGCGAGGGTGTCCAGAACCGGGGTTTCAGATGCAGTGGACATGTCGCATGCCCTCCTGGGGTTGTCGCGCCCTGGCGCGGGGGACTGGGCAAGGGGGAGCGGCCGCCCCGAGTCCCGGCACGCCACCTCGCCCTCAACTGTAGGTCTGGCGCCCGCCGGGCGCGCGAGGGCGCCCGGCCGCCACCGGGACGGACGCGGTACGCAGTGCTGCCGGGGAGCCCGCGCACGGCCGCGGATGCGGGGACGGCCCGGCCGTGCGCAGCATGGAAGCACCCTCGCCGGAACCGAGCCGGGAGCCTGCCGTGAACACGCCCGCGTCCGCCCGGGCGCGGACCGGCGACCACTTCCGCCGCGCCACCGCCGAGATCACCCGGCAGTGGAAGGCCTTCGAGGAGGAGCTCCGCGCCGCCTACCCCGAGAACCGCGCGGCGCACGGATGGTCTGCGCCCTGGTCCACGACGATCCGGTCGCCGCCTGTCCGTCCGGCTGACTCTCGGGCGGGTCGTCCGGCCGCTCCCGCGTACGGCTGGAAGCATGCAGCCATGGCATCCAGGGCAGGGACGGCGACCGGTAATCCCCCGAAGGCGCGACTCGTCCTGATGACGCTCGCGGCGGGCCAGTTCCTGATGGCACTCGACAGCTCCGTCATGAACGTCTCCATCGCCACCGTCGCCGGGGACCTCGGCACCACCGTGACCGGCATCCAGGGTGCCATCACGGCCTACACCCTCGTGATGGCCATGCTCATGATCCCCGGCGGCAAGGTCGGGGTGCTGATCGGCCGCAAACGCGCCTTCCTGATCGGCTGCGTGATCTACGGCAGCGGCTCCCTCGTCACCTCGATCGCACCGAACCTCACCGTGCTGCTGATCGGCTGGTCGTTCCTGGAAGGGGTCGGGGCGGCGCTCATCCTGCCCGCGATCGTGGCCCTCGTCGCCGGGAACTTCCCCGCCGAACGCCGTCCCGCCGCCTACGGCCTCGTCGCGGCGGCCGGCGCCATCGCCATCGCGCTGGGGCCCCTCATCGGAGGGCTCGCCACGACCTACTTCTCCTGGCGGTGGGTCTTCGCCGGCGAGGTGCTGATGGTGGCCGGCATCCTCGTGCTCGCCCGCCCCATCGCGGACGCCGTGAGCGAGGAGCGTCCGCGCATCGACCTCGTCGGCGTCGTCCTGTCGGCGCTGGGGCTCGGGACGTTCGTCTACGGGGTGCTCCGGTCGGACGAGTGGGGCTGGTTCAGGCCCAAGGAGGGCGGGCCCGCGTGGTTCGGGGTGTCGCCGACCCTGTGGCTGATGCTGCTGGGGCTGTTCCTGGTCTGGCTCTTCCTCCGCTGGGAGGGCCGGCTGGTGGCGCGGCGGCAGGAGCCGCTCGTCGACCCGGCGATGCTGCGGAACAAGCAGCTCACCGGCGGGCTGACCATGTTCTTCTTCCAGTACCTCGTGATGATGGGCGTCTTCTTCGTCGTCCCGCTCTACCTGTCGGTCGCGCTGGGCCTGTCCGCGCTGGCGACCGGTGCCCGGCTCCTGCCGCTGTCGATCACGCTGCTGGCGGCCGCGACCCTGATCCCGCGCTTCCTGCCGGACGTCTCACCGCGTCGCGTGGTCCGGCTCGGGACCCTCGCCCTGCTCGCCGGAGCGGTGGTCCTGCTGGGGGCGCTCGACGTGGACGCGGGAGCGGAGGTGGTCGCCGTCCCGCTGCTGCTGATCGGGCTCGGCATGGGCGCCCTCGCGTCCCAGCTGGGCGCGGTCACCGTGTCCGCGGTGCCACAGGCGCAGTCCGCCGAGGTCGGAGGCGTCCAGAACGCCGTCACCAACCTCGGCGCGTCCATCGGTACGGCCCTCGCGGGATCCATCATGATCGCGACTCTCACGTCCTCCTTCCTGAGCAGCATCACGGAGAACCCGGCGGTCCCGAGCTCGGTCAAGAGCCAGGCGACCGTCCAGCTCGCCAGCGGCGCACCCTTCCTGTCGGACGCCCAGCTGGAGAGCGCGCTCGCCGAAGCCGGCGTCACCCCCGAGGTGGCCGACGCCGCGCTCGCGGCGAACGAGCAGGCCAGGGTCGACGGGCTGAGCGCGGCCCTCTCCGTCCTGGCTTTCGCCTCGCTCGTCGCGCTGTTCTTCACCCAGCGCATCCCGACGGTCCAGCCCTCCAGCAAGGCCGGGGACGCCGCCGGGGCGTGAGCCCGGGAGGGGTGTTTTCCATCGGTTCGCCCCCCGACCGGGAAAATCCTTTGATCATGCACCTTGTTCGCCCGATAGCCTGGGAAAATGCTCACAGAAGTGATCGCGACCCGCTATGTGACGCCCCTACGTGAGGGCGGCTCGCTCCCCGGGATCGTCGAGGCCGACGACCTCGGCACCTACGTCATGAAATTCACCGGAGCCGGTCAGGGCCGCAAGACCCTGGTCGCCGAGGTCATCTGCGGCCGCCTGGCCCAGCGGCTGGGGCTCAGGGTCCCCACGCTGGTGCAGATGCAGCTCGACCCCGTCATCGGGCTCGCCGAGCCCGACCAGGAGGTCCAGGAACTGCTCAAGGCCAGCGGCGGACTCAACCTCGGCATGGACTACCTGCCGGGCTCCATCGGCTTCGACCCGCTCGCCTACCGGGTGGACCCGGCCGAGGCCGGGCGCGTGGTCTGGTTCGACGCCCTGATCAACAACGTCGACCGGTCCTGGCGCAACCCGAACATGCTGGTCTGGCACGGGGACCTCTGGCTCATCGACCACGGCGCCACCATGATCTGGCACCACAACTGGCCCACGGCCCAGGCAGCCGCCGCGAAGCCCTACAACGCCTCCGACCACGTACTGGCCCCCGTGGGACCGGACATCGAGGCAGCGGCCGCCGCACTGGCACCGCTGGTCACCGAGGAACTGCTCACCGAGGTCACCGCCGAGGTCCCGGACGAGTGGCTGGTCGACGAGCCGGGATTCGACTCCACCGACGCGCTGCGCCGTGCCTACGTGGAGGCGCTGCTGCCGCGCGCGGCCACGATCCACGAGAGGATCTCGCTGGAGGCCGAGGTGAAGGCGCCGGCCGGACCTCCCGGCTGGCTCACCGACCACCTGCCGGAATGGCCCCACAAGACCCACAAGACCCACAAGAAGAAGAGCGGCGACGAGTGACCGAGCGGGACGTGTTCGAGTACGCGCTGGTGCGCGTGGTGCCCCGGATGGAACGCGGCGAGTGTTTCAACGCCGGCGTGATCGTCTACTGCCGGGCGCATTCCTACGTGGCCGCGCGCACCCACCTCGACGAGGCGAAGCTCCTCGCGCTGGACCCGGCGGCCGACGTGGCCGGCGTACGGGCCGCCCTGCGCGGGGTCGAGGGAGTGTGCGGCGGCGGCGAGGCGGCGGGGCAGGCGGCGGGTGACGACGCGGGGCGCCGGTTCCGCTGGCTGATCGCCCCGCGCAGCACGGTGGTGCAGCCGGGGCCGGTGCACACGGGCCTGACGGCCGACCCCGCGGCGGAGGTGGAGCGGCTCCTGGACCTCCTCGTCCGCTGAGGGCGTGTCCGCGGCCGGTGTCGTACCGGCGGCCGTTGACACGGGGTGCCAGGGCTCCTAGCGTCTCCTCAGCTGAAGCTACTAAGCGGTTGCTCACCTTGGGCGGCCGTCTCTCAAGGGCGAGGAGAACCAGCATGTCCACCACCGAGCAGCGCGTCGCCATCGTGACCGGGGCGGCCCGGGGCATCGGCGCGGCCACCGCCGTGCGCCTGGCCGCCGAGGGCCGCGCCGTCGCCGTACTCGACCTCGACGAGGCGGCCTGCAAGGACACCGTCGAGGCCGTCACGGCGGCCGGCGGCCGGGCGCTGGCGGTCGGTTGCGACGTCTCCGACGGCGCGCAGGTGGAGGCGGCCGTCGAGCGCGTCGCCGCCGAACTCGGCGCTCCCACCATCCTGGTCAACAACGCGGGCGTGCTGCGCGACAACCTGCTCTTCAAGATGAGCGAGACCGACTGGGACACGGTCATGAACGTGCACCTGCGCGGTGCCTTCCTGATGTCGAAGGCGTGTCAGAAGTACATGGTGGAGGCGAAGTTCGGCCGCATCGTGAACCTCTCCAGCAGCTCGGCCCTCGGCAACCGCGGCCAGGTCAACTACTCGGCCGCCAAGGCCGGTCTGCAGGGCTTCACCAAGACCCTGGCCATCGAGCTCGGCAAGTTCGGCGTCACCGCCAACGCCGTCGCCCCCGGCTTCATCGTCACCGAGATGACCGCCCAGACGGCCGCCCGGGTCGGCATGGGCTTCGAGGACTTCCAGGCCGCCGCGGCCACCCAGATCCCGGTCCAGCGCGTCGGCCGCCCGGACGACATCGCCAACGCCATCGCCTTCTTCACCGGTGACGCCGCCGGCTTCGTCTCCGGCCAGGTCATGTACGTGGCCGGCGGCCCCCTCAACTGACGCACCGAACGAGAGGCAGGGCGCACGTCATGACGTACAGCGGTACCGACAGCGGCAGGGTCGCGCTGATCACCGGGGCGAGCCGGGGCATCGGCTACGGCATCGCCGAGGCGCTGGTCGCCCGGGGTGACCGGCTCTGCATCACCGGACGCAACGAGGAGGCCCTCAAGGAGGCCGTGGAGCGCCTCGGTGCGGACCGGGTGATCGGGGTGGCCGGGAAGGCGCACGACGAGGCCCACCAGGCCCTTGCCGTCGAGCGCACGATGGAGGCCTTCGGCCGGGTCGACTTCCTGGTGAACAACGCGGGCACCAATCCGGTCTTCGGCCCGATCGCGGACCTCGACCTCGGGGTCGCCCGGAAGGTCTTCGAGACCAACGTGATCTCCGCGCTCGGCTTCGCCCAGCGGACCTGGCACGCCTGGCAGAAGGAGAACGGCGGCGCGATCGTGAACATCGCGTCGATCGCCGGCATCTCCGCCTCGCCCTTCATCGGCGCGTACGGGATGAGCAAGGCGGCCATGGTCAACCTCACCCTCCAGCTCGCCCACGAGATGGCGCCGGGGGTCCGCGTGAACGCGATCGCCCCCGCGGTGGTCAAGACCAAGTTCGCCCAGGCGCTGTACGAGGGCCGGGAGCAGGAGGCCGCGGCGGCCTATCCGCTCGGCCGGCTCGGCCTCCCGGAGGACATCGGCGGGGCCGCGGCCTTTCTTACATCTGCACAAGCGGAATGGATCACGGGCCAAACTCTGGTCGTCGACGGTGGGATGTTCCTCAATTCCGGGGTGCACTGACCGATAATCGGACGTATTTGCCTCCGAAAGGGAGGTAAATAGGTATCGAATATGCACGGAACCGGTCAAGTGCCTCACGAAACCAACCCATTGGATTCGTGGGGCACTGCGGTAGGGTCTGCCGCACCCCTGGCTGATCGAGGAGCGTGCACGTGTTCAACCGGACCAGATGCCTGCAGATCACTGCGGCCCTTGCGTCCATATCCCTGCTCGCCGGTTGCGGCCTGCTGTCGGATGACGACGGCGACGAGGCGAAGCGGATCGTCGTAGGGACCACGAGCGCACCGAGTACCCTCGATCCCGCCGCGGCGTGGGACGGCTCCTGGGAGCTGTACCGGAACGTCTACCAGACCCTTCTGGCGTTCCCCACGGGCTCCACCAAGCCCCAGCCGGACGCCGCACAGAACTGCGAGTTCACCGACGGCGCGAGCCAGGCCTACCGGTGCACCCTGCGCAAGGGCCTGAAGTTCTCCAACGGCGAGCCCCTCGACTCCAAGGCCGTCAAGCACTCCCTCGACCGGATCCGGACGATCGGCTCCAAGGTCGGCCCGAAGGACCTCTTCGGCAGCCTCGACAAGATCGAGACCCCCGACGCGCTGACCGTCGTCTTCCACCTGAAGACCTCGGACGCCACCTTCCCGTACGTCCTCGGCTCGCCCGCGGCCTCGCTGGTCGCGCCCAAGGACTACCCCGCCGACAAGGTGCGCGAGGACGGAAAGATCACCGGCTCGGGCCCCTACGTGCTGGACTCCTACAGGGACGGCGGCGAGGCCGTGCTGTCCGAGTACAAGGGCTACACGGGCTTCGCGAACCGTCAGAACAAGGCCGTGACCATCCGCTACTACGCGGACTCCCAGAAGATGGTCGCGGACCTGAAGGCCAAGGAGCTGGACGCCACCTACCGAGGCCTGTCGGCCCCGCAGGTCACCGACCTCCAGAGCCCCGCCGCACACGGACTCGGCGTCCAGGTCGTCGAGAACGTCGGCGCCGAGATCCGCTACCTGGTCTTCAACCCCAAGGACCCGGCGGTCAACAAGCTCGCGGTCCGCCAGGCCATCGCCCAGGTCATCGACCGCGGCACCCTCGTCTCCAAGGTCTACCAGGGCACCGCGGAGCCGCTGTACTCGATGGTTCCCAAGGGCGTCGTCGGCCACAAGACGCCGTTCTACGACAAGTACGGCGCCGCTGACGTCGGCAAGGCCAAGAAGATCCTCAAGGAGGCCGGGATCAACCAGCCGGTCGACCTGACCTTCTGGTACACCACCGACCGGTACGGCGCCTCCACCGCCGAGGAGTTCACCGAGATCAAGCGGCAGCTCGACGAGAGCGGCCTGTTCCGCATCACCCTGCGCAGCCAGCCCTGGAAGACCTTCCAGGAGGGCTACAAGAGCCAGGAGTACCCGGTCTTCGGCCGAGGCTGGTTCCCCGACTTCCCGGACCCGGACAACTTCATCGCGCCGTTCGTCGGCAAGGAGAACGCGGTCGGTACCCCGTACGAGCAGAACGAGATCCTCACCGAACTGCTGCCCAAGTCCCGCCGCGACGGAGACCGCTCCTCCGGGGTCCAGCAGTTCGAGAAGGCCCAGCAGATCTTCGCCGAGGACGTGCGGCTGCTGCCCCTGTGGCAGGGCAAGCTGTACGTCGCCGCACGCGAGGACATCGCGGGCGCCGAGCGGGCCCTCGACCCGCAGACCGCCATGCAGATGTGGGAGCTGTACCGCAAGACCAGCTGGTAGCCGCGGTGCCGCCCGGGCGATCTCCCGGGCGGCCGACGCGTTGTCAGTGGCCCCCGGTAGGTTCTGGAGCAGTTGCACGAACTTGTACCGGAGGTTGTCGCCGTGACCGAGATGCTGCCCGAGTCCTGGCTCCCCGTCCTCGGTGGGGAGCTGGACCAGCCCTACTTCAAAGAGCTCACCGAGTTCGTCGAGAAGGAGCGGGCGAACGGGCCGGTCTACCCGCCCCGCGAGCAGGTGTTCGCGGCCCTGGACGCCACGCCCTTCGAGCAGGTGAAGGTCCTCGTCCTCGGCCAGGACCCCTACCACGGCGCCGGCCAGGGCCACGGCCTGTGCTTCTCCGTGCAGCCCGGGGTCAAGACCCCGCCCTCGCTGCGCAACATCTACAAGGAGATGAAGGAGGAGCTCGGCCTGGAGGTCCCGGACAACGGGTATCTGATGCCGTGGGCCCAGCAGGGCGTCCTGCTGCTCAACGCGGTGCTCACCGTCCGCGAGGCCGAGCCGAACTCGCACAAGGGCAAGGGCTGGGAGAAGTTCACCGACGCCGTGATCCGCGCGGTCTCCGACCGCCCCGACCCGGCCGTGTTCGTCCTGTGGGGCGCCTACGCCCAGAAGAAGATCCCGCTCATCGACGAGGAGCGGCACGTGATCGTCAAGGGGGCCCACCCCTCGCCGCTGTCCGCCAAGAAGTTCTTCGGCTCCCGGCCCTTCACGCAGATCAACGAGGCCATCGCCGCCCAGGGACATGAGCCGATCGACTGGCGGATCCCGGACCTCGGCTGACGCCCCACCGCGCCTCGGCGGCATCGCCCGTACCTCCGGCTAGCTTTTTGATGATCAGACCGGCGCAGGTCTGGCAGAGCGAGCCGGAGGCCGCGTGACCGAGCAGCAGGAGGCGTCGGAGGACGCCGTCATGACGAGGATCGGCCAGGCGGTCATCCTGCTGCACGCAGGGGACCGCGAGGAGGCCCGCAACCGGCTCGGCGAGATCTGGCAGGAGATCGGCGAGGAGGGCGACTGTCTGCACCGGTGCACCCTCGCCCACTACATGGCCGACGCCCAGGACGATCCCGCCGACGAGCTGGCCTGGGACCTTCGGGCCCTGACCGCCGCCGACGCCCCGCGCGACGGGCCGGGCACCGGCTGCGGGGACGGACCCCCGGTGCAGCGGGAACCGCGCGCCGCGATGCGCGTCTTCTACCCGTCCCTGCACCTCAGCCTGGCCGCCGACTACCTGAAGCTGCAGCGGCCGGATGCCGCCCGGGTCCATCTGGCCCGGGCCCGCGCGGCCTCCGGCGCGCTGGCGGACGACGGCTACGGCAACGGCGTACGGGCGGGAATCGCACGGCTGGAACGCCGTCTCGCCGCGGAAGCGGGGCCGGGCCCCGGGCCCCGGCCCTTTCCCGAACAGTCCTGACCCGGACAGTCCTGGCCCGAACAGTCCCGAGAGGGGTCGGCGGCTTCCCCGTCAGCCTCCGTGCACGCCCGCGCAGATCCGGGCCTCCGGGCTGTCGGGATGCCAGCGGCCGTGACGGCGGCCCAGCGCGCAGACGTCGGCCGGCCGTACCGGCAGCTTCCGCACCAGCTCACGTTCCGCCTCGGTGTCGGGCCGGGCATGGCGCCGGGGGCCGTCAGGGCGCCCCTGGGCGGGTTCGGCGGCCCGCCGGGGCTCCGGGATGTCGGGGACCGGCGGGGCGTCCCGCACGGGCCCGCCGGAGGCGCCCTGTGTGCCCCGCCCGGAGGCCCGTACGGCCGGGGTCGCGCCCGCCGGCCGCGCGGGCTGCTCCGGGGCCGCCCCGACCGCCTCCAGCGCCTCCAGGGCGGGCGCCCGTACGGCCACCGGGGCGGCCCCCGGCCCGCTGCGCGGCACGTGCCGGGGCGGTACCCCGGTGGCGGGGGCCGCCGCGGGCTGCGCGGGGCCGGGGTTCACCTGAACGCAGCCGGACACCGCCGAAACGGCGCAGGCGACTCCGAGCAGCAGCTTTGTCGTGGTTCGCGTTGGATGCACCCGCGCAACTCTGCTGTGCGAGGACCCCGTTGTGAAAACCGGGAGCCCATATTCACCCCGCACGGGTGACGCGCGGCGGGGTGACCGGCGGATCACCCGCCACCGGGGGCCGCGCTGCGGCTCACTCGCCGGTGGCGCCGTCTATGTGCTCGCGCAGCAGGTCCGCGTGCCCGTTGTGGCGCGCGTACTCCTCGATCATGTGGGTGTAGACCCAGCGCAGGCTGAACACCTCGCCGCGGCGGTGGCTCGCGGCGTCCGAGCGCAGGTCGAGCGAGCGGCCCGCGGCGGCCCGGCGCGCGAGTTCGACCTCGGTCCGCCATTCCTGCTCGGTCTCGGCCCAGGTGGCCGCCTCGGTGAAGTGGAAGTCGCCGTCCCGGTCCCCGTCCGTGACGTACAGCTCGGGCAGGTCCTCGCCCAGCATGATCTCCCGGAACCAGTACCGCTCCACCTCCGTCATGTGCCGTACGAGGCCCAGGAGGCTCAGCCCGGAAGGCGCGAGCGGCATCCTGCGCAGCTCCTCGTCCCGCAGTCCCTCGCACTTCCACATGAGGGTCGCGCGGTGGTAGTCGAGCCAGCCGTCGAGCATCTCCCGCTCGTCGGCGGTGGTGGCGGGTTCGGGGCGATGTGATCCTGAACTGGTGGTCATACGGTCCATCCTGAGCGAACCGGGACCCCGGTCACCAGGGATTAAGCTGCCGGAATCCCACAAGGAACGAACCTGGAGGCCCCGGTGAAGGTCGGCTGCATCGGACTCGGTGACATCGCGCAGAAGGCGTACCTGCCCGTCCTCACCACCCGCGCGGACATCGAACTGCACCTGCAGACCCGCACTCCCGAGACCCTGGAACGGGTCGGCGGTGTCCACCGCGTCCCGGCGGCGCACCGGCACACCGATCTCGACGCCCTGCTCGCCGAGGGGCTGGACGCGGCCTTCGTGCACGCGCCGACCGCCTCCCACCCCGAGATCGTCACCCGGCTGCTGGAGGCCGGCGTACCGACGTACGTGGACAAGCCCCTCGCCTACGAGCTGACGGCGTCACGGCACCTGGTCGAACTGGCCGAGGAGCGCGGGGTGTCGCTCGCCGTCGGCTTCAACCGCCGCTACGCGCCCGGCTACGCCCAGTGCGCCGACCACCCGCGCGAGCTGATCGTCCTGCAGAAGAACCGGATCGGGCTGCCAGAGGACCCGCGCACCCTCGTGCTCGACGACTTCATCCACGTCGTCGACACCCTGCGCTTCCTGCTGCCGGGGGAGGCCGAGCACACCGACGTCCGCGCCGTGGTGCGCGACGGCCTGATGCACCAGGTGGTGCTCCACCTCTCCGGCGCCGGCTTCAGCGCGCTCGGCATCATGAACCGCCTGTCCGGGTCCAACGAGGAGGTCCTGGAGGTCTCGGGCCGGGACACCAAGCGTCAGGTCGTCAACCTCGCCGAGATCATCGACCACAAGGGTCAGCCGACCGTGCGGCGGCGCGGGGACTGGGTGTCCGTCGCCCGCCAGCGCGGCATCGAGCAGGTGGTGGACCACTTCCTGGAGGCGGTCGCGGCGGGCCGGACGCTCAGTGCGCGCGACGCCCTGCTCACCCACGAGCTGTGCGAGCTGGTGGTGAACTCGGCTCTGGCGCAGGCGCAGAAGGCCTTGTGAGCCAACGAGCGCCCGCCGCGCCGCAGTAGAGGGCCAGGGCGGCTAGGGCCGCGGTCACCGGCCAGTCCCCGAAACGGACGTACAGGGTCGAGCCCCGGGCGAGCGGCACCTCGTACACCTCCGCGGTCCGCGCCGACGTCGGCAGGGCGGCGCCGATCCGCTCGCCCGAGGGGCCGTTCACGACGCTGACCCCCGTCAGGGTGGCGTGCACCATCGGACGGCCGTTCTCGGCCGCCCGCAGGGCCGCCAGCGAGGCGTGCTGGGCCGGCGCCCAGCTCTCCTGGAAGGTGGAGGTCGCCGACTGGGCGATCAGCAGGGAGGCCCCGTCGAGGGTGAGGCGCCGGCTCATGTCGGGGAACGCGGACTCGAAGCAGACCAGCGGTCCGAGACGGGCCACCGTGCCCCCGTCCCGCTGCCCCGGCAGGTCCATGACGACCGGAGCGTCCCCGCGTATGCGGTCCTCGCCGGCCGCCCTGCCGACCGAGGTCGCCCAGCCCAGCAGCGTCCGGGCTGGCACGTACTCCCCGAAGGGGACCAGCCGCATTTTGTCGTACCGGTCACCGGTCGGGCCGCCGGGGCCGACCAGCACCGCGCTCTTGTGGATCCCGGGCCGGTCCGCCCGCCGCGCATCCACGTTCACCAGCAGCGGAGCCCCGACCTCCGCCGACAGCGCGGCGAGCCGGCGGGCCAGGTCCGGGCGGGCCGACAGGTCCTCGCCCACGCTGCTCTCGCCCCACACCACCAGGTCCACCCGCTGCCCGGCAAGCGGCCGGGTCAGCCGCTCACCGGCCGCGAACCGCCGCTCCGCACTGTCCGGGCCGTCGGGCACCGGACCCGGCTGCACGACGGCCACGCGCAGCCCGCCCGACTCCGCCGGCCGGACCGACCACACCCACACCGCACCCGTCAGCAGCGCACAGCCCGCCACTGCGGCGACCGCGGGGACCCGCGCACCCGGCACGGCGACCAGCAGCACCACGGCGCAGTTCACCGCCACCACCAGCAGGCTGATCAGCCACACCCCGCCCACCGACGCCAGCCGCAGCGCGGGCGGCACCTGCCACTGACTGGCCCCCAGCAGCCCCCACGGCCCGCCCAGCCCCTGCCAGGACCGGACCAGCTCCGACAGCAGCCATCCCGCCGGTACGAGGACCAGCGCCAGGGCCGCCCGGCGCGCCGAGGGGCGGCCGCCGAGCAGTTCCCGCACCAGCAGCGCCCAGGGGATCCACAGCAACCCCAGCAGGGCCGCCACCGGGACCAGGAACACGTGCAGGCTCGGCAGCAGCCAGTGGTGCACGGCCAGGATGAACCCGGCGCCGCCGAGCCAGCCCTCCAGGGCCGCCCGCCGCCTGCCGGGGGCGGACCTCAGCAGCAGCATCCAGGGCACCAGGGCCACGTAGGCGAACCACCAGAGCGCGGGAGCGGGGAACGCGAGGGCGGGCAGCGCCCCGGCGGCCACCGCGGCGGCCGCGCGCCAGCGGCGGGACCAACCGTTGTGCGTGACGATCATGGCGCGCCTCCGCTTCCAGTGTGGCAGTGCAGGGCGGAACCGCCCTGCGGGCCGCGCGGGCGGGCCGGCCCGCACCGGCTCACGCGCTCGTGTGCCGCCACTTCTCGTGCACGGTGACACGGGTGAGCCGCCAGCCGTCCCGGGTCCGCGCCAGGACGAAGGTGTAGCGCCCGGCGGCCACGAAATCGGGGGAGGTGACCGTCCCGTCGTCCTCCGGCCCCGCCAGCCGCATCGGGTTCAGGAAGTCGGCCCGGACCTCGGCGCCGTCGCCGGGTGAACCGGCGACGTCCTCCAGCCGGATCAGCCGGTTGACGATCAGGTGCTGACGTACGGGGAAGAGCCTCATGGTCTGCGCGAGCCAGTCCGCGACCTGCTCCACCGGACCCTCGGCCCCGCCCGCCGAGCTGTAGTCGGCCCGCCCGTCGGCGGTGAACAGGGCCCGGTAGGCGGCCCAGTCGCCGTCGTCCACGGCCACCGCGTAGCGCGTTACCACGTCGTCGATCGCCAGCCGGTCCATCACCGTCGCCAGATCCACACGCTGAGTCATCGGGTCAGTGTGGGGCCGCGCGGGCGCGGGGCCAAGGGGCGTGCGCCCACGGGGTCTCCCCGCGGCCCGTCAGTGACCGGAACGCGCCTCCCGTTGCCGGACCACGACGAGGAACGCGTCGCTGGCGAGATCCATGACCACCTCGGCCGGTACGCCCTCGCGCATCCGCTGCGCCGCGTACTCCTCGGCGGGCCAGCTTCCCCGCGGACTTCCGGCCGGAAAACGCTCCAGTACCACCCGACCCATGGGACACCCCCTGATGCTTGCCTTGCGCTGTCTTCGTCAAGAACGACGCGGAGGCCGCCCGGGAACGTTCCCGGGCGGCCTCCGATTCACGCGAAGTGGTGGTGCGGGCCCCGCTACGAGCCGGACTCGCCGGCGTGCGGGCTCAGCACGTCCGTGCCGATCAGCACGAACAGCAGGATGCCCAGCAGGATCCGGTAGATCACGAAGGGCATGAAGCGCAGCCGGCTGGTTTGCGGCGAATCGGCGATCTCCTGCTCCATGGTCGGCGCAACGTGCGAGTAGAGACCTCCGCGCCGGAGCCCTCGTACTGCAGCCGGAGATCTTGTGACCGTGTCCCGTCATACTCGTGGACTGGGGGATGGCGGGTGTGACGGCTGAGCAGGGTGGCCCGAGCGACCCCGTTGCCCGGGAGCCGGGCCCCGTGAGCGGGAATGGCGGCCCGGCTTCTTGCCGTGTGGGGTGTCAGCTGAAGACGACGGAGCGCAGCCGCAGGCGGTCGCCGAGAACCCTGCCCGGGGGCATCACGTAGAAGACGTCGCCGGCGCAGTCCGCTTCGAGGAAGACGGTGGCGGTGGCGTCCGTGAAGTTGCGCGGGGCGAAGGCGGGCAGGGCCGAGTCGACCGTCTCGGGGATGTCGATGCACTGGCTGCTGGGCGGATCGACGAGCTGACCTCGCAGCCTTGCGCCGTTGAGGCCGACGTAGGTGTACAGGAAGTCGCCTTGGGCGGCCGCGGCGGGCGACGCCGGCAGGGCCGCGGACAGCATGAGGGCACCGAGAGCGGCGGCCAGGATGTTGCGTAGGCGCATGAGCTGGTCCTCTCTGAAGGAACGAACGTGCTGTCGACCTCTGTTCCCCTGACGGGGTCTGCCGGTTGCGATCCCGCCAGCAGAAACGTTTTCGCGTCACCTGTTCGGGCCATGGTTGTGTGGGGCGGTTCGAGCGCCGGACGGCGGCGCGGCCTACGCCGCCGGACCGGCAGCCGGCTACTGGCCCGACCTGGAGGTCCTGCGCCGCCACTGGCACCGGGTCGCCCAGTGACTGCCGGACATGGACTGTCAAAACGACGGGAGCGCGAGTACGACTGTGGGAAGCAGCCCGTGGAGCGCTCCCTCGGGTGGCTCCGGCCGCCGGAGCCACGACACGACGAAGAAGGCCGGCGGCCCGATTCCCGGGAGCGTCGCGCACCCGGTGAACCCGCTGGACGGCAACCGCCGTTCACGCGGACCGCCCGTAGGGATCACCAGCGACGGCCGCGAACCGGACATACCTGCCAACGACTGTGCTTCGCGCGGCGGTTGATAGCGTGGTTATCATGATCGAACTGGCGGAACTGGTCCTGACGCCCGACGAGCGTACCCGGGGGATCGAAGTCGACCATGTGATACACAGCATGGACTGGACCGGCGAGGACCACCGCGGCCAGGTGGCGGCGTTCGCGGCCGACCGCGTGAGGGCGTTCGGCGTGGAGCCGACGGACGTCGATACCGATGCCGTCTACGAGGCGGCCGAGGGTGACACGACACTGGCCCGCGGTGACTTCCCGATCCGTCAACTGGACCATCTCTCCGGTGTGCTCGCCCGTCTCGGTTTCACCCTCGCCCTGCGGGAGAACGGCTCCGACACCTACGAGCTGCTGGTCGCCCCGACCACTGCCGAGGGCGCGCCGACCGGACTGGAACACCGGGGATGCGCGGTGCGGACCTGGGACTCGAGGGCGGCGGAGGTCTGGGCCGGTCTGCGCTGCCCGCACTGCTCGACATGGCAGATGTGGCTGATCTCCGAGGATGTGGCCGACGGGCACTGCGACTGCGGCGCCCGACTGTTCGACGCCAGTGGTGCTCCGCTGCCCCATGTCACGGTGCGCGTCTGACGACGACGCGTGCGGTCCGCCGCCGCCTCCCGGCGGCCACGCCCCTGGACGCCATGGCACGACCGGAAAGGCACATGCCAGGCGGCAGCCCTGGTCAGCCGCCCCTTGACGGCGGTTCAGAAGTGACCGAGGTCCGCAGTCCAACCGGCGGATCGTCGAGCAGAACGCCCTGCAGGCACAACCGGTCGCCCACTGGCTCCGGCCCCGGCGACCTCTCCGGCAGGAGCGGCAGCAACGACTCGCTCACTGCCCACAAGCCATGGTCCACGATCCACGGCAGAGTACGCACACGACCAACAAGGGCCACATCAGCACACCGGACACGCCCGACCAGCACACCCACTCACGATCGCGTCACGAGCTTGATGCAGCGACTACGGCCGCCCTGTCCGCCGGCGCCGGCGCCAGCGCGGGCTCGGCCCATCGCCAACGGGCGGCGCCGGATGGGTCAGGCGATCCGTCGGGCAGATCAGGCCCTGTCAGGTGGGCGTATGTCGATGGGGCGCCGAGGGCAGGTGACGCTGAGCGCAGACCTACTGAGCCTGCTGGTCAGATGTCCCGGAAGAGACCAGGCGGCGCCATGATCTGGCCCCGTTGCCGGCGAAGGTCCTGGAACATGGACGGCAGGTGACTGGCGTGTGGCGTGCGGCGCCCGCCAGTCGTCCTTGGCGATCCGCGATTCCCGCCGCCGCAAGCCCGGCTGTTCGTCGGCGCGGCCGCTCAGAGAGCTCACCGCACGGCATCGTTCTGGCATCTGAGAACAGGGACTTCCCGCAGCGCTAGGGTTTCCGGGACAGAGGGAATGGCACGCTGCCGACCGGGGGAACGAAACACCATGGGACACGGAGCACGAAAGCAACTGGCGAAGCTGCTCGATGCCTCGGAGCGATGCGGGGACTTCAGTACCCGCATCGAGATGTCCGCCCGCGCGCTGCGGATCGAGGTCGACGGCGTCGGGGTGCTGCCCCTGCCGTTGCGCGCTCCGGTCACCAAGAAGCTGATCGCGCAGGCCCGGCAGGCCCGCTTCGGCCGCGGTGAGCAGACGCTGTCCGACACCAGCGTGCGCGATACCTGGGAGATCACCCCGGACCGGATCACCCTGGGCGGCCCCGACTGGGACCGCACCCTGAGCGGCGTCCTCGACGGCGTCCGTACCGCGCTGGGTCTGCCGCCCACCACCGTCCTGCGGGCCGAACCGCACGCGCTGCTCGTCTACGGCAAGGGCCAGTTCTTCCTGCCGCACCAGGACTCCGAGAAGGACGACTCCATGGTGGGCACCCTGGTGGTCTCGCTGCCCTCGCACCACACCGGCGGTGAACTCCTCGTCTCGCACGCCGGCCGGAGCGTCGTCTACCAGGCGTCCCGGGAGAAGCTGACCTTCGCCGCCTTCTACGCGGACTGCCTGCACGAGGTCAAGCCCGTCAGGTCCGGCTACCGCGTCACCCTCACCATGAACCTCCTCGCCGAACGCACCCGCCCGGCCGGCGAGGACGACGACGGCCCGGCCGCCGACCTGGCCCACTGCCTGACCGAACACTTCACCGAGCCGGCCGAAGAGCGCTACGCCTACGGCCGCCGGAAAACGGCGCCCCCGAACCGCCTCGTGTACCTCCTCGACCATGAGTACACCCAGCGTGGTCTGGACTGGGACCGCCTCAAGGGTGCCGACGCCACGCGTGCCACCCGGCTCCGCCAGGCCGCCGGGCAGGCAGGCTGCGAGGCGGTCCTCGCACTGGCCGAGGTGAAGGAGACCTGGGACGCCGTACCGCCCTACGACCGCTACGACTACTACGGCGATGTCGAGCACTTCGACGGCTGCGAGGACGAGGAGTGCGAGGGCGAGTGCCTCCTTGACCCCGACGGGGAGCCCGGGGCCGAGCGCCGCCGCAGTGGCGACTTCTCCGACTACGAGCTGGGCGACCTGATCGACGACGAGATCACCCTCGACTGGTGGACCCGCCCCGACGGCGCCGACGGTGAGCAGATCTCCCTGCCCGTCTCTTACGCCGAGGTGTGCGCCACCACCGAGAGCAAGGACCTCACGCCCTACCAGTCCGAGTACGAGGGCTACATGGGCAACTACGGCAACACCCTGGACCGCTGGTACCGGCGGGCCGCAGTGGTGCTCTGGCCCCGGCAACACTCGTTCGCGGCACGCGCCGAGGCCGGCTCCGAGGGAGCCCTGCGAGAACTCCAGGGCCACCTGGACGCCGGGGAGTTGGAGCTGGGGCGTAC
Source organism: Streptomyces sp. NPDC090021 (assembly GCF_044748225.1). Lineage (NCBI taxonomy): Bacteria > Bacillati > Actinomycetota > Actinomycetes > Kitasatosporales > Streptomycetaceae > Streptomyces > Streptomyces sp. NPDC090021. The sequence continues at coordinate 60,295 of NZ_JBIVFO010000029.1, read as the reverse complement.
GCTCGCCCGGTCGCTCGCCCCGATCTGGAAGCATCACGGTTCGGGCGAAGCGGCCGCTCCACTCTTCACTGCCGCCCTGCACGTCGCGGTGGGACTGGAGGAAGCGGACACCGCCGCGATGCTCCTCGCGCCCTTCGGGGTGGAGGCCCTGGGCGAGCGACACGTCCCCGATCTCGCGGAAGCGGCCGCACGGTACGGGCGGACGTGGTCGCGCGGGGCCGTCGGCAGCTGGTTCGGCCCGGCCGCCGCGTACACCGGGGCGGATCGCGCCGCGTGGCTGGAGTCTCTGCCCGGCCTCTGTGCCGCGCTGCGGACCGCTGACGGTGACGGAGACGCGGTGGCGGCACCGCTGGTGGAGGGCGTGTGGCAAGCGGTCGAGCAGCAGCTCACCAGCTGGCTCGACGTGGGCCGCGAGGCGGAGCGCCGCGCGGGCATGGAACGGCTGGGAGCTCCCTTGGCCCGCATCCTGCAGGCGTGCGACCCGAAAACCGCCGACACGATCGTCACCGCGCTGCGCGGCCTGCCGGACACCGCCCTGGAATGCCTGCTCCCGGCCCTGCGCACCGCGGCCCGCCGACCGACGACCGTACGAGACGGGGCACCCGCGGCCCACGCCTTCCAGACGCTCGCCGACCACTGCGAGGCCCGGCTCACCGCGTCCGTCACCCGCCCCGTACGCGCGGCGGACGACTGGTCACTCACCCCGGCCGGTACCTGCCGGTCCGGCTGCGGCCTCTGCCCCGACCTCGACGCCTTCCTCACCTCCCGCACCCGTCGGGTCATGGATTGGCCGCTCGCGAAGGACGGGCGCCGCCACATCCACAGCCGTATCGATCTGGCCGGCCTGCCGGTGTCCCACACCACCCGGCGTCAGGGACGCCCGTACACCCTGGTCCTGACCAAGACGAACGAGGTGTTCACCCGTGAGCAAGCGGCCCGCATCCGCACCGAGACCGACCTGGCGTGGCTGCGGGAGACATGGCCCCGGCCACGCGGCTGAAAGGGGACAGACAAGCCCCGCGGCTCGCGCGCCCGGAACCGGCATCCGCACCCGGGACGCGGATGCCACCGCGTCCCGGCCGGCCGCGCATCGCCACCTGCCGGTACCTCGCGGCCGCGCAAGCCCGGGCGGCCGGCGGACCGGCGCCGGACGGGTAGGCCATCGGCTCGATCACCCCGTGGGAATCTACGCGAAAACGACCTCTCCACGGGCGCGAATCCGGATCATGGAGGGGTGGAGGACTGGTACGACTGTAACGACCTGGCCGAACTGCGCATCCGCCTCGATGTGGCGCTCGAAGAGAACGCCGAACTACGCGCGGAGCTTGCCGAGGTGCGAGCTGAGAATCGGCGTCTGCGCACCCGGCTGGGAGTTCCCGCACCCGACGCGCCACGGGCGCCGGCTCCGGTCCCCGAGTCTCCCCCACGGGTCATCACGGAAGGCAGCCACGGGCTGCCGTACGCGGACGCGTCCTCCGGGACGGAGGCGAAGATCGCCCTGTTCCGGGCGCTGTTCGCCGGCCGCGAGGACGTCTACGCCACCCGGTGGGTGAGCGCGAAGTCGGGCCGGACGGGTTGGAGCCCCGCCGAGGACAACCCGTTCGCCAAGAACAAGGCCGATGCCGAGCGGGTGTTCTGGCCGCTGACGGACCGGGCCGTCTACAACCACCTCTCCCGCCCCGAGCCCGGCGCCCGGGAGACCCACCTGGGGATGTACCCGCTGCTGGCTGATGACACCTGCCGGCTTCTGGCGGTCGACTTCGACGGCAAGGACGGCAAGGACGGCAAGGACGGCAAGGACGGCAAGGACTGGCGCGGCGATGCGGCCGCCTACGCCTCCGCCTGTCACGACGTCGGTGTCCCCGCCCTGGTGGAGGTCTCCCGCTCCGGGGCGGGCGGGCACGTGTGGACCTTCTTCACTGATCCCGTCGCCGCGGTCACCGCCCGCACGCTGGGGATGGCGCTGCTGCGCCGGGCGATCGACGTCCGCGGGCAGATGACCTTGTCCAGCTACGACCGGCTCTTCCCCGCCCAGGACCTGCTGCCGACGAACGCCAAGGGCAACGCCCGGTTCGGCAACCTGATCGCGCTCCCGCTGCAGGGGGCCTCCCGCCTCAAGGGCACCACGGTGTTCTGCGACCCGCACACCTGGGAGCCGTACCCCGACCAGTTCGCGCACCTGTCCCAGGCCGAGCGGCTCTCCCCGGCTCAGGTCGAGGCGCTCGTCGACAAGCTCGGCGAGGTCAAGGCGGGCCCGTCGGCGACCGCGCCGGTCCTGCCGCCCAAGCCCCGGCGGCGCGCGCTGGGCAAGGCCCCCGAGGTCGTCGAGGCGCGCTTGTCGGCGATGCTTGCGATCTCCGCCAAGGGCCTGCCGGCCGCCTTGCTTGCCGCGCTCAAGCACACGGCGTCGTTCCACAACCCGGAGTTCTACCGACGCCAGAGCCAGCGGTACTCCACCTGGGATACCCCACGCCTGGTCTGCTCCTTCGACGCCACCGACCCGGACTGGCTGAAGCTGCCGCGCGGCCTGGCGGATGAGGCCGCCCAGCTCATTGCCGCCGCCGGCGGCACGCTCACGATCACCAGCGAGCTCCCAGATGTCGCGCCGATCAGCGCTCGCTTCACCGGTCAACTGACCACGGTGCAGCGCCAGGCGGTCGACGCGTTCAAGGACCACACCAGCGGGGTGCTCGTGGCGCCACCGGGCTCGGGCAAGACCGTGATGGCCTGCGCGATGATCGCCCACCACAAGACGCCCACCGCGATCATCGCTCACCGCTCCGAGCTGCTGTCCCAGTGGCAGGACCGTCTGGCCACGTTCCTCGATCTCGGCGAGGGCCGCGTCGGTTCCTTGGGCGCGGGCAAGGACCGCCGCAGCCACGTGGTCGACCTGATCATGCTGCGGACACTCAGCCACCGCGACGCCCCCGACGGCCTGCTGGACGGCTACGGCCTGGTGGTCGTCGACGAGTGCCACGCCGTGGGCGCCCAGGGGGCCGAGGCCGCGATCCGCAAAGCCCGCGCCCCTCGATGGATCGGCCTGTCGGCCACCCCCTACCGGGCGGACCAGATGGATCCGCTGATCACCATGCAGTGCGGACCCATCCGACACGAGATCGCCGACGCCAGCGCCTTCGCCAAGCACCTCATCGTCCACCCCACCTCGTTCACCACCGACGAGCCGGGCAACGACGGCGCCTCCTTCCAGGCGATCTACAGCGAACTCGCCGCGAACTGCGACCGCAACACCCAGATCGCCGCCGACATCGCCGACGCCTCTCGGCGCGGACGGTGCAGCCTGGCCCTGAGTAACCGAGTCGAACACCTCCACCAACTCGCCACGTCCCTCGCCGCGCACGGCATCGAACCGCTGCTCCTGCACGGCGGCATGCCGCCGGCCGAGCGAGCCCGGGTCCGCACCCGCCTGGCCGATGAAACGACTACCCCGCCGGTGCTGCTGGCCATCGACAAGCTGGCCGGCGAAGGATTCGACGCCCCCAGGCTCGACACCCTGTTCCTCACCAGCCCGATCTCCTTCAAGGGACGGGTGATTCAGCAGGTCGGCCGGATCATGCGCAACACCGAGATGAAGAAGTCCCACGTCGAGGCCCACGACTACCTCGACGCGGACGTGCCCTGGCTGGAACGCATGCACCACAAGCGTCGCCGCATCCTCGAACGCCGCGGATTCACCGCCACCACCCCCGAGACCCTGCCCCAGCCGCCCGCCCAGCCCGTTGTCCCCGCGCGCCACCGACCGGAGCCCTCACAATCCGCGCCGACACCGCCGGTGGCCGAGGTGCGGCGGTGGGCCAAGGGCCAGGGGATGGACGTGCCACCGCGAGGCCGACTCCGCAGCGACATCTGGGACGCCTGGCACGAGGCCCATCCCGACATCGTCTGGCCCGCCTCGACCGCGTCGACTTCGCCCGCGCCGCCCGCCTCGACCCGCCCGCCGACAATCTGGTCGGCGACGTCACCGGCCGGTACGAGCTGAGTGAACCGTTTTCGCCCTCGGGGGCGTGAGGCGGCTCACTCTTCCAGCTCGTGAAACCGTGCCCCGGCGTCCGGGAGAGGCGGTCAGGGCACGAGGCTGTCGAGGTCGATGTCGAGGGGGACGGGGACGGAGACCTTCAACCGGTTGCGGTGGATGCCGGTGGCCACGTAGCTGCTGGTCATGACGTCGAGTTCGTAGGTGTGGACGGTGGGGGCGCCGGCCTCGTCCTCGACGCGCCAGAAGTGGGGGATCCTGGCCTGTGCGTACTTGAAGGGCTTCAGGGACCGGTCGCGGTCCGCCGACTCCTCCGAGACGACCTCGATGACCAGGGCGACGTCCTCGGGCGCGTACCAAGTCCGGTCGGGGTCGTACGGGGCGGTCGTGATCAGGATGTCCGGCTCGGGGCGGCTCTTCTTGTCGAGCCGGACGGTCATCTCACGCTCGGCGTCGAACCCGACGGGGGCGGCCTGGCGCAGGGCGAAGGTCAGGTTCTCCACCAGCCGGGCGTGCCAGGACCGCTGCGGCGACATCATGAAGATCAGGGCTCCGTCGATGAGTTCGGTGTGCCGCGGTGCCTGGGCGAGGCCGTCGAGGTCATCGGCTTCCCAGCCGCTGATCCTGGGCGGGATCATCCAGTCGGGGAGTTCGGCGGTCACGGCTTCCTCCAGGCGCCTCGAAGAGGTCAGGGGCCCTCATCCCGGATCGCGGACACGGGCGCAACGCTGGTGTCAGCATAGTCGAGCGACCGGACCTCTCACTCGGCCCGTGTGGGCCCGACGCGCAGGACACCGATGATCATCTCGGTGTGGATCCGGACGACGTGGTCCATGGACGAGCCGCTTCGGCGGAGTGGTGCACGTCGGCTGGCTCAACCTTGTCGAGCGCTGGTTCGCCGAGCTGAGCTGCCGCAAGCTCCGCCGCCCGGGCTACCGCAGCGTCGTCGACCTCGAACGCGACATCCGCGGCTGGATCAACGGGAGGACGAGGGTTCTGGGGCGCTCAAGGAAGCGCTCGCCAGCAAGGATTACGCGGCATACAGGGATTCCCGGCTTGAGCAGTTGATCCGGAGTCGCGCAAGCAGCCTTGCTGTCCCGGAGACGCCGGAAAGCAAGAGTCGTCTGGAGGACATCCTCCAAGGCGCAGAACAGCTATCGCTGAGCACAACTGAACGTGATTGCGTGATGTCGGAGCCGTTCGCCTGACGGCGGCTGGTCTGCTCCGGTAGCCCTGGACTGTGAGATACGCGCGGCGCCAGCCGTGTCCAAGGGGCTGCTGGCGCGTCTCAGCCTCGACTGACAGTGTTCCCGACGAAGATCACGGGACCGGCCGGGGCCTCCTGTCGCCGCAGCCATGGGCTGTGCACGGTGATCGACTCCCTGCAACGAGACCGGCGGTAGTCCGGACCGGTTCGGAGCCGCGCCCACGTGCGTGTGCACAACCGCCATGACCGGCCCCGGTGGCTGAAGATCTCCGGCCACCTCGGGCAGCCCTGGGCGATCCCCTCAGCCCTGTTCTATAGTCCGGCCGGGCCACAGCCCGATGCTGGGGCCGGGGGCACGAGTACTCAGGGGAACGGGGACTGATGTGCGTACACCGTTAGGAATCAAGTTGACGCTGGTGGCGATGGGCCTTGCCGTGTCGGTGAGCGCGACCGTCGTGCCGGCGGCCACCGCCGCTCCGCCTGCGGGCTCGGCAACGCACCACGCGACCCAGACCGCGATCGACACCCTCAAGACCTCCCACGGCGCACCCGGTGCCGGAGCCGTGGTCCGCGACGGTGACGACATGTGGAGCGTGTCCAGCGGCACCCGGGCGATCAATCAGAACCTGCCGTTCGGCGCGGACCACAAGGTGAAGGTCGGCAGCCTGACCAAGACGTTCACCGCCGCCGTTGTCATGCAGCTGGTCGCCGAGCAGAAGGTCGATCTGAACGCCTCCGTCGAGACGTACCTGCCGGGCGTCGTGCAGGGCAACGGCTACGACGGGAACTCGATCAACGTCCGCCAGTTGCTCAACCACACCAGCGGCATCTACGACTACCTCGAAGCGAAGCAAGCCAACCTTCTGGACTTCCTGATCGTCCAGCAGAACAGGACACACACGCTGGCCGAGCTGGCTTCCTGGGGGCTCTCGAAGCCACCGTACTTCGCCCCGGGAGCGGGCTATCACTACTCCGGCACCAACTACATGCTGCTCGGCATGATCATCGAAAAGGCCACCGGCACCACATACGGCCAAGCGGTCAATTCCCGGATCGTCACCCCGCTCGGCCTGACCAACACCTACCTTCCCACGCCGGGGGATCCGACCCTGCCCCCGGGGCACGTGCGCGGGCACCTCGACCTGGGATTCTTCTCGATCGACGTCACCGATCGCGTGGAGCCGAGCATCGGCCTCTCCGGCGGCGGTCTGGTCACCAGCGGGGCCGACGCCACCCGGTTCTTCCAGGCCCTCATGGCCGGCGAGGTGGTCCCCTCCGCGCAACTCACCGAGATGCTCACCCCCACCAACGCCCCGGGCAGCACCGCCCCGAACTACGGCCTCGGCGTGGACAGGTTCACCCTCCCGTGCGGTGGTGAGGCCTGGGGGCACTACGGCATCTGGCCGGGCTACCAGACCATCGCGGCGGCCACGGCCGACGGCCGGGCGGCCTTCGTCGAGGTCAACAATCTCGGCGTGAACGACATCGACGCCATGGCCGGCAGCGGCAGCGGCGGCGGCGTCAACCGGAGCGCCACCTTGGTGGCCGCGCTCTGCGACAAGAGCTGACCGGGCGGAGCCCCGGCTCCGCGGCGGATCCCGTCCGCGGCGGCCCGATCTCGAGCGCCGCCCCTTGCCCCCCACTTTCATGACGTGGGGGGGGCAAGGGGCGGGTTGAGGTTGATCCCCCGGAGCGGACACCGGGTTTCATACGACGAGTGACAGCGTACGTGACGTGATCAGTTGCTGTTCGAACTCGGCTGGTGTGAGGTAGCCGAGCGCCGCGCTACCTGTGCGGCCCTGGATCAGCTGCCCGATTCACCCGCGTGCGGGCTCAGCACGTCCGTGCCGATCAGTACGAACAGCAGGATGCCCAGCAGGATCCGGTAGATCACGAACGGCATGAAGCTCTTGGTGGTGATGAACTTCATGAACGAAACTATGTCGACGTGTACTGAGCGGCTTTGACCTGCTGTTTTCCGCCACTCTTCAAGATCGAATAGTAGGGCAGTGGGGGATGGTGCCTTCCAGTGCTCTCTCTCGCTGGCCGCGAAACGCAGCCACCTGCTTTGCAGCGAATCGGCAATCTCCTGCTCCATGGCCAGGGCAACGTGCGAGTAGAGACCTTCCGCGCCGGCGACCTCGCGGCCCATGCGGGTCTCCACGGCGATGCGACTGTGTCGATCTTCGTCCAGCCATTCCTTGCCGCCGTGGCGAAGCAGGTACAGCCGCTTGCGGGCGTTCGTGGTCGCGGGGAACCGGCCCCTGACCCGCGGCCAAACTGTCCAACAGGACACTGGCCGCAGTGCGCGCCCCGGTCGCTCACTAGCCCGGATGAGATTTTCGGCAAGGGCAGGATGAATGAGGCCGACTGGGACGACAACGGTGCCCCGGATGAGCTGATCGGCCCGTGAAGAGCTGTGCCGCGGTGACCTGCATGCCCTGGCGGTCGCCGGAGGCGCTCCAGCGGTCACTGCACCCCAGCGGGCGCCGGCCGCGTTTCTGCGTCTGCCCGCCGGGCGATCTCCGCACCGGAGCACCGCTGCTCTTCGTGCCCGTACGGGGTGGTGTAGCCGATGGTCGGGTGCACGGTCGCCTCAGGTTGTCGGTGCCGTCGGCTAGCGTGCGAGGTATGCGCTACTTCAATACGGCCGGGCCGTGCGTCCCCACGCGTCACTACATGGTGCCGGCCCAGGAGCGGCTGCCCAGGGCCCGCGGGTACATCGAGCAGGGCCAGTACTTCGTGGTGCACGCGCCACGGCAGACCGGGAAGACGACGGTGCTGGCGGCGATGTCCCGGGAACTGACAGCCTCGGGCCGGTACGCGGCGCTGCACTTCTCGTGCGAGAGCGCGGAGGTGGCCGGGGAGGACTACGGCCAGGCCGAGCTGCTGGTGCTGGAGGCGATTCGGCGGTCCGCGGAGTCCGCTGGGCTTCCTGCTGAGCTCGCGCCCCCCGCCTCCTGGCCCGACGCGGTGCCCGGGTCCCGGCTCACGCGGGGGCTGACTGAGTGGGTGCGGAACTGTCCGCGTCCGCTGGTGCTGTTCTTCGACGAGATCGACGCGCTGCGGGGGGAGAGCCTGCGCAGTGTGCTGCGCCAGTTGCGCGATGGCTTCACTGTCAGCCGTGGCGGCTTCCCGCATGCGGTGGTGCTGTGCGGGCTGCGGGATGTGCGTGACTACAAGGCGGCCTCGGGCGGGGATCCGGGGCGCCTTGGTACGTCGAGTCCGTTCAACATCAAGGTGGCGTCGCTGCGGTTGGGCGACTTCACCGAGGCCGAGGTCGCCGAGCTGTACGGGCAGCACACCACGGAGACGGGCCAGGATTTCACGGTGGATGCGCTGGAGCGTGCCTTCAGCTTTACCCAGGGACAGCCGTGGCTGGTCAACGCGCTGGCCCGGGAGGTCGTCGAGGAGATGGGGGTGCCGTCGGACAGGCCGATCACGGCCGAGCACATGGAGGAGGCGAAGGAGCGGCTGATCCTGGCGCGTGCGACGCATCTGGACTCGCTGGCCGCCAGGTTGGGCGAGGACCGGGTGCGGCGGGTGATCCAGCCGCTGATCGCGGGCGAGCTGCTCCTGCCGACGGACACGTACGACGACGATCTGGCGTACGTGCGCGACCTGGGGCTGGTCGCTCCGGACGCGCCGGTGCGGGTGGCCAATCCGATCTACCAGGAGGTCATTGTCCGGGTCCTGGGAAACAATACGGAGGGCCAGGTCGTCGCCGTCCCGAGCAGCTTCCGGCTGCCGGACGGCCGGATCGACATGGACAAGCTGCTGTGCTCCTTCGCCGAGTTCTGGCGGGAGAACGGCGAGATCCTGGCCACCGCTTCGACCTACCCGGAGGCCGCAGCACAGCTGGTGATGATGGCCTACCTGCACCGGATCGTGAACGGGGCGGGTTTCATCGACCGGGAGTACGGGGTCGGCCGGCGGCGCGTGGACCTGCTGATTCGCCAGCCGTACACCACTGCCGACGGTTCGCGGGCGGTGCAGCGCGAGGCGCTGGAGCTGAAGGTGTGGCGCCAGGGCCGCACCGACCCCCTCGCCGAGGGGCTGGCGCAGTTGGACGACTACCTGGACCGCATGGAGCTGTCCACGGGCACCCTCGTCGTCTTCGACACCCGCCCGCAGGCAGCCCCGGTCCACGAGCGCACCGCCTTCTCGCAGCAGACCACGCCCTCCGGGCGCACCGTCACCCTGCTGCGCGCCTGACGGCCGGGAGACCGCAGCCAGGAGCGCCCCCGGATCTTCCCTCCCGTGGCCGTGTTCCCGGAGCAGCACGGGTTCGGTGCGGGAGCTGGAGGGGCTCGCCAGCCAGGAATCGCGGCAGATCGGTGCTGACACACGTCAGCACCGTGCCAGCACATGAAGCCCTGGGGGCGGGCCGCGGCACGTTCTTCGACAAGGGCGCCGACGGCACCTTCGGTCCCGTGGAGGACATCAAGATCGATGTTCCGACACCCCCGAGCAGTGGGACGCCCCGGGCCGCATCAGCGCCTCAGGTCGCCTCGCCTCCGGTGCCCAGAAGGCCATGGCAGCCGGGGCCGCCCTCTTACCGTGTCGACCAGTTCCGCCGGGTCCTCGGGCAGATTGTCGCCGCGCCACGCCACATGGCCGTCCGGGCGGACCAGCACGAAGGAGCGTTCGTAGAGCTTGGACACCTCGCCCTCACGCCCCCTGTGTGTGGTCAGCGGCACGCCCCGCTCGACGAACGCATTCTCGAATCGCGGGAGCGCGGCGTGCTCGGCGAAGCACAGCAGCACGAATCCGGGCCCGAACAGGTCGAGGGTCGAGCGGGTGTCGTCCCACCACGCGTGCGCGGCGCGGTATCCCGGCTCGCTGCCGGGGCGCCAGGCGGCGTCCGGCTTGCCGTGGCGCACCGGCAGTCCGGGGTCCTCGACGATGACGGGGGAGTGGTAGCGCAGCCCGAAGTGGATCTCCGGTGCGTCGAACTCCCGCTGCACGCCACTTTGTTGCATGCGCTCCGACATCACCGTACGGGCGCGCTCGCCCTCGGGCCCGTCGAGGTGGATCTCGGGCGGCACCTGCCTGCGCATGGTGCGCTGGAGATTGAGGTGGGCCTCGTTCAGGCTTTCCACGGCGATGGGCCTGCGCTCGGTCTCGTACGTGTCGAGGAGTTGGCTCCCGGCCCAGCCGTTCAGCGTGGCGGCGAGCTTCCAGCCCAGGTCGGCGACGTCGGCTATGCCGGTGTTGAGCCCGAAACCGCCGGAGGGCGACAGCGTGTGCGCCGCGTCGCCGGCGAGGAAGACACGGCCCGACCGGTACCGGTCGGCGACGCGGTGGGTGAGGTGCCACTCCCCGTCTCCCAGCAGTTCCACCGGCGTGTCGAACGCGAGGGCGTCGTTGATCAGTGACAGCGCGTCGATGCGGGGCGCCGTCTCGTCCTCCACCCCCACGACCAGGTTGTACAGGTCGCTGCCGTTCAGTGAACGCATGGGGAAGCGCAGTGTGGACGACCGCATGAGGAAGTAGACGAGCGCGGCGCGGTCGCCGAGCCGGTCCTTGAGCGCGGGGGCGCGGAAGAGGATGTTGCGGAAGACCTGCGGGCGATGGCGCGCGGGGGCGTCGATGCCGCAGGACCGCCGGATGGGGGAGGCCGCGCCGTCGCAGGCGACCAGGTACCGGGCCCGTACGGAACCAGTCGTTCCGGTGGTGTGGTCGGTGAGGGTGGCATCGACGTGCTCGGCGTGCTGACGCACGTCGTCGACGGTCGTACGCAGCCGCAGCGGGCCGTCCGGGTGTATGCCGACGGCCCGCGTCAGCACCGGGTTCAGCCAGTGGGCCGGGCACATCTGGTCGGGTTCGGGGGTGTGCGCGAAGGCGGGACGCTCCTTCGTCGTACCACGGCGGTAGCGGTGGACCTCGTGGCCGCCGACCTTGGTGACCCAGGCGATGTCCAGAGGGTGATCGGCCGGCCAGCCGGTGTCGCGGATCGCGTCCGCGACACCCCAGCGGCGGAACAGTTCCATCGAGCGCGGACCGATGGTGCTTACTTTGGGGTGGCGAACCGTGCCGTCGCCGGCGTCGATGACCATGCAGTCGATCCCGCGGTACGTCAGGTCCAGCGCGAGCGCCATCCCGACCGGGCCGCCACCCGCGATCAGCACGTCAGTGCGCTCCAGATCGGTCCGCTCACCGGAACGTGTCATGTCGCTCTCGCCTTTCGTTTCTGGGGCTGGTCTGGGGGGATCTCGGTGGGACGACGCGGCACGGTCAGCGGTTCACAGGCGTTCTGCGATGACCAGCAGGCAGCCGAAGTCGTCGACACCCGCCAGGTCGGAGGGCTGGAAGGCGTCGTCGGAGAAGGCGAAGTTGCCCTCGTTCATGGCCGCGGGGCGGTCCTCCGCGGTGGCGAGCTTCCCCAGTTCCTCGGCGAGACGCAGCGTGGTCTGCTCCGTGATGTCGAGGATGCCGCGCAGCCGCAGTCCGCTGCGGTGGAGCAGCGCGACGTAGTCGTCGACGTCCGCCGTCGTGGACATCAGGTCGCGGCAGAACTTGTCGATGCCCGGGTGACGGACCTCCTTGCGCGGGTGGCGCTCGAACACGTCGGTCAGGACGAGGCGGCCGCCCGGGGCGAGCACCCGGGCTGCGTCGGTGAGCACCTGCTGCCGGTCCGGCATGTGACAGATCGACTCCAGCGCCATCACGGCGTCGAACGACGCGTCCGCGAAGGGAAGCTTCATCGCGTCGCCGTGCTGGAACGAGGCCCGGTCGGCGAGCCCGGCCTCGGCCGCCAGCCGGTTGGCGGTCTTCACCTGCTCCTCGCTGATGCTGATGCCGGTGACCCGGGCTCCGGTGTGCGAGACGAGCCGCAGGCCGGGACCACCCACCCCGCAGCCCAAGTCGAGGACGTGGGACGAACCGTCGACCTTCAGCCAGTCGATGAACACGTCGGTGAGCCGGTCCATCGCCTCCTCGATCGTGGCCTCGGAGTCCGGTGTGTCCCAGTAGCCGATGTGCACGTTGGTGTTGAAGCTGCCGTCGCGCATCGCGCTCAGCGTCAGCCGGTCGTACAGCTCGCCCACGGCTCCGGGCACGGGAAGGGTCTGGGCGGTCTTGGTCTCGGTCATGGCATGGCCTTTCGTTCTGAGGTGTGAGAGGCGCGAGAGGTGTGAACAGGTGATGTGGGCAGGTGGTTCAGGGGCCCTGGGGAAGGTCGTACGGGTCAGGAGTCGCCCACCGTCGCGGTGTTCGGCAGGCGTCGGCGTTCGATCTCCTGGCACCGTTCGTAGTCGGGCAGCAGGCCCTGCTTCTGCGCCTCGGCGAGGGTGGGCGCCGCGCGGTCCCGGTCGGAGAGGACGAGTTCGGTGTCCGCGGGCAGGGGCAGTCCCAGGGCCGGATCCAGGACGGACAGCGAGAGTTCGTGCAGCGCCACGTAGCTCTCGGAGAGCATGTACGACATGACGGTGTCGTCCTCCAGTGCCACGAACGCGTGGCCCACTCCCACGGGGAAGTAGGTGGCCCGGTGATCCTGCTGGTCCATCAGCACCGAGTCCCACTGCCCGAAGGTGGGCGAGCCGACCCGGATGTCGACCACGATGTCCAGGGCCTTGCCCCGGGCGCAGTAGACGTACTTCGCCGTACCGGGAGGCGTCGCGGTGAAGTGGACCCCCCGGACCACGTCGCGCCGGGACACGCTGTGGTTGGTCTGCGCGACGCGGAAGAGCGGGGCGCCGTGCGCCGCGGTGAACGCCTCCTCCTGGAAGGGCGAGAGGAACCTGCCCCGGTCGTCGGGAAAGACGCTGGGGGTGAATTCGAGTGCCCCCTCGACAGCGAGTTTGCGGGCCTTCATGTCGTCTGCTCCGATGGCTCGATGGACTTCTCGGCGGGTTGTCCGGTGGGAGTTGGGGGCCGGCGGGGCGCCGGGGCCCTCACAGCGTGGCCAATACTTCGCGCACGGCGTCGATGACCTTGTCCTGCCGGCCGGGGGAGAGCGAGGGGTACATCGGCAGCGAGAAGATCTCACCGGCCAGCGCCTCCGTGACCGGGAGCGAGCCCGTCGCGTATCCGAGGTGGGCGAACCCGGTCATGGTGTGCACCGGCCACGGGTAGCTGATGTTCAGGTGGATGTCGTACGCCTTGAGGCGCTCGATGATGTCCCCGCGCCGGGGATGGCGCACCACGTACACGTAGTACACGTGCTCGTTGCCCGGGACGGTGCGCGGCAGTACGAGCTCGGTGTCGGCGAGGCCGTCGACGTAACGCTGCGCGACGGCGCGGCGGTCGGCGACGTAGGTGTCGAGCCGCTTGAGCTTGCGCCGCAGGATCTCGGCCTGGACCTCGTCCAGACGGCTGTTGTGAGCCGGTGTCTCCAGGGTGTAGTAGCGCTCCTCCATCCCGTAGTACCGCAGCCGTCGCAGCCGTCGCTCCACGGTCGCGTCGGAGGTGAGCGTCGCGCCGCCGTCCCCGTAGGCGCCGAGGACCTTGGTCGGGTAGAAGGAGAAGGCGGCCGCGTCGCCCGCGGCCCCCGCCGGGGTCCCGTTCTGCCGTGCCCCGTGGGCCTGCGCGCAGTCCTCCAGAACGGTCAGCCCGTGTTGGGCGGCCAGTTCCTTCAGCGGAGCCATGTCCACGCACTGCCCGTACAGGTGCACCGGCAGCAGGCACCGCGTGCGGTCCGTGATCGCGGCGGCCACCTGGTCGGTGTCCATGAGGAAGTCGTCGGCGCGGACGTCGACGAAGACGGGGGTGGCTCCGGTGGAGTCGATGGCGATCACAGTCGGCGCCGCGGTGTTCGACACGGTGATCACTTCGTCGCCGGGGCCGATGCCCAGTGCCTGGAGGCCCAGCTTTATGGCGTTCGTGCCGTTGTCGACGCCGACGCAGTGGTCCACCCCGTGGTAGGCGGCGAACTCGGCCTCGAAACCGAGCACGCTCGCGCCGAGCACGAGTTGGCCCGAGTTGAAGACCGTCTCCACTGCGTCGAGGACGTCCAGACGCTCGGCTTCGTACTCCGCCAGGTAATCCCATACGCGCGTGGTCATGTGCCAGCCTTTCGAGAACTGTGGGGTGGATGTACGGGGAGCAGGTGTGCTCACCGGCCTTCGTCCGGCCGGCGTGCCAGGGCCGCGACCGTACGGCGCACCGCCTCGGGCAGCGACAGCCGCGGGCTCCAGCCGGTGGCCGCCCGGAACGGCGAGGAGTCGATGGTCACGCTGCGGAAGTCCGTCGGGGGAGCGTGTGCGGGAGGTTCCACGGACACCACGTCCACCGGGGGGCGTCCCGTGTGGTCGGACGCGCTGCGGGCGACCAGACGAAAGACATCGCCGAGCGCGTCGCCCCGGCCCGCGCCGATCAGCCAGAAGCCGCCCACCAGGGGGTCCGGGCGGTCCAGTGCCGCCGCGAACGCCGCCGCGACGTCGTCGACGTGCACCAGGTCGCGCCGTACCGTGCCGTCGTGCCACATCGTGAGTGCCTGGTCCGCGAGGGCCCGCCGGGCCATGGCGGACACGACACCGCGATCGGTGGCTCCGGGCGCCGCGCACTCACCGAACACCATGGGCAGGCGCAGGCTGATGCCGCGCACCCGGCCGGCGGCGGTCGCCTTCAGCAGGATCTGCTCCGCCGCCAGCTTCTGCCGGTCGTACGCCGTTTCGGGGTGGTCCGGCTCGCTGCCGTCGAGCGGCTCGCGCGGTGGGACTCCCACCTGGGAGGCGGCGCCCCCGTACAGCACCAGTGGCAGGGTCCCGTCGGCGGCCGGACGCAGTACGTCGACGAGGTCGCGCATCACCCCGACGTGCAAGCGTTCAGCGCCCGGGTCGCTCTCGGCGGCCCGCCACCCGCCGTCCGCCAGGAGCAGGGACACCACGGCGTCCGAGCCGGCGACCGCTTCGGCGAGGGCGGCCCGGTCGGTGAGGTCGGCGGTGACGACGGTCGTCTCCGCGTCGCCCGCCACGGGGGTGACCGGCCTGCGCGACACGGTCCGCAGGCGGATCGGACGGCTCGACAGCGCGCGGACGACGGCGGAACCCACGAAGCCCGAGGCGCCGAGCACGGTGACCAGCGGTCGGTGGGTCTGTGGTGTGCGTGTCATGTCACATCTCTTCTTGGGACCGGGGGCGTGCTGCCACGGCATGGAGGCAGGCCAGGAGCGTGCGGGCCTCCACGTTCAGGTAGTGGCCGTGCCGGGTGAGTGCGGTGAGCTGACCCGGGGTGGCCCAGGTGTAGCCGGGCGGTGGCGGCAGCGGGGCCGCGGACTCGTCGGCGTCGACCAGGAGGTAGCGGCTCCTGGCGTTCAGGAAGCGTCCGCCCTCCTCGCCGTGCACCGCCTGGTAGCGGATGCGCGAGGCGGCCGCACCCAGGACGACGTCGAGGAAGGGCGGATGGTCCGCCGCCGGCAGGTGGGAGTGGTTCTCCACCGTGCACTGCACGGTCGGACCCAGCTCGACCGTGTCCAGCAGGCCGCCTTCGGCCCTGGCCTGCACCAGTACGTGCGGCACCCCGTCGAACTCGCGCACGAGGAACGCCGAGACTCCCAGGCCGATGGGCTCGATCAACGGCTGGGTCCAGCGGACCACTTCACGGTTGCCGGCCTGCACGGAGACGGCGATCACCTTGAAGAAGCGGCCGTCCTCGTGCTCGATCGCCTCGGCGCCGTGCTTCCAGCCGCGCACGTCGGCGAGCGGAATCCGGCGGGCGCGCACGTCGCGGCGGGAGCGCTCGCCGGTGAACCACGACAGGAGCTGGGTGTCGGAGTGCAGCGCGCCGGGCGCGGGGTC
The DNA here is from genome assembly GCF_044748225.1 of Streptomyces sp. NPDC090021. NCBI lineage: Bacteria > Bacillati > Actinomycetota > Actinomycetes > Kitasatosporales > Streptomycetaceae > Streptomyces > Streptomyces sp. NPDC090021. The sequence goes on along the minus strand of NZ_JBIVFO010000029.1, from coordinate 44,358 downwards.
CCGATACGGCAGACAAGCCAGCACGGTCCTGGCGTCCATGTTGACCAGGTCGTCCTCGTGCAGCAGTTCGGCGATCTGGCCGAGGGTGAGCCAGCGGAAGTCGTCCAGTACGGGGACCTCGTCGGTGGTTTCGACGACCATGTTGCGGTTGGACTTGCGGTAGAACCACGAGCCCTGTTCGGACTGGAGGACATCGACGACGACCCGGTCGGGGTCGGGTCGGCCGAAGTGCTCGATGAGCTTGACGTCCGTGCCCCGGTGGGCCTTGGTGTAGTTGCTGCGGGTGGCCTGCACGGTCGGTGAGAGCTGTATCAGATTGGGGTTGCCCGGCTCCATCTTGGCCTGCATCAGGAAGTGCAGGACCCCGTCGAACTCCTTGGCTAGGATTCCCAGGATGCCGACTTCCGGCTGGCTGATGACGGGCTGCTGCCACTCCCGGCGGGGTCCGTCGCCGAAGGGTCCGTCGCGCTCCACGACGTGCAGGCCCTCGACGGTGAAGAACCGCCCACTGCGGTGCGCGAGATTGCCGGAGCCCGGTTCGAACCGCCAGTCGCCCAGCTCCGCGAACGGTATGCGTCGTACGTGGAAGGCGTGAGCCCGGTGGCGCTCGACCAGCCAGGTGTGGACGTCCTCGGTGCGCAGGTGCGCCCCCCGGGGCGTCGCGGCCGACAGGGCGAGACGTTCGACCAGTTCGTGATCCTCGCGTGGGCGCACGGCAACGGGGCCGGGGGCTGCCAGGGACGCGGAGCCGGGAGCGCCGGGCACCGGTGCGGAGACGGCGAGAGGGGGGACGGGGCTGGACGACATCGGAGAACTCCCTGTCTGCGGGGGATCGGAACGAGCCGGTGCCCGCCGGGTTTCGTCACGCAGGTCCGGACGAAACCGGCCGGCTTCGGGTCAGGACCGCTGCGCGGTGATCAGGAGGTAGCCGGCGTGCGGGTGCCTGCCGAAGGCCTCCATCAGGTCGGCCGCCTCGGTGATCTGCTCCGCGGCGAAGCCGTCGAGGGTGGTGGCGAGTTCCCGGAAGGTCGCCGAGACGTGCCGGTAGCTGGCGCGGACCTGCTCGCCGATGTCCGTCAGTTCCAACAACTCCCAGCCCGCTTCCGCCAGGTGCGCACGGTGCTCGTCGGGCGTGTTGATGCCGGCGATCTCGTATGCTCGTACCATGCCGTCCAGCACGGACCTGTCCTCGCCGGTGAACGGCTGCCGCTGGCACAGGTCGGCGACGACGAGCCTGCCGCCGGGGCGCACCACCCGGTGGATCTCGGCCAGCGCGGCGCTCTGGTCGGGCATGTGGAGCAGCGATTCGATGGCCCAGGCCCCCTCGAAGGAACCGTCCTCGTAGGGGAGCTTCATGGCGTCGGCGAACTGGAAGTCGACCAGGCCGCGGGCCTCGGACCCGTCCGCCTCCCGGGAAGCCTGCTCCACCTGCGGGCGGCTGACGGTGATGCCGGTGACCCGTACCCTGCGCCTCTGCGCGATGCGCAGGGCCGGGAGCCCGTTGCCGCAGCCCACGTCCAGGAGCCGCTGCCCCGGCTGCGGGGCGAGACGCTCGGCGACGAGGTCGGTGAGACGGTCGGTGGCCTCGGCGATCGGCAGGTCCTGGTCGTCGTCCCAGTAGCCCACGTGGATGTTGCCGCCCAGGGCGGTGGTGGCACCGGCCTCGGAGAACAGTTCGTAGGCCTGCCCGACGGAGTCGGCGGTGGGTCCGGAGGTGGAATCGGTGGTCGCGTTGCGGGCGGGATCGGACTGCTGCGTCATGGCTGCTTCTCCTCGTACGGACTCTTCGGCGCTGCCGGCGTGCGGTGGTGGATCAGGGAAGGCCGCTCGTGCTGAGCACCAGGCGGGCCGGCCCGTGGAAGACCATGTCGTCGGCGTACTCGACGTGCTGCCGTCCGTGGTCCAGGCCGGGCAGGCGGTTCAGCAGCGCGGTGAGGCCGATCTCGGCCTCGGCGCGCGCCAGCCCCGCGCCCAGGCAGTAGTGGATGCCGAAGCCGAAGCCCAGGTGGCGGTCGGCGGGGCGGTGCAGGTCGAGGGTGCCGGGGTCGGGGAAACGCGCGGGATCCCGGTTCGCCGAACCCAGCAGTGCGATCACCCGGCTGCCGCGCGGCACCTCGTGCCCGCCCAGGTGCGTGTCCTCGTACGCCCAGCGCGTCACCGCCTGCACCGGCGGGTCGTAGCGCAGGAGTTCCTCGACCGCACCCGGCGTCAGCTCGGGATCGGCGCGGAGCTCTTCCAGGGACTGCGGGTGCGCCCGAAGTGCCAGGACCGCCTTCGCCAGGAAGTTGGTCGTGGTCTCGTGTCCGGCGGTCAGCAGATGGACGCAGGTCCCCACCAGAGCGTCCGTGCCCAGCGGTGCGCCCTCCTCCTGGGCGCGGACGAGGCGCGTGAGCAGGTCCCCGCGCGTGTCGTCGGCGCCGCCGCCGCAGCGGCCGCGGGCCTCCCGGCGGAAGTAGCGGGAGAACTCCCGGGAGGCCGCCTCGGCCCGCGCGTAGCCGCCCGCACCGCCTCGCGACCTGGTGGTGCTGGCCTCCTGGAGGGCCAGCGCGTTGGCGCGGAGCCACCCGTGGTGCTCCGCCGGAAGGCCGAGGAGCGCGGAGATGACGAGGAGGGGAAACGGTGCTGCGAAGCCCTCGACGAGGTCGGCCTCCCGGTGCTCCCTGAGCCCGTCCAGGAGTTCGTGGGCGATCTCCGAGATGCGGGGCCGCAGGCCGGCGACGACCGAGGGGGAGAACTCCGTGCCGAGCAGGGCACGCAACTCGGTGTGCCGCGGCGGGTCCAGGAACACCAGCCAGTTCTCGACGAGTGTCCGCAGGGCCTCGTACTCGGCGGGGATCGGGCCGGACGCCGCACCGGTGGCGGGGGAGGCCGCTCGTGCGTCCCGGCCGAACCGCCGGTTCGACAGCACGTGGACGGCCTCGGCATAGGTGAAGACGTAGTAGGTGTCGGGCCTGCCCTCCTGCGGCGCCCCGCGGTGTACCGGCGCGTTCTCGCGGTAGCGCCGGTACACCGGGTACGGGTGGGCGATGTCCTCCTCGGCCCAGCCCAAGAGGTCGAACCGCGGCAGCGTCGCGGATGGCATGCGGTCTCTCCTTCGGTCGGCGGACGGGCGCGGTCGCCTCGTGCCTCGGCGGTATGAGGTATGCGGTGTGCTGTGTGAGGTGTGGGTAGGTGAGGTGCCGTGGCTGCCCTACGGGCGCGGCTGCCGGAAGTGGTCGGCCCAGAACGCGCTCATCTCACCCACCCGGGCAGGCACCAGCGGGTGCTTGCCGCAGGCCGCCGCGAGATGGTCGAGGCGCAGCGCGATCATGCGTCTCGCCACGTCCGGGCGGGCGACGGGCGCGGGCTGTTCGGTCAGCTCGAAGGCCGGCCCGGCGGTCGTGCCCCGCCGCCCTGAGCCCATGGTGACCAGCAGCTCCGCCAGGGGGCGCATCATGCCGGTCATCATGTCGATGGCCGCGTTCATCAGGTCGGACCGGCGCAGGCTCTCGTCGGGGCGTTCACCGAAGTGCTGGGCCATGAGCTGCAGCGCCATGAAGTAGGAGCGGTCGAACAGCTCCATGACCGACCGGGCGTCGGGGTCGGTGACGGTCTCCGTAGCCGGATTCCCCTCCCTGAGGGTGGGGTTGCGCACGACGGGGTAGGCCGGGTTCCACCGTGCGACGCCCCGGGACCCGCCCGTGGCTGGTGGGCCGCAGAGCAGCTCGGAGATCCGCAGGAACGAGGTGTAGTGCGACTCCTCGCCGCTCCCGGGCTCGATCACCCCGCCCTCGCCCTGCTCGGTGATGACGTCGAGCGCGAACAGCGCGCTGGAGAGGTCGTCCACCTCCAACTGGTAGTCCGGGTGGTGCCGGTTGACCGACTCCCGCAGGAAGAGGTGGTGCTCACCGCCCCCCCGTCCCCGGTCCACCATGAAGAGATCCGGGACCCGCTGCAGACCCTCCCGGATGTCCGCGTACAGCTCGCTCAACGAGGCGTAGGGATGCCGGTCGTCGTACGCCGGCGGAGGTGACGGGACGTCACCCCGACGCACGTCGCGGACCAGGTCCTCCGGCCGCTCGATCAGCACGAACCGCTCGATGCTGCCGAGCCCGAGTCCTTCCAGGGCGAAGTCCAGCGGTACCGCCAGCTCCTGGTTGATCGTGCCGAAGTCGATCCGGGGCACGTGGAACGGCTCGCCCACCGCGGTGAGGATGTTGTTGACGAGGAGGAAGTGGATCATCTCCTCGCGGGCGATGCCCATGAGCAGGCCGCGTATCCCCTCGTCGGAGGTCTCGCCGCCGTCGCCGCAGGCGAGCCGCAGCTGCTCGGGCGTCCACACGCCCCGCCGTACGTACTCCGCGCCGGCCCCGTGCGTGGGCACCGAGTATGCCGCGTACAAGTACTGGAGCATGACGGCGAGTTCGATCCCGGCGGCGTCGCGCAGCACCTTGACGAGTTGCGAGCGGGTGGAGATCCTCCCGCTCCTCCTGCCGGTGGCGGGCGCCGTGACCAGGACCTCGTCCGGTGTCTGCTGGGCGCGCAGGAACTTCAGCAGGAGCTGCGACTTGGGTGCGGACAGGTCCCGGGTCGGCGGCATGTAGTAGGTCTTCGCCCGGTTGCGCGGGTCGCACATCTGCCAGATCAGCTTCGCGTACGTCTCCACCTTGCAGCGGTCCGCCAGGGCGAAGACCTCCGACTTCATGAAGGAGTACAGGTGCTCGTAGTACGCGAAGACCTCCCTGTACACCAGGTCGAAGGTCGCCTCGTCCTGGCCGAGGTCCGCGAGGTGCCAGTCGTCGGGAAGCACGCGCACCGACAGGTACCCTGCGCCGGGCCAGTAGCCGAGGGCGTCGTCGCGGTCGTAGCCGAGGGCCGCCGACCCGGGCAGCTCCGGGTCGCACGGCAGGTCACCCGCGTCGGCGGACAGCAGGACACGCGAGGTGCCCGCCGTCGCGCCCCGCATGGTGAACCAGCCGTGGCCGCTGGCGTCGGTGTCCAGCACGCCGGCGCCCGACCACGTACCGGCGGCGTCCAGCCGCCCCGCGCGGAAGCGGACGATGTCGAGGTCGGAGCTCCGCGCCTCGGGGGAGCGCGCGCAAGGATCGCGGGGAAGGGCCGCAGGATTGAAGAACTGCCGTACGCCGATCCCGGCGACGGGACCCGGACGGCCGCGCACAAAGGACCGGACGAGCACCTCGACGTCGTGGTCGGCGTCGGCCGCGTCCCGGGGGTGCTCCAGGAAGAGGCACGCGTCGTCCACCTGCAGGCTGATCTCCTTCTCGCGCAGATGCACGATCTGCCCGCCGGGGCCCGTGAGGAGCAGTGCCTCCTCGGCCGCGGCGGTCGCCGGCATCTCGCTCGGCACCGTCACCAGGCCGCCGGACAGGGCGAACTCCTCCCCGAGGTAAGCCTGCCGGGGCACCCGGGCCACCAGCCGGCCGGTGCCTGCCGTGCGCAGCTCCAGGTCGCCGACGTCGACCCGTACGTGGGCCTGTGCGGTCGCGACGGACGGGCTCCCCGGCACCGGGCCGACGGCGGGCACCGCGGTGATCATGTTGAGGGTGACGTGTTCGTCCGTCAGCTCGACGGAGAGGTTGTGCAGTGCGCCAGGGGCGTCCGCGGGCGTGCGGCGGTCCTGGACGAGGAGCCGGCCCGCCGGGTAGGTGCGCGGCTCGTGCGGGTGCCAGGGCGCGATCGTCCCGCGCAGCTGCCACCGGCCCGGCCGGTCGGGCGCTCGCGGGGCGGACAGCTGGCTGAGCGCGAACTGCACCACCAGCCCCCCCGCCTCCGCGGATTCGGTCGCGGCGCGCAGCCGCCGCACGGCCGAAGAGGCGGCCGACCCGTCGAGCCAGGCCAGTCCGTCCTCCTCGGCCACGACGAACTGGTGGACCACGGACCTGCGCAGCCGCTTCGCCATCCAGTGGTCGGCCACGTCGCGGACGTGGCCGCCGTTGTGCCACCTCGGGGGGTGGAAGCCGCGGACGCCTCCGGTGGCCATGTAGCCCACGTCGTGGGTGCGGCCCTCGCGGCCGAAGGCGAACTGCCCGACCATGAGCGTGGTGGTCCAGTCGCAGGACGGGTCGACGTCGAAGACACGGGCCCGGTTCACCGTGGTGGCGAGGTAGTCGTTGTAGTGGCCCCACATGTCGACAGCCCGTCCGACCACAGGGTCGGCGGTGTCGATCTCGCCGGCATGGCACTCGACGCCGACGATGTGCGCGTCGACGCAGAAGTGTCCGTTGCCCGCGAAGTCCTCTCCCTTGGCCGCGCTGAAGGGTCCGTCCGGTGACGGGCGGCCTTCGAGGTCGAACCTCGGGCCCAACTGTTGGAGGAAGTCGTGGTATTCACCGGGCGGCCGGTGCGCGGGGAAGGGGCGGCCGTCTTCGGTCAGCGCCGTGTTCGTCGCCAGGTCGACGAGTCCGCTCCGCGCGCCGGTGGGCAGATGAGTGGTCGCGGAGCCACGGAAGTGCAGCCGGGGCAGGTCGAATACGCTCATGCCGATCCGTTCGAGCGGCTCGGTCGGCTGGCAGCGAACACGCGGCTTTCCCGCGGCTCGTACCACTCGATCTCGTGCGCGGCTTCGATCGCCGACTCGATCGCGCCCTCGATCCACGCGGGCTTCGACGAGCAGTGCTCGCCCGCGAAGAAGAGTCCCCGTTGGGGCCGGGCCGCCTCCTGGCGCTCCGCCTCGCGCAGGGCGGCTTCCTGGTCCCATCGGACCGTGGCCGCCCCCCAGGACCATCGGTGCGACCCCCAGGCCCGGCCCGCCACTTCCAGGATCATTCCGGGACGGCGCAACTCGGGATGCATCGCGCTCAGTTCGCGGATGATGACGGCGTTGCGCTCCGCCTCGCCCAGGTGGCCCAGAGCGTCGGCGTCCGGCCCGATGGAGTAGCTCGCGAGCAGTACCGCGCCGTTCGCGGGATCACCCTCCGCCGGCGGGTAGTAGGTCTGGCGCACGTGCCCGCCGGTGAAGGAGGCGCCGCCGCTGATCCCGTCCTTCTCCCAGAAGGGCTCACGGCAGTGGAAGGCCACCTTCGTCGCCGGCCAGTACTTCGTCCGACGGACGATGTCCAGCTTGTCCTCGTCGAAGCCGGACAGCTGCATCCTTCTGAGCACCGTGAACGGGAGGGTGCACACCACGTAGTCGCACACCTTGGTGAGAATCCTGACGCCCTGGCGGATGCGCAGTACCACCGTGTCGTCCCGTACGTCGATGCCCACCACCTCTTGTCCGGTCGAGATCTTTCCCCGAATCCGGGACGCGAGGCGCCGGGGGAGTACGTCCATGCCGTCCCGCAGCCGGACGATGCTGGAACTCGTCTCGTCCAGCACGTCGTCGAGGAAGCGGTCGAGGCGCGGCGGGCAGAACGACCGCACCTGGGGTTGGTCGGCGAAGAAGGCGTGCAGGTCGACCTGGTTTCCCGAGCTGCCGCTCCGGTACGGGGTGAGGTCGATCCGGTCGACGAGATTCAGCAGTTCCATGCTTATCTCGCCGTGCAGCCCGTCGTAGAACTGCCGGGGGGCGATGGCCCTTATGCTCGCGTCCAGCCAGGCGCAGAACATCAGGGTGTTGTCGCGGAAGTCGTGGTTCGGGAGCCCGGCGGCGAACTCCTTCACGAGGGTGTCGCGTGCGTCACGCACCCTCAGATAACCGGTGGAGCTGGGCAGGTAGGCGGCGTCGTCCGAGAACAGCGTCCGGAACTCGCGCACCTGGTCCTGCAGTCCGAGCTCGTCGATGTAGCGCATCGTCAGCCGATGCGCGGCCGGTATCCGCATCGCACCGAGCTCGGCGAAGGGCCCGGGGCCGGAACCGCCCGGGAAACGATGGGTGTGAATACGGCCGCCGATATCGGGGCTTCCTTCGATGACTTCGACGCGGTGCCCGAGCCGCTCCAACTCGTATGCCGCCAAAAGACCCGAGATGCCGGCGCCGATGACGGTTACCTTCTTCGGTTCGCCGTCGGCGCCGTCCGGCCCGTCAATCTCCTGCGAGGGTGCCGTCATCAAGTCTCCTCCAGTACGCGATGTCCTAGGCCGGGAGCATGTCCTGGATGAACGCCAGCGCCCTTACCCGGTACCGGAAAGGCGATGCCGGGATTGCTTGTCGGGCCATGCTTGCCTGCGGGCAGTGGCGCCCATATCCCCCAACGGCCCCCGGCACGGGTGGCTTGATCACCGGATCGTGTGACCGATCAGGGCGCCGCGTCCACGGCAACCTGCGCGATCACGCAGGCTTTGCGCGCTGCGGTGTCCAGCACCCCAGGAGGGGCAATGCTGACGTGCGTCCGCCGGTCGGCCCGGCACCGCGAGGCACCCGGGCGGACCGGGCGAGCGGATGGGACGGCCGGCCGAAACGGCGGCAAAGAACCCGACGGAGGCGACGTTGACGCGAGTGTTGATCGCAACCACACCGGCACCGGGACACATCGTCAGCATGCTTGTGGTCGCACGGGAGCTGGTCCGGCGGGGGCACGAGGTGCGCTGGTACACCGGTCGTGCCTTCCAGCAGAAGGTGGAGCAGACCGGGGCGCACTTCGAACCCATGCGCGAGGAAATCGACTTCGGTGGCAAGAGCCGTCAGGAGGCCTTCCCCGAGCACGCCGGGCTGACCGGTGTCGCCAGCTTCAAGATCGGAATCCGGGACATCTTCTACCGGACGGCACCGGGCCAGCTGGATGACCTGCTGGCCGTGCTCCGGCGCTTCGATGCCGACTGCATACTCGCCGACGACATGTGCTACGGCGCGTGCTTCGCCGCCGAGCACACCGGCATCCCGCTGGCCTGGCTGAACAATTCGATCTACATCCTCGGCAGCAGGGACACCGCCCCGCTCGGCCGCGGCCTGTGCCCGAGCACAACTCGGCTCGGACGGGTGCGCAACACGATCCTCGGATTCCTCGGGGACCGGGTGGTGATGCGCGACCTGCGCGAGGAGGCCGACCGGACCCGGGCCCAGGTGAAACTGCCACGACTGCGCACCGGCGCCATGGAGAACATCGCCCGCCCGCCGGCCCTGTACCTGATGGGAACCGTGCCCTCGTTCGAGTTTCCGCGCAGCGACCTGCTGCCGGGAACCCACTTCGTCGGCGGGCTCTTCGGGCCCCCGCCGGACCACTTCGATCCGCCCGCCTGGTGGGCGGAACTGCACGGCGGGCGGCCGGTGGTGCTGCTCACCCAGGGCACCACCGCCAACGACGTCGAATGGCTGCTCGCCCCCGCCGTCCGGGCCCTGGCCGACCAAGACGTCCTCGTCGTGGTCACCACCGGAAGCTCCCTGGACGTCGACCTGTTGGAGCCGCTGCCGGACAATGTCCGCCTGGAGCGCTTCGTCCCGTACCACCACCTGCTTCCGCACGTGGACGTGATGGTGACCAATGGCGGCTACAACGGCGTCAACGCCGCCCTCGCCCAGGGCGTGCCGCTGGTCGTCGCGCCCCGCTCGGAGGAGAATCCCGATGTCGCCGCCAGGGTCGAATGGGCCGGGGCCGGTCTCGTCCTCGGACGGCGGGCCGTGTCGGAAACCGGTCTGCGCGAAGCGGTCACCACCGTGCTGCACGACGAGCGCTACCGACGGCGCGCCCGCGCACTCGCCGAGGAACACCGCAGCCGCGACGCCTCGCAGCGCGCCGCCGAACTCATCGAGTCCATGGCCCAGTCCCAGGGCCAGATCCCCACCGGAGGTGTCACACGATGAACGTCACGACGAAGACCGGCTTGGCACAAGCCCCCGAGACCACCATGCCCACGGACCCGGGCCCCTTCGACTGCATGCCCGACCTGCTGGCCGCCGCGCGCGTGGCACCCGTCATCCGGATCCCGTATCTCGAACACCACGCCTACGTCGTGTGCGATCCGGAGCTGGTACGGGTCGCGCTCACGCACCCCAAGCTGGAGAAGGACATCTCGCTGGTCCCCGAGTGGATGCGCAAGCCGGGCCTGATGGTGGGCTCGCAGCCGCCTCCTGAGTACGCCCGCGCCATGATCATGAGCGACGGCGAGAACCACGCGCGGATCCGGCGGCTGCACGCGCCGGTGCTGAGCCCGCGCAACACCGAGAGGTGGGGCGAGCGGGTCAGCGTCAAGGTCGACGGATTCCTGGACGAGCTGGAGAAGGCGTCCGCCGAGGGTTCCGTCGAAGTGAACGTGGTGACGGACTACACGCACCGGATTCCGCTGGCGTTCATCTCCGAGATGCTCGGCCTCCCGCTCGCGGCCGAGCGCGAACTGCGCAGCATCACCGACGTCATGCTCTACTCCTCCGACTACCCGGCCCGGACCGAGGCGGTCGGGGCGCTGTTCGGCGCGGTGGAGGGCTGGGTACGCGATCCGGCTCCGCTGCGCGACGGGGTGATCACGGGGCTGCTGGCCTCCTCCGACGGGCCGGACGCCGCGGTCTCCGAGGGCGAGGTCGTCGTCTGGACGGTCGGGATGATCATCACCGGCTACGAGACGACCGGGAGCCTGATCTCCGCAGCGATCTACGAGGCGCTCAGGCGTCCGCCGCAGGAGCGGCCGCACACCGAGGAGGACATCGCGGCATGGGTCGAGGAGACCCTGCGGGTGCACCCGCCGTTCCCGCATCCGACCTGGCGCTTCGCCACCGAGGACCTCGACCTCGGCGGGTACCTGATCCCCAAGGGCGCCGCCCTCCAGGTCAGCATCGCGGCGGCGAACCGGGAACCGGGCGAGGAGGCCGACAGTTTCGCCGCGGAGCGAAAGGGTCACGGCCACCTGACCTTCGGCCTCGGCATGCACTACTGCATCGGCGCCTCCCTGGTCCGGCTGGAGGCACAGCTCGCCCTGCGCGGATTCCTGCACCGCTTTCCGCAGGCACGGCTGAGCACCGCCACCGACGTCGAGTGGGAGTCGGAGTGGATGATCCGGCGGATGAGCGTCCTGCCGGCCGTACTCACCTGAAGGCGGGGCTCGCGCGGGAGCGGCCGCCGCGCGCAGCCCGGCGCCGAGGAAGTCCCGGCGCCGGGCATCCGCGAGGTCGGCGTCGTGGTGGGTGACTCGGCTTCCGAGATCGAGGCCGCGGTCGGAGACGGCGCACGGTTCGGCCCGGACGTCACCTGCCTCCCGCGGAAGGCATCGCCCGGCCTGGCCCACGCCGTGCTGATCTCCCGGGGCTGGAACCGACCAGCCCGTCCGCTCGACGCCCCAGGAGCCCCTGGCAGCGCGCCCTGCGGGTGCCCGACCGCACGGGCCACGACCGCCGCTACGGGTCTCCGGGGCGGGGCGGACGCTATGCCCTGATCCGGATCAGGGCCGTACGGGACCTGATTTCCAGCTTGCGGTAGACCTGCCGCAGATGGAATCCCACTGTGTGCGGTGAGATGAACAGATGACGTGCGGCCTGCTGGTTGGTGAGCCCGTCGGCCACCAGCTCTGCCACCTTCCGTTCCGTCTTGGTGAGGCTCTCCCAGCCGGACGCCGGGCGCTTCGTGTGCGTCCAGTGCCGGCGCCGTACACCGAGCTGACGCAGCCGTGCCCGCACGCGCGCCGCATCGTGCTCGCCGCCGAGCACGCCGTACTCGCCCATCGAACGCTCCAGTTCGGCGATCGCGCCCGTTCGGTCGCCGCGGTCGAGCAGGAGGACGCCGAGGTCCTCGGCCGCCGCGGCGCGCGCCCACGGGTTCCGGTGCAGCTGTCCCGCCCCGGCCAGGGCGTCCGCGTCCTTGTCGACGAGCGCGCGGGCGTGTGTGGCCGCGGCGAGGACCGCGGGAACACGCGGGTTGAGCACGCGGAGGCACTCCGCCGAGGCGGCCACCGTCCGGGCGACGTCCGGAAGATCCGCCGCGAGCGAGGCACGCACGCACCACGCGGCGGCGGCCGGATCCTCCAAGAGGAGTGCGCGGAGCGTGTCGGCCCGTGCCGCGATCCCCGACAGCACGTCCGCCACCGCCGCCATGTCCGCCTGGGCCTCGGTCAGCTGTGCGCTCAGCAGCAGGTGTGCGCCCTGCCAGGGGTTGGAGTCCTGCTGCGGGAAGTCCTGCTCCAGGGTCTTCACGTGCACCTCGGCCTGGCCGAGCGCCCCTTGGCGCAGCGCCACCGCGCCGAGCACCAGCCACGCCTGCGGGGCGAGCATCGGCACGCAGGGACCGTCCGTTCCGACCGCGTCCCTCGCGGCGGCCTCCGCCGCCTCCAGCCGGCCCCGGGCGAGCAGCAGCGGCGCCCGGAGCAGAGCGGGGGTGGCACCCGCCAGCGTCCTCGCCTCCGAGACGCCGGTCCGCACGGAGCACTGGATGACCGCGTCCGCCTCCTCGTACTCGTCGGTCCTGGTGAGCGCGAAGGCAAGGAACCAGCGCGGATCGAGAAGTTGTACGTCCTCTCCCCGGCGATCGAGCGCGACGGCCTCGCGCAGCGTCTGGACCGAATCGCCCACCTGGCCGTCGCGCCACTGACCGAGCGCGTGATGGGTCATCGCGGCCACCCGCACGGACTGCGCGTGCCGATCGGGGGAGCGCATGATCTTCTGCGCCCGCTCGACCGCGGTGCTGTCGCCGGTCAGGTAGGAGGCGGCGAGATGAGTGATGACGGCCTCGTGCTGCTGGGTTCCGGCCTCATGCCCGGCGAGCGCGTCGCGGGCGGACCGGCGGGCCGACCGGGTGTCTCCCATCAGCAGCAGCGCGGCCGCCATCGAGGCCTGCAGCGCGGCGATGCCGTGGGCGAACGCCGCGGGCGGGCGCGCTGCCGCGAATCCGATGCTCTCCTCGATGGTGTCCTTGGCCAGGGCGATCGCCCGGTCCAGATCGCCGGCCCTGGTGAGCGCCCCGACCGCCGTCTTCGCGAACCGCAGACGTTCGGCCTGCCCGGGGGACACGAGCGCCATGCAGCGGATCGCCAGCGTCGCCGCGGTCGACGGATCGACGGCCAACAGCCGCTGGGACCCCTCGGAGATGACGCGCAGCGCCTCCACGTCGCCGGGCTGGGCGATGTGCACCAGTTGAAGGGCGGCACGCTCGATGCCGTCGGGACGCGACAGCAGCATCTCCGCGGCCTGCCGGCGCAGCGCCGCGCGCACCGGAGGCGGCACCGAGTCGAGCAGCACCCGCCAGACCGGCTCGTCGCGGAACGAGAAGTCGCGCTCGCCGCAGACCAGCAGCCCCCGGGTGACCGCTTCGTCCACCACCGCCAGCAGGCCCACCGGCGCTTCGCCGAGCATGGCGGAGAGATCGTCCGGTGCGAACGGCGATCCGAGCACCGCCGCCAGCCGGAGAGCGGTCATGGTGGGCTCGGCGAGAGAGCTGAGATCCTCCCTGATCAAAGCGGAGAAACGTTTCGGCACCGGTGGTGGCACGCCCATGCTGTCCTCCGTCGAGGACTCCTGGGGCACGCTCGGCCGTAAGTGCGCGATGCCGTCGACGATATCGATGTCGTCGTCCTCGGCAAGACCGCGCACCAGCTCGATCACCGCACGCGGTACGCCGTTGAGGCATTCCGCCAGGGCGAGCAGCGCCGGGGCGGGAGCGGCTCCGGCGTAGTCGGCGACCAGGCGGGCCAACGCCTCGCCCCGGAGCGGAGCGAGCTCCGGCACCGGTTCCACCGGGAGCCGGCTCCGGAGCTTGGCGAAGTGGGACCTCAGCGGCTCGGGCGGCGTGGAACTCCGTTCCGAGGTGAAGGCGAGCAGCCACAGAATCGGGCGGTTCCGGCAGGCCACGACGAGGTCACCCAGCGCCTTGAGGGAGGAAGGGGGCACCAGATGGAGGTCGTCGAGCGTGACCAGGGTGCGGACGTCCTCAAGGTCGTTGCGCAGCCAGGTCTGCGCCGCCTCGATCACGGAGCAGGCATTGGGGTGCGGGAACGCCTGCTCGGCGGTGTCGGACGCGCGGGGACGGGTACCGGCGGACGCGGTCCCCGGAGCGGCACCGGAACCGGCCGCGGCGCCATGGACGACCGCGAAACCGTTCCGGAAGGCGGCGTTGACGGCTTCGGCCAGGAGGCGGGTCTTGCCCGCGCCGGGCCCTGCCCCCACCAGGAGGACCTGGCTCTGCCGGATGCCGGTGACGTCCTGCAGACTCGCGCCTATCCGAGCCAGCTGTTGCTCCCGGCCGCGGACCTCCGGCAACGATGGTGCGTGAGGACCCATGACGCTCCAGATCAGAATTTCGAGGGGGGCACGGAGACGACTGCGTTGCGCCGGACGGGGCGCATGACCCACCGATGCGGGTACCGCCGGGGAAAGATCCTGGCCCCCGAGGGGGAATGCCGGACCCTGCGGAACCGGGGTCCGGGGTCGCGGGGAGCGTGAGAACGTCGAGCGCGTGCGGGAGGAGGCGTGCGGCCCCCGGTGCGGCCGGGGGCCGGCTCGGCGTCGGGCTCGCGCGCAGGCCGCGGCGGGGCCGCCGCTCGTCTGGGCGAGGCCCCCCGCGCGTCCGACCGGGACCACCGCCCCGGTCTGTCGTACCGTTCGAGAGCATGTGATCCACCTCCCCGACCCTCACACAGCCCCGGCTCGGTCTTCGGGCGCCCTTCAGTCAGATCTCTTGACATGCTGTTGACGAATGGTCACCCTACGCCGCATTCATGTCGCAACTCAATAATGCATATGCCGAATGCAGGGTAAATGGCTTGATATCTGCTCCCTTGTCTGATGGCGGTCAGTAGATGGCTCCGATCCACATTTCGGGATCACCCAGCGTGTGAAGCTTCCCCCTTGATCGTGGAACCTGGAGACTGGGACGTGAAGGTTCCAGAGGAAGTAGTGCCAGGTGGGAGCAAGTACACGAAGCGGTAATCGGCGGAGTACCGGCGGGACGTGATCGCGCACGAGATCGCCGTGCTCCACATCGCGTCCCGCGAGACGTACGGGGGCCGCGGATCTACGCCGAGCTGCGGCGTCTGGGCCGAAGGGTGAACCGCAAGCGTGTCGCCCGGATCATGCGCCAGGCCGGCATCCGGTGTCACCCGCCGCAAGCGGCGCTCGCTGACCTGCCCGGACAAGAAGGCCCGGCCGGTCCCGGACCTGATTGGCCGTGACTTCCACGCCGAGACCCCTGGCACCAAGCTGGTTGGCGGCATCACCTACCTGCCCACCGCCGAGGGTTGGCTCTACCTCGTCTGCCGGCTGGACCTGGTCACCCGCGAGATCGTCGGCTACGCCATGGCCGACCACCACTGCGCCTCCCTCGTCACCGACGCCCTGAAGATGGCGCACGGCCGGGCCCGACTCCGCCCAGGATGCGTCATACACGGCGACCGCGGAAGCGAATACGCGTCAGCCGAATTCCGCCACAAGTAACGGAGTTGAATCTGAGGCAAAGTTGCGGACGCACCGGATCTTGCTTCGACAACGCCGACGCTGAGAGCTTCTGGGCGCTCCTCAAAGAAGAGATCGGCACCCGCCTCTGGCCCGCCGGGCCACCGACCGCGCCGAGGTCTTCGACTTCATCGAGACCTTTACAACCGCCGCCTGCGCAAGCACAAGACCTTCGGCTACCTCACCCCGGCCCGCACTGCCACGCGGAAGGGCCCGCACTGCCACGCGGAAGGGCCCGCACTGCCGTGCGGGCCCTTCCGCGCCATCCCCTACTTTGCGGATGCACGCGTCCTAGTGGGGTGTATCCCGCTCCCCGGTGGGAGGTGGGTGGGAGACAAGTGGGAGATGATCACGGCATGGTGCTGCATTCAGGCGCTAGGAAATGCTGGATGGCGCTACCTGTGCGGCCCTGGATCAGCTGCCCGATTCACCCGCGTGCGGGCTCAGCACGTCCGTGCCGATCAGCACGAACAGCAGGATGCCCAGCAGGATCCGGTAGATCACGAACGGCATGAAGCTCTTGGTGGTGATGAACTTCATGAACCACGCGATCACGGCGTAACCCACGAAGAAGGCGATGGCCGTCGCGAAGATCGTGGGACCCCAGGAGATGTGGCCCGGATCCTCCACCACGTCCTTGATCTCGAAGGCGCCCGAGGCCAGCACGGCCGGGATGGCGAGGAGGAAGGAGTAACGGGCCGCCGCCTCGCGGGTGAAGCCCAGCAGCAGACCGCCCGAGATCGTCGCGCCGGAGCGGGAGACACCCGGGATCAGCGCCATCGCCTGGCAGAAGCCGAAGATCAGGCCGTCCTTGACGCCCAGATGCTGGAGCGTCTTGCGCTCACGGACCGCCCGGTGGCGGCCACCCTCCTCGTCGCGCGCGGCCAGTCGGTCGGCGACACCCAGCACGATGCCCATCACGATGAGGGTCGTGGCCGTCAGCCGCAGGTCGCGGGCCGGACCGACGATCGCGTCCTTGAAGACGAGGCCGAGGATGCCGATCGGGAGCGATCCGACGATCACCAGCCAGCCCATCTTGGCGTCCTGTTCGGAGCGCAGGGCCTTCGTGTACAGGGACCGGAACCAGGTGGAGACGATCCGTGCGATGTCCTTGCGGAAGTAGATCAGCACGGCGGCCTCGGTGCCGATCTGGGTGATGGCCGTGAAGGCCGCTCCTGGGTCGTGCCAGCCGGCGAACGCCGCGGTCAGCCGCAGGTGGGCGCTGGAGGAGATCGGGAGGAACTCCGTAAGCCCCTGGACGAGACCGAGGATTAGGGATTCGAACCAGCTCATGTCGGGGTGCGCTCGTCCTTGTGATCGTCGGGCAGTTCGCCCCCGATGCTAGGGCCCGTGTGGAGCGCCGCTGACCACAGGGGGGTGCTGCGGCGTCAGTTCGTACGCCGGACCGTCGTTGCGAGGGGCTGCCAGACGGTGCCTTTTGCGCCAGCCGACGACTCCCGCGGCCACCACGGAGACCACGATGAAGCCGAACGAGACGAGGAAGGCGGGGGATCCGGGGGTGGACGCGCTGGCCCCGGCGATCACGTACGCCGTGGTGTTCGGGACCACGCCGAGCGCCGTCGCGAGCAGGAAGGGCGCCCACCCGCAGCGGGACACCGCGGCGGCGTAGTTGGCCACCACGAAGGGCACCCCGGGGAACAGCCGCACCGCCAGCATCGAGCGGAATCCGTGCCGGCTGAGCTGCCCGTCGGCCGCCGCCAGCAGCCGTCCGCGCAGGAACGGACGCAAAGCCTCCTGACCCATGACGCGGCCCAGCCCGAAGGCGATGCCCGCGCCCAGCACGGTGCCCCCGACCGCCGCGACGACGCCGAACTGCGTGCCGAAGACGGCTCCCGCGGCCAGGTTGAGCAGGGGGCGCGGGACGAACGCGGCCGAGCACACGCCGTACACGGCTGCGAACAGCACAACGGCCGCGCCCACCGGGAGACCGGGGGGCCAGCCCTCCGAGAGGATCCGCTGGGGCTCGTAGACCAGCACGCACGCGCCGGCCGCCGAGAGCAGCACGACGAGCAGCGCCAGCCGGGTCCACGGCGTGAGGAGGAGGGACATCCCGGGAGACTAGCCCAGGTATGCGGCACCGCGCCGTAATCTGGGCCTCATGCTGTCGAACGACGGACGACCCCCCGGGGTTCCCCGCAGCGACCTCGCGGACACCCTGCTGCAGCGGCTCACCGGGACGTACCCGGCCGCGGCCGATCCGGTGCGGGCCGAGGCCATGGGCGCCTACATGAAACACGTCGCCCCCTTCCTCGGCATCCCCGCGCCACTGCGCCGGGACCTGTCGAAGACAGTGACCAAGAACACTCCCCGGCCGTCGGAGACGGACTGCGTGGCACTCGCGCTGCGCTGCTGGCGGCTTCCGGAGCGGGAGTACCACTACTTCGCCGTGGACTACCTGCGCCGCCACGTCGCCCGGTGCTCCTCCGGCTCCCTCCCGGCCGTCCGGCACCTGATCACCACCGTCCCCTGGTGGGACACCGTCGACCTGCTCGCCGCGCACACCGTCGGCCCGCTGGTGGCCGCCGACCCGGACGCCCTGGGGCCCGTGATGGACGAGTGGATCGAGAGCGAGGACCGGTGGCTCGCCCGCACCGCCCTCCTCCACCAGCTCCGCCGCAAGGGGTCCACCGACACCGGTCGGCTCTTCGCCCACTGCCGCCGCCGGGCCGGCGACCCGGACTTCTTCCTCCGCAAAGCCATCGGCTGGGCCCTGCGCGAGTACGCCAGGACGGACCCCGACGCGGTGCGCGCCTTCGTCGACGCCGAACGCGACACCCTGTCCCCACTGTCCGTGCGCGAAGCGCTCAAGAACCTCTGACCGCCCGCCGGTCCGCCCGTTAAATCGTTCGACGCCCGCGGGACGGCACGGCAGGATCAGTGCCATGTCCCGGTACGCCTTCCCCGCAGCGCCGTCCGCAGTCGCGGACGCGCCGAAGGCTGCCGCGTTCGCGGACGCACCCGTCTTCGCCGCATTCGACGGCGCACGAAGCTGACCCTTCCCGGATCGTCCGGCGGGCCCCGCAGGGGGAGGGTCGGCTCGGTTCAGGGGTCCCGTCCACGCTTCGAGCAACGGGAAGAGATCATGGCCAAGACGGCCTTCGTGCGGACCAAGCCGCACCTCAACATCGGCACCATGGGCCACGTCGACCACGGCAAGACCACCCTCACCGCCGCCATCACCAAGGTCCTCGCCGAGCGCGGGGGCGCCTCCTTCGTGCCCTTCGACCGCATCGACCGGGCCCCCGAGGAGGCCCGCCGCGGCATCACCATCAACCTCACGCACGTCGAGTACGAGACCGACACCCGCCACTACGCCCATGTCGACATGCCCGGTCACGCGGACTACATCAAGAACATGGTCACCGGGGCCGCGCAGCTCGACGGCGCGATCCTCGTCGTCTCCGCGCTCGACGGGGTCATGCCACAGACCGCCGAGCACGTGCTCCTTGCGCGCCAGGTCGGCGTCGACCACGTCGTGGTCGCGCTCAACAAGGCGGACGCCGGGGACCCCGAGCTGACCGACCTGGTCGAGCTGGAGGTCCGTGAGCTGCTCACCGCGCACGGCTACGGTGGTGACGCCGCACCCGTCGTACGGGTCTCCGGGCTCCGGGCGCTGGAGGGCGACCCGCGGTGGACCGGGGCGATCGAGGCGCTGCTCGACGCCGTGGACACCTACGTGCCGACGCCCGTGCGGTACACGCGGGCGCCGTTCCTGCTGCCCGTCGAGAACGTGCTGACGATCACCGGCCGCGGGACGGTCGTGACCGGGGCCGTCGAGCGCGGCGGTGTGCGCCCCGGCGACCGCGTCACCGTCCTCGGCGGTGACGGCGAGCCGCTCGAGACGGTCGTCACCGGCCTGGAGACCTTCGGCAAGCCGATGGAGTCCGCCGAGGCGGGGGACAACGTCGCGCTGCTGCTGCGCGGGGTGCCCCGCGACGGCGTGCGCCGCGGGCACGTGGTGGCCGCCCCCGGCAGCGTGACGCCCAAGCGGCGCTTCACCGCGCAGGTGTACCTGCTCTCCGGACGCGAGGGAGGCCGTACGACCCCGGTGGCCAGCGGCTACCGGCCGCAGTTCTACATCCGCACCGCCGACGTGGTGGGAGACGTGGACCTGGGGGCCGCGGGCGTCGCCCGGCCCGGTGAGACGATCACGATGACCGTCGAGCTCGGACGGGACGTCCCGCTGGAGGCGGGGCTCGGCTTCGCCGTCCGGGAGGGCGGACGGACCGTCGGCGCCGGGACGGTGACGGCCGTCCTGGGCTGACCCGCCCGATCGGACCCCGCTGTGGTGACGGCAGGACGGCTGCGCCAGACTGCCGTCACCACAGGCACGCGCGGACACGACACAGGGGGCGGGCGGAGATGGGTGACACGGCACTGGTGCTCGGCGGCGGCGGACTGACCGGCATCGGCTGGGAGTGCGGCGTCCTCTACGGGCTCGCCCGCGCGGGCGTGGACCTCACCACCGCGGACCTGGTCGTCGGCACCTCGGCCGGTTCGGTGGTCGGCGCGCAGCTCACCTCCGGCCGGTTCAGCCCCCAGGAGCTGTACGAACGCCAGCTCGGCGACGCGGCGGGGGAGGCCGTCGCGAAGCTGGGAGCGGGCGTCATCGCCCGGTACGCACTGGCGATGGCGCGCTCGGGCCGCGACGCGGCCGCCTACCGCCGCCGGGTGGGGGCGATGGCCCTGGCCGCGGACACCGGCCCCGAGGCGGAGCGCCGCAAGGTGCTGGCGGCCCGGCTGGTCTCGCACGAGTGGCCCGAGCGGCGGCTCGTGGTCACCGCGGTGGACGCGCTCAACGGTGAGCTCAAGGCGTTCGACCGGGAGAGCGGCAGCGGGCTGGTCGACGCCGTGGCGGCGAGCTGCGCCGTGCCCGGGGTGTGGCCCCCGGTCACGGTCGGCGAACGCCGTTTCATCGACGGGGGCATCCGCTCCGCCACCAACGCCGACCTGGCCGCCGGCCATGCGCGCGTGGTGATCATCGCCCCCATCGCACTCGGCTCGGGGCTCGTCCCCGCACCGGCCGCGCAGGCGGCCCGGCTGCGCGAGGCGGGGGCGAAGGTGCTGCTCATCACCCCGTCGGCCACGGCCCGCAAGGCCTTCGGGCGCAACGTCCTGGACCCGGCCCGGCGGGACCCGGCGGCCCGCGCCGGCCTGGCCCAGGCCGCGGAGCACGTCGCCGACGCGGCGGCCGTCTGGTCGGACGGCAGGGACCGAGGCCCCCGATGAGTCCTCCCGGGGCCTGCCGGACAATGGAGCGGTGAGCGACGAACGGATCCCGGTGATACGGGACGTGGGCCAGGGCACCGCCAAGCTGATGCCGGACGTCGACGGGGAACGGGCCTGGCTGCTCACCGTCGACGGGGCACCGCAGTCCTACGTGGACCTGGACGATCCGCAGCACCTGGAGTTCGAGTACGTACGCCGTCTCGCGCACGTCCTGGACTGCGCGGCGGAGCCGGGGCTCCCGCTGGACCTCCTGCACCTGGGCGGCGGAGCGCTCACCCTGCCCCGCTACGCCGCGGCCACCCGGCCCGGAGCCCGGCAGTCGGTGGTGGAGTTCGACGCCGGCCTGGTCGAGCTGGTGACCGAGCACCTGCCGCTGCCCGACGGGTCCGGGATCACCGTGCACACCGCCGACGCCCGGGCCTGGCTGGAGGCGGCGCCGACGGGAAGCGCCGACGTGGTGGTGGCCGACGTGTTCGGCGGCTCGCGGGTACCCGCCCAGCTGACCTCGCTGGAGTACGCGCGGGAGGCGGCCAGGGTGCTGCGGCCCGGCGGGCTGTACGCGGCGAACCTGGCGGACGGGGCGCCCTTCGACTTCCTGCGCACGCAGCTGGCCAACTTCGCCACCGCCTTCGCGGAGCTCGCGCTCGTCGCCGAACCGGCGGTGCTGCGGGGGCGGCGCTTCGGGAACGCCGTGCTGCTCGCCTCCGACGCGCCCCTGGAGGTGGGCGCCCTGGCCCGGAGGTGCGCCTCCGACGCCTTTCCTGCCCGGGTGGAGTACGGCGACGGTCTGGCCCGCTTCGTCAGGGGCGCCGCGCCCGTCACCGACGCGGACGCGGCCCCCTCGCCGGCTCCGCCGGAAGGTGCGTTCAGCCTGGGGTGAGGCTGGACGGGGCGGCGGCCGCGGGGGCGTCGGAGTCCGGGTCGACGGCCGTGTCGGCGACAGGACCTCCGCTCGGGTGGACCGGCGGCCTGCGCGTCATGCGCCGCACGTCCGGGACCAGCAGGACCAGGGCGGTGACCAGGACGACCAGGCCCGCGCAGCCCCACAGGGCCTCGGTGCGGCCGAAGGCCGATTCGACCGGCCCGGCCAGGGCGGTGGCCAGCGGGAGCATCGAGACCGAGCCGAACCAGTCGTAGGCGGAGACCCGGGAGAACTTCTCCTCGGGAATCTCCTGGTGCATCGTCGTCATCCAGTTCACGCCGAAGACCTCGATCGCGGCTCCGCTGACGAACATCACCGCGCACAGCCCCCACACCGGCAGCGGTACAGCCAGTCCGGCCGACGGCAGCGCCAGCGGGAACACGCACAGCGTGCCGACCAGCAGCAGCCGCCGGGGCTTCCACACCATCATCAGGACGGCCCCGGCGATGGTGCCGGCCCCGAACAGGCCGAGGGCCAGTCCCCAGGGCGCCGGTCCGCCCAGCCGGTCCCGGGCGACCAGCGGGCCGTAGACCGCCTCCGCGGCGCCGACGACGGCGACGACCACGGAGAACTGCAGCACGATGCTCCACAGCCAGGGCCGGGTGTGGAATTCCACCCAGCCCTCCCGCAGGTCGGCCAGCAGGCCCCCGCCGGGAGCCCGGTCGGGCGCGCGGCTGACATCGAGGAAGGCGCGCATGGCCCCGGCGATCGCGAACGCCGCGGCGTCGACGGCCAGCACCCAGCCCGGGCCCATCGCGGCGATCATCGCTCCGCCGAGGGCCGCTCCGCCGATGCCGGCGCCGTTCATGGCCATGCGGAAGAGGGCGAAGGCGCGGTTGGCGTGTTCGCCGGAGACCGTGGAGAGCAGCAGGCCCTCGGCCGCCGGGTTGAAGAAGGCCGTACCGGTGCCGCACAGGGCCGTCAGCAGCATCATCTGCCACAGCTGCGGGTCGCCGGTGAGGACGAGCAGCGCGAAGACGGCCTGCGAGACGCAGTTCAGGGCGTTGGCGGCGACCATCACGCGATGGCGCGGCAGCCGGTCGGCCACGGCGCCGCCGACGAGGAGGAAGAGGACGAGGGGCAGGGTGCGGGCGGCCGCGACCAGGCCCACGTCGCCGCCCGAACCGCCGGCTTCCATGACGGCGAAGGCGGAGGCGATGAGCGCCCCGTGACTGCCCAGGTTGGTGATCACCGCCGCACCCGTGAGCAGGGTGTAGTTGCGGCCGGCCCACGTCGGCCGGGCGGGGCGGGTGCGGGGCGCGGGCGTGTGGTGCGGTGTGCCGGGGGGAGAACTCACCTCCGGACTATCCCCGCCCCGGGCCCGGAATCCAAACGGAACACCGGGCCGGGCCGGGGCGGGTTCAGCCGGAGGTCATCCGTTGGCGAGCCGGATCGAGCCGAGGATCTTGTCGGAGATCTCCGTCGAGACCTCTTCCTTCACACCGGCCGCGGAAACCAGGGCGAAGCTGGCGAAGTCGCCAGCGGCGTTCCTGAAGGCGAAGCCGACCGCCTTGCCGTCGGTGGAGCACTTGTGCTCCTTCTTCACGTTCGGGGCGGTCGCGACCACCATGTGGCCCTTGATGCCGGAGGAGGTCGTGAACTCCTTGGGCTCGGTCACCTTGACCGTTCCCTTGGGCTCCTTCTGCGCGAAGCCCGCCCACACCCATGTGCCGGTGTTGTCGGTCGCGGCCTGCGCGGTGTCCTTGGCGCCCTGGGCCCCCTTGACGCCGGTGTCCGCGATCGAGAACTTCTCGAGGTTGCCGTCGGCGTTCTTGTCGACCGTGCACCACTCCCGCTTGAGGGTGGCGGTGCCGGACATCGTGATGACGGGATTGCCGTCGTTCTTGACCTCGTCCTCGTAGAAGAGGGAGACGCCGGGGTCGTTGACGTTCCACTCCGGGGGCACGTCGTAGGCCACGTTGTACTTCGTGTTGACGACGGCCTTCCAGCCCGGGACGACGGGCTGCATGGCGCCGCCGGCCCGCGGGTTCGCGGTGCTGCCCGCCGGGGCGGGCGCCTCGACCGGGGCGGAGGAGCTCGCGGCCGGCGGCTTGTCGTTGGCCTCGGTGTTCTTGTCGTCCCGGGTCAGGACGTACGTGCCGGTCGCGGCGGCCGCCACGACGACCGCGGCGGCCGCGACGATGGCCACGGTCCTGGTCGAGTA
Organism: Streptomyces sp. NPDC090021; assembly: GCF_044748225.1. Classification (NCBI taxonomy): domain Bacteria; kingdom Bacillati; phylum Actinomycetota; class Actinomycetes; order Kitasatosporales; family Streptomycetaceae; genus Streptomyces; species Streptomyces sp. NPDC090021. Next base: position 20,778 of record NZ_JBIVFO010000029.1, on the reverse strand, counting down.
CGGGCTCCCGCCGGAGGGCTGGGGCTGCTGGGGTGCCTGGGGCGGACCCCAGGACTGGCCCGGGGCGCCCGGCTGCTGATACCCCGGTTGCTGCGGGTAGCCGGGCTGCTGCGGGTAGCCGGGCTGCTGCTGGTAGCCGGGCTGCTGCGGGTATCCGTAACCCGGCTGCTGCTGGTACGGGTTCGGCTGAGCCGGCTGTCCCGGCGGCTGCGCGTACGGGTTCTGATGCGCGTCCTGGGGGTTCTGCTCGCCCCCGGGCGGCTGCTGCTGTCCTGGCCACATGGCCGGTAACGATAGTGGGAGCGGTCGGGGGGAGCCACGGCCGCCCCTGGGGAGCTCTGGCCAATCCTGTCTACTCGCGGGTAACATCGCGGTCCATGAGCGCAGATCAGATGAACGTGGGCGAACTGCTCGCCGCGACCGTGCCCATGGCCCGGACCCTGAACCTCCAGTTCCTGGAGACCACCCCCGAGCGCGCGGTCGTCCGGCTCCCGGACCAGCCCGACTACCACAACCACGTCGGCGGCCCGCACGCCGGCGCCATGTTCACCCTTGCCGAGTCCGCGAGCGGCGCGATCGTCCTGGCCGCTTTCGGCGACCAGCTCTCCCGGGCCGTGCCCCTCGCCGTGAAGGCCGAGATCGGCTACAAGAAGCTCGCCAAGGGCGTCGTCACCGCCACCGCCACCCTCGGCCGCCCGGCCGCCGAGGTCGTGGCCGAACTCGACGCGGGCGGCCGCCCCGAGTTCCCGGTCACCATCGCCATCCAGCGCGAGGACGAGGCCGTGACCGGCGAGATGACCGTCGTCTGGACCCTGCGCCCCAACGCCTGACGCCCGGCCCGGAACGTGCCCGCCGCCCCGTGGGGCGGCGGGCACGTCCTGTTCCCCGGGCACCGTACGTGGCGTGCCCCGCTCCGCGCCCGGGTACGCGGGCCTGCCGTCGGACCGGCCGAGCCCGTACGGGACTGCATCGCGCGCGAACGGTCCAGAGTCCTCGCACGACGATGGAGGGGGTACCCGTGGCCAAGATCGACATCAGCCTCGACGCCGAACTCGTGGTGAAGGTGATGGTGCTCGCCGGGGTCGGCTCCCCGCAGGACGCGGTGGAGGCCGTCGTACGGGACTACATCGCGCGCGGACACCGCACCGAGGCGCGCGTCCGGAGCCAGGACGAGCCGCGGCGCGCCAACGACAGCCTGCCGCCCCTGCCGGAGGGCTGAACCTGGACGCCCCCGGTGGCGCGTCTCGGCCGGGCCCACGCCCCCACGGCGCACAGTGGCCCGGGGAGCGGTCCGGCGCGGGCCGCTCCCGCCGACCGCGTCGCAGGGAGCACCCATGAGCCAGGACGTGTCCAGACGTTCGGCGATGCGGCTGATCACGACGGTGGGCACGACGGCCGGGGCCCTCGGAGCCGCCGGCTGCGTCCCGGCCGTGCCGCCGCCGGGCGCCGTCCCGCGCGGGCCGGCGCCCGGTGCGCCGGACGCACCCGTCGCCGGGAGCGGGACCGGTACGGGGGGAGCCGCCCGGATCGACACGCTCGTGCAGCGGCTCACCCTCGAAGAGAAGACCGCCCTCCTGCACGGGGCCCCCGACCCCGCCTCCCGGGGGCAGGCCGGCTACGTGCCCGGCGTACCGCGGCTGGGCATCCCGGCCCTGCGCCTCGCCGACGGGCCCGCCGGGGTACGGGTGGACCGGCCCGCCACCGCACTCCCCGCACCGGTGCTCCTCGCCTCCGCCTTCGACCCGGCGCTGGCGCGCGAGTACGGGCGCGTCATCGGCCGCGAGGGCCGCGCCCTCGGCCAGGACGTCGTGCTGGCCCCCATGGCCAACCTCATCCGCACCCCCTACGCCGGCCGGAACTTCGAGACCTTCGCCGAGGACCCGCGCCTGACCGCGGACCTGGTCGGCGAGCTGGTCCGCGGGATCCAGGACGAGGGACTCATCGCCACCGTCAAGCACTTCGCCCTCCACCACCAGGAACAGGGCCGTGACACGGTCGATGTGACCGTCGGCGAACAGACCCTGCGCGAGACCGAGCTGCGGGGCTTCGAGGCCGCCGTCACCGCCGGCGCGGGCGTCGTGATGGGCGCCTCCCGCAAGGTCAACGGCGTCCACGCCTGCGAGAGCGGACCGCTGCTCGACGAACTGCTGCGCGGGAGCTGGGGGTTCGACGGCTGGGTGGTCTCCGACCGGGGTGCCGCCCACAGCACCGTCGCCGCCGTCCGGGCCGGCCTCGACATGGAGATGCCCGGCGGCACCCACTTCGGCCGTCCGCTGCGCGAGGCCGTCCGCGGCGGATCCGTACCGGAGGCGGCCGTGGACCAGGCCGTACACCGGATCCTGACCACCATGGACCGCTTCGGGCTGCTGTCCGCCCGGCAGCCCGCCCGGCCCCCGCGCGACGCGGCGGCCGGAGCCCGGGTCGCCCGCAAGGTGGCCACCGCCGGGGCGGTGCTGCTGCGCAACGAGCGCGGCACCCTGCCGCTGACCGGGGCGGCGGCCCGCTCGATCGCGGTGATCGGCCCCACCGCCGTGGTGCCGTTCACCGGTGGCGGGGGCAGCTCGCACGTGGTCCCCGACGGTGCGACCGCCCCGCTCACCGCCATCCGGCGGCGGGCCGGGAAGGGCGCGGCCGTGCGCCACGCCCTCGGCGAGGACCTGTACGGGCGGCCGCTCCCGGCCGAGCTGCTCACCCCGGCGGCGGACCTGGAGGACCGGGCGGTCGGACCCGGGCGGACCTGGACGTACGAGGGGGAGTTCCGCCTCGCGGCGGACGACGAATGGACCCTCCTTCTCCACTACACCGGGAAGCGGCCCGTCGTCCGCCTCGACGGGGCGGAACTCTTCCCCGTCAGGCAGGGCACGGCCGAGCACCATGAGGGCGGACTGCTCGGCTCCGCCCCCGACGGCATGGCCGTGGGCCGCCGCACCCTCGCGGTCAAGGCGGGCACCCACCGGCTCGCCGTGACCGCCGACGGCGGTGACAAGGGCCAGCGCCTGCGGCTGCGTCACATCACCGGGGCGATCCGGGCCGCGGACCTCGCCGAGGCCGTGCGGACCGCGAAAGCCGCCCGCAGCGTGGTCCTGTTCGCCCACGAGGACTCCACCGAGGGCCGGGACCGGACCTCCCTGGCCCTCCCCGGCGGACAGGAGCGCCTGATCGAGGCCGTGGCCGCCGCGAACCCCCGTACGGCGGTCGTGCTGAACACCCCCTCCGGTACGACGATGCCGTGGCTCCCCCGTACCGGAGCGGTCCTCCAGATGTACTACCCGGGTCAGGAGGGCGCCGGAGCCACCGCCGACGTCCTCTTCGGCGACGTGGACCCCGGGGGCCGCCTCACCCAGACCTTCCCGGCCGACGAGCGCAGGACCCCGGTCGGCGCGGACCGCTCGCGCTACCCGGGGGTGGGCGGCAGGCAGGACTACGCCGAGGGCGTCCACGTGGGCCACCGCTGGTACGACGCCAAGGGAGAGACCCCGCTCTTCCCCTTCGGCCACGGCCTGTCGTACACGACCTGGCAGTACGAGAGGCTCACGGTCCGGCCGCAGCGCGGCGGGCTGCGCGTGGAGTTCACCGTCCGCAACACCGGCCGGCGCAAGGGCACCGAAGTGGCCCAGGTGTACGTGGGTCCCTCCGAGGAGCTCCGGCTCGACCAGCCGGTGCGCGCGCTCGCCGGCTACCGGCGGATCACCCTGGCGCCGGGTGCGGCGCAGCGCGTCACCGTCGACATCGACACCCGGACGCTGTCGTCCTGGGACCCGGACAAGCACGCCTGGGTGCTGGGCCCCGGCCGCCGCGAGGTGTTCGTGGGCCGTTCCTCGCGCGAACTGACTCTGAGGTCAAAGGTGGTGCCGGCGAGCCGATAGGCTGCCCGTTCGACGTGTCACAGGGGGCGCGCCGAGGACGATTCGGGAGGACGAACCGGTGCACATCCAGGAATGGCTGGAGACGATTCCGGCGGTCAGCATCTACCTCCTGGTGGGTCTGGTCATCGGCCTGGAGAGCCTCGGCATCCCGCTGCCCGGCGAGATCATCCTGGTCAGCTCCGCACTGCTGGCCTCGCAGCACGGTGAGGTCGACCCCGTCGTCCTGGGGCTGTGCGCCATCACCGGTGCGATCGTGGGCGACTCGATCGGCTACGCCATCGGGCGCAGGGGCGGCAAGCCGCTCCTGGAGCGGCTGGGTCGGCGCTTCCCGAAGCACTTCGGGCCCCAGCAGGTCGCGCTGGCGGAACGCTCCTTCGAGAAGTGGGGCATGTGGGCCGTCTTCTTCGGCCGGTTCGTGGCACTGCTGCGGATCTTCGCCGGGCCGCTGGCCGGCGTGCTGCACATGCCGTACTGGCGCTTCCTCGTCGCCAACGTCCTCGGCGGGATCCTCTGGGCGGGCGGGACCACCGCCGTCATCTACTCGGTCGGCATCGTCGCGGAGCCGTGGCTGAAGCGGTTCTCCTGGCTGGCCCTGGGCCTCGCCGTGGCGTTCGGCCTCGTCGTGACCCTGGTGGTGCGCAGCCGGATGAAGAAGGCGGCCGAGGCCGCCGGCGCGGCGGGCACGGCCGACGCGGACATCCCCGCGCAGCCGGCGGCCGCCCGCGCCACCGTCGGCGAGTGACGGCGGCGCGCCCGGGCCCGGCGGAACGGCTTCCCGCGCGGCCCGGGATTTCTAGCCCTCGGGGCTGACCGAGGCGCGGTGCTGCTTGGCCAGCTCCACGTACATCAGGGCGTTGACCTTGATGCCCTCGCGCTCCTCGTCGGTCAGCTCGCGGCGCACCTTCGCGGGGACGCCGGCCACGAGCGAGCCGGGCGGGACGACCATGCCCTGGGGGACCAGCGCCTGCGCGGCGACCAGGGAACCGGCGCCGATCACCGCGCCGTTCAGGATGGTGGCGCCCATGCCGATCAGGCAGTCGTCCTCGACCGTGCAGCCGTGCACGACGGCGTTGTGGCCGATGGAGACTCGCTCGCCGACCGACACGGGGAAGCCCGGGTCGACGTGGAGCGTGCAGTTGTCCTGCACGTTGCTGTCGGCGCCGAGCGTGATCGGGCCGCAGTCGGCGCGCAGCACCGCCGAGTACCAGATGCTGGCGCCGGCGGCGAGGGTGACGTCGCCGACCGCGACCGAGGTGGGCGCGGTGAAGGCCGTGGGGTCGATGTCCGGGGTCTTGCCGCCGACACCCGCCACGAGTGCCTGTGCCGCCTGGGCCGCCTGGTCCGTCATGTTTCTCTTCCTCTGCCGTCCGTCGTTCGTGGTCCGTCGTCCTGGTGCCGCGCCAACAGCACGGTAGGGCACACGGCCCACCGCGCCCGCGATGGGGTGAAGATCACAGGACCGCCGTCCGGACGACCGGGGCCCGGCGCACTACCGTGGCCGGGTGCCGAAGAAACAGAACACGTTCTCATCTGTGGCGGCCCTGCGCCGCAGGCTGGCGAGCCGCGTGGTCCACACCGGCTGGCGCTGGATGCAGCAGGCCGGCGCGGTGACCGCGCAGACTCCGGGCCGGCTGCGGTTCGGCGCGATCGGGGACGGCACCCGGCTCGCCTTCCCGCAGGGCACGGTCTTCGGCGAGCGGTGGATCCGGCTCGGCGGGCACTGCATCATCGGCGAGCAGGTCACCCTCACCGCCGGCATGATGCCCGGCCTCGACCTGGGCACGGAACCGATGCTGCTGCTCGGCGACGGGGTCGTCATCGGGCGGGACAGCCACGTCATCGCCGACGCCCGCATCGAGATCGGTTCGAACACCTTCTGCGGTCCCGGCGTCTACATCACGTCCACGAACCACAGCTACGACGATCCGCACGAGCCCATCGGCCGGCAGTGGCCGCGCAGCGCGCCGGTGGAGATCGGCCCCGGATGCTGGCTCGGCACGGGCGCGGTGATCCTGCCGGGCGCGCGGCTGGGCCGCAACGTGGTGGTGGCCGCAGGTTCCGTCGTACGGGGCGAGGTGCCCGACCACGCCGTGGTGGCGGGGGCGCCGGCGCGCATCGTACGGCGCTGGACGCCGGAGACGGGGTGGCAGCCGCCGCTGCGGACCCCGGCACCCGTACCGATCCCCGACGGGACGACCCCGGAGCAACTGCGGGTGCTGGCCGAGCTCACCGAGGCCGAGCTGGCCGAGGTCGAGCGCGCGGAGGCCGGGCTTGCGGAGGCGGCGCTCGCCGAGGCGGAGAAGTAGGGCGCCGCGGGGAGCCGGAGCTGCTCAGCCGGCGGCCGGCAGGACCGTTCCGGCGAGGGCCAGGCCGGCGCCCGCCGCCTGTTGAGAGGCTTACCGCACGGTGCACTTCCAGACGCCCGATTGTGCCGAATGGCTGCATGGAGTCGCCAAACCCCGGTCATCTGTGAGGTGACCGGGGTTCTCGAGGACGCGTCAGCCCAGGGAGTTGATCTCGATCGCCGGGCAGCGGTCCATCACCATCGTCAGCCCGGCCTCGCGGGTCCGGTCGAAGGCGGCCTCGTCGATCACGCCGAGCTGGAACCAGACGGCGTCGGCCCCGACGGCGGCCGCCTGGTCGGCCACGGCCCCGGCCAGCTCGCTGTTCACGAACACGTCGACCACGTCCACCTTGAACGGGATCGCCTCCAGCGAGGCGTAACCCTGCTCGCCGTGCACGGTCTCGGCCTTGGGGTGCACGGGGACCACGCGCTTGCCGTACTGCTGGAGCACGCGGGCCACCCCGTAGGCCGCACGGTCGCGGTTGTTCGAGAGGCCCACCACGGCCCAGGTGTCGCCGAGCTCGGTGAGGATCTTGCGAATGGTTGCCGGATCGCCGTACACGCGTGCCGCCTCCTGCTGCTGTCTGCCGTCGTCTGCTGCTCAGCCGCAACAACCGAAACCCCGCCCGCCCGATTCCCGCCGGCCCGGCGAGCGCAGCGCGGTCAGCCCGATCGGTTTCCCCAGCGATCCCAGAGCGTCCGGTGCCAGTCGGTAGCACCGGGGCCGGGCGGCGCCATCGCCGGCACCGGGCCCGGGCCGGTCTCGATCACGTGCACCAGCGACCAGGCGATGCCGTAGCAGTCGTCGGGGCCGAAACAGGTGGCCAGGGCCTGCGCCTCGGCGGCCGTGACGGGTGCGCAGACCGCTTCGAGCTGATCGGCCCGTCGTCCGATCTCCTCCTCGTCGGCGTCCCAGTCGGGGAGCGGGCCTGCGGCGACGAACTCCTGGACTTCGGGTCTCATCCGTGCATGATCGGCTGCCGTGGCCGGCTCGGGCAAGGGGCGTCGGCCCAGGTCGGGCGGGCGGGGCGGGGCGGGCGCGGCCACGGACTAGGGTGGAGCGGTGAAGGCAGACCAGTACGTGACGGTGGCCCGTGAGGGCGCGCACGAGTCGGAGATCAACCGCTCGCGCTTCCTGTGCTCGCTCGCGCCCGCCGCGACCGAGCGGGAGGCGCAGGAGTTCGTCGCGCGCATCCGCAAGGAGCACCCCACCGCCACCCACAACTGCTACGCCTACGTCATCGGCGCCGACGCCGCCGTCCAGAAGGCCAGCGACGACGGGGAGCCCGGCGGTACCGCCGGGGTGCCCATGCTGCAGATGCTCATGCGTCGGGACGTCCGCTACGCGGTCGCCGTGGTCACCCGCTACTACGGCGGCGTCAAGCTCGGCGCCGGCGGGCTGATCCGGGCCTACGGCGGCGTCGTCGGCGAGGCCCTCGACGAACTCGGCACCGTCACCCGGCGGCGCTACCGGCTCGCCACCGTCACCGTCGACCACCAGCGGGCCGGCAAGACGCAGAACGACCTGCGCTCCACCGGGCGGACCGTGGTGGACCTGCGCTACGGGGCCGCCGTGGAGATCGAGGTCGCCCTCCCCGAGGCGGACCTGCCCGCCTTCGAGGCCTGGCTCGCCGACATCACGGCCGGTACGGCCGGCCTCACCCTGGGCGGGGAGACGTACGCGCCCTGAGCGACCCCGGGGACGGGTTAGCGTAGAGGGGACCAGCGAGCGGGAGACGACCAGGGGGAGACGGCATGTGCGGCGGGGCCGGCGAGTGAAGTTCCTGCACACCTCCGACTGGCACCTCGGCCGCGCCTTCCACCGGGTGAACCTGCTCGGTGCCCAGGCCGCCTTCGTGGACCACCTCGTCGAGACGGTCCGCGCGCACGAGGTCGACGCCGTCCTCGTCGCCGGCGACGTCTACGACCGTGCCGTGCCCCCGCTGCCCGCCGTCGAGCTGTACGACCGGGCCCTGCACCGGCTCGCCGAGCTCGGGGTGCCCACCGTCATGATCTCCGGCAACCACGACTCCGCCCGCCGGCTCGGCGTCGGGGCCGGGCTGATCGGCCGTGCCGGGATCCACCTGCGGACCGACCCGGCCGGCTGCGCCGACCCCGTCGTACTGGCCGACGTACACGGTGACGTGGCGCTGTACGGGCTGCCCTATCTGGAGCCCGCCCTGGTCAAGGACGAGTTCGGCACGCAGAGGGTCAGCCACGAAGCGGTCCTCGGCGCGGCCATGGACCGGATCCGGGCCGACCTCGCCACCCGCCCGCCCGGCACTCGCTCCGTCGTCCTGGCGCACGCCTTCGTCACCGGCGGACAGGCCAGCGACAGCGAACGCGACATCAGCGTCGGCGGCGTGGAGGCCGTACCCGCCTCCGTCTTCGACGGGGTGGACTACGCCGCCCTCGGCCACCTCCACGGCTGCCAGACGATCAACGAACGGGTCCGCTACTCCGGTTCCCCGCTCGCCTACTCCTTCTCGGAAGCCGACCACCGCAAGACCATGTGGCTGATCGAGCTCGGTGCGCAGGGCTCGATCAGCGGCGCCGAGCGCATCGACACCCCCGTACCCCGCGCCCTCGCGAGGCTGCGCGGACGCCTCGACGACCTGCTCGCGGACCCCGTCCACGCCGTGCACGAGGACGCGTGGGTGGAGGCCACCCTCACCGACCCGGTCCGCCCCGACGACCCCATGGCCCGCCTCGCCGCCCGTTTCCCGCACACCCTCACCCTGGCCTTCGATCCCGAGGGGCGCCAGGAGGAGACCGGCACCTCCTACGCCCAGCGGCTGCGCGGCCGGACCGACCAGCAGATCGCCGAGGACTTCGTCGCCCACGTGCGCGGCGGCGGTCTCCCGGACGAGGCCGAACGGGCCGTCCTCCAGGGCGCCTTCGACGACGTACGCGCCGACGACAGCGTCCGGGAGAACCACCGATGAGGCTCCACCGGCTGGCCGTCACCGCCTTCGGCCCCTTCGCCGAACCCCAGGAGATCGACTTCGACGCCCTCTCCGGCGCCGGCATCTTCCTGCTGCACGGCCCCACCGGAGCGGGCAAGACCTCCGTCCTCGACGCCGTCTGCTACGCCCTCTACGGCTCCGTACCCGGCGCCCGCCAGGCCCCCGGCGCCACCCTGCGCAGCGACCACGCCGCCGCCGGCACCCCGACCGAGGTCACCCTCGAACTCACTGCGGGCGGCCGCCGTCTGGAGATCACCCGGCGCCCCGAACAGGAACGGCCGAAGAAACGGGGCACGGGCACCACCAAGGACAAGGCGCAGAGCTGGCTGCGCGAGCACACCGGAGCGGGCTGGGAGCCGCTCAGCCGCTCCCACCAGGAGATCGGTGAGGAGATCGAGCAGCTGCTCGGCATGAGCCGCGAGCAGTTCTGCCAGGTCGTGCTCCTGCCGCAGGGGGAGTTCGCGCGGTTCCTGCGCGCCGACGAGGCGGCCCGCGGCCGGCTCCTCGGCAGGCTCTTCGACACCCGCCGCTTCGCCGCCGTCGAGACCCTCCTCGGTGAACGGCGCCGGGCCGCCGAGGCCAGGGTCCGGGCCGGCGACGAGAAGGTGCTCCACACCGCGCAGCGGCTCGCCCAGGCCGCAGGCGACAGCGCGGACCTGCGGGCCTGGCCGCTGCCCGGGCACCAGCCGGGAGACCCCGGGCTCGCCGGGGCGGTCCGCGCCTGGGCGGCCGTCGCCCGCTGCTCGGCGCGCGAACGGCTCGACGTCGCCGCATACGCGCTGGCCGCGGTCGAGAGCCGGCACGCCGCCGCCCGGCGGGCCGCCGAGGACGCGCGGGAACTCGACCGGCTCCAGCGCCGGCACGCGGAGACCACCCGTCGGGCAGCCCTGCTCGCGGAGGCGGAGCCCGAGCGCGAGCGGGTGCGCGGCCTGCTGGACGGGGCCCGGCGGGCAGCCCAGGTGGCCCCCGCCCTGGAACTGCGCGGTGCGGCGGGCTCGGCCCACCTCGCCGCCGCCCACGCCGAGGCGACGGCCCGCACGGAACTGCCGCCCCCACTGCGGGAGGCGGGCGCCGAACAGCTCGCCACCGTCGAACAGCGGCTGCGCGAGGAACTGGGCGCGCTCGGCGCCGCCCGGCGCACCGAGCAGCGCAGCGCCGAAATCGGCCGCGAACGGGCCGACCTGGAAAGGGAGTCCCGCGCCGCCGAGGAGCAGCGCCAGGAGTCCGCCGAATGGCTGGAGCGCTGGGAGGAGACCCGCAGCGCCCTGCAGGAGCGGGTGGACGCCGCCCAGCAGGCAGCCACCCTGGCCGAGCAGCTCGCGGGCAGGCTGGAACCGGCCCGGATGAACCTGAACGCCGCCCGCAGACGTGACGGGTTCGCCGCCGAGGCGGACCGCGCCGAGGGCGAACTGCTCGACCTGCGCGAGGAGTCGGCCGCCGCGCGCGAACGCTGGCTGGAGCTCAAGGAGGCCCGGCTGCGCGGTATCGCCGCCGAACTGGCCGAGGCGCTGGTGGCCGGGGAGGCCTGCACCGTGTGCGGATCGGCGGAGCACCCGGCTCCGGCCCGTCCCGCACCCGGCCACGTGGACCGTGCCGCGGAGGACGCCGCCCACGCCGCCTTCGAACGGGCCGAGCAGGCCCGGGCCGCCGTCGAGCGCAGCCTCGCCGCCGCCCGGGAGGCGCGCGCCGAGGCGGCGTCCGCCGCAGGGGACGCGACCACCGGCGAACTCCTCGCCCTGACCGCGGACCTGAGTGCCCGGCACGCCGCCGCCCACGCCGCGGCCGTCGGCCTGCACGCCGCCCGGGAGCAGCTCGCCCGGGCCGAGCGCGAGCACTCCGCGCGCAACGCCGATCGGCTCGACGCCGAGACCCGGGCCGCCGCCAGGGCCTCCCGCCGTGAGGCCCTGGAGCGGGAACAGGCCGCACTGGAGGCCGAACTCGCCCTCGTACGGCGGGACGCGCCCACCGTCGCGGCCCGAGCCCGGACCCTGGAGGACCGGGTCCGGATCGTCGCCGGGGCCGCTGCCGCACTGCGCCGGGCGGAAACGGCCGCCGCCCGGCTGAAGGAGGCCGACGACCACCTCGCCGACGCCGCCTTCAAGGCCGGCTTCGACACCATCGAGGCCGCCGCCGACGCCGTCCTCCCCGACTACGAACGCACCGCGCTCCAGCACCGGCTGGACGCCTGGCAGGCGGAGGAGGCCCTGCTCGCGGACCGCCTCGGCGAGACCGGCACCGCCGAGGCGGCGGCGCTGCCCCCGGCCGCACCGGACGCCGCCGAGGCGTACGCGGCCCGGGCCGAGGCGAAGCTTCGTACGGCGGGTTCCGCCTGTGACGCGGCCCGGGTCCGCTGCGCGGAGCTGGACCGGCTCTCCCGCCAGGCGGAGCAGGAACTGCGCGCGCTCGGCCCGCTGCGGGAGGCGTACGACCGGGTCGCCCGGCTGGCCGGCCTGACCGCGGGCACCTCCGCCGACAACGAGCGCAGGATGCGGCTGGAGGCGTACGTGCTGGCCGCCCGCCTGGAGCAGGTGGCCGCCGCCGCGACGGTACGGCTGCTGCGCATGTCCGGCGGCCGCTACACCCTGGTGCACTCCGACGCACGGGCCGGCGGACGCGGGCGTTCCGGCCTGGGGCTGCACGTGGTCGACGCGTGGACCGGCAGCGAGCGGGACACCGCGACCCTGTCCGGCGGCGAGACCTTCTTCGCCTCGCTCGCCCTCGCCCTGGGCCTTGCCGACGTGGTCACCGACGAGGCGGGCGGCACCCGCCTCGACACCCTCTTCATCGACGAGGGCTTCGGCAGCCTCGACGACCAGGCGCTGGACGAGGTGCTCGACGTCCTGGACTCCCTGCGCGAGCGGGACCGCAGCGTCGGCATCGTCAGCCACGTCGCCGACCTGCGGACCCGGGTCCAGACCCAGCTGGAGATCGTCAAGCAGCGCGGCGGTTCCGTCGTGCGGCACCGCACGGCGGTGCTCACGGACTGAGCGGGCGGCGGGCGGGCGCGGTCACGGACTGAGCGGGCGGCGGGGCAGCGGCGAGGAGTAGACGACGCTCGTCGTCACGGAGCCGAGTCCCGAGATCCGGCCGGTGACCTCCTCCAGGTGCCGCATCGAGCGGGCCGCGACCTTGAGGACGAAGCAGTCGTCGCCCGTGACGTGGTGCGCCTCCAGGATCTCGGGAGTGGCCTCCAGGAGGTCGTGGAACGGCTTGTAGTTGCCGTGCGGGTAGCGCAGCCGCACCAGGGCGAGGATCGACTTGCCGAGCTTCTCCGGGTCCACCACGGCCGTGTAGCCGGTGATCACACCCGCCTCCTCCAGCCGGCGGACCCGCTCGGTGACGGCGCTCGCGGACATGGACACGGAGCGGGCGAGCTCGGTGAAGCTGGCGCGGCCGTCCCGCTGGAGCGCTTCGAGGATCCGCCAGTCGGTGGCGTCAGGGGAATAGTCGGTCATGCGGCAGGTCTAGCAGGGAATTCCCCGGCAGGACAAGGAAAGGGCCGGGGAATGTCACTTCCATGGAAGATCGGCAGATCCTAGATTTCTGGCCATGACAACAACGCCGAACACCTCTTCCGCCCCGGCCGCCGCCCACCCCGTGCTGCGCGTCCCCCCGGCCTCTCCGGCCGTGGCCGCCGCCTACTTCGCCGCGAGCCTGGCCTGCCACGCGGACGTCTCGGACGTCGCGAGCGCCTTCAGGGCCCACCGGGAGTCGGGCGCCGAGCTGGGCTTCCAGCTCGTCGACTCCCGGTCCACGCCCTCCTGGGACCAGGCGCATGTGCCGGGCGCGGTCCACCTGCCCACCGCCCTCGTACCCGAGCAGGCCGAGCGGCTCCTGGACAAGGGCGTCCCCGTGGTGACGTACTGCTGGGGCCCCGGCTGCAACGGCGGCGCCCGCTCCGCCCTCGCCCTGGCCGAACTCGGCTTCCAGGTCAAGGAGATGCTCGGCGGCATCGAGTACTGGATCCGCGAGGGCTTCGAGGTCGAGACCTGGCAGGGCACCCGGCAGCGCGACGAGGCCGACCCGCTGACCGCGCCGACCGACTCGGCCGACTGCGGCTGCTGACGCGCCCGCCCACGCCTACGGGCCGCTCGCCCCGGGGGGAGACGAGCGGCCCGTACGACGTGAGGCCCGGCGGCCACCGGGCCGCGGCGGCGTCAGAGCTTCGAGAGCTCGTCCAGCAGGTCGTCCAGCCCCAGCGAACCCTGCGACAGCGCCGCCATGTGCCAGGCCTTCAGGTCGAAGGAGTCGCCGTGCGCGGCACGCGCGTTGTCCCGGCCCAGCAGCCAGGTGCGCTCGCCCAGCTTGTAACCGATCGCCTGCCCCGGCATCGACAGGTAGCGGGTCAGCTCGCTCTCCACGAACTCCGCCGGCCGGCCGCTGTGCAGGCCGAAGAACTCCTGCGCCAGGTCCACGGTCCACCTCTCGCCCGGGTGGAACGGCGAGTCCGCCGGGATCTCCAGGCCCAGGTGCATGCCGATGTCGACGATGACCCGCGCGGCGCGCATCATCTGGCAGTCCAGGTAGCCCAGGCGCTGCTCCGCGTCCTTGAGGTACCCCAGCTCGTCCATCAGCCGCTCCGCGTAGAGCGCCCAGCCCTCGCAGTTGGCGCTGACCCAGCCGACGGTGGCCTGGTAGCGGGAGAGCTGGTCGGCCACGTGCGTCCACTGCGCGAGCTGCAGGTGGTGGCCCGGTACGCCCTCGTGGTACCAGGTGGACACCAGGTCGTAGACCGGGAAGCGGGTCTGGCCCATCGTGGGCAGCCAGGTGCGGCCCGGCCGGGAGAAGTCCTCCGACGGGGAGGTGTAGTACGGGGCCGCGGGGCCGCCCGGAGGGGCGATCCGGGACTCCACCTTTCGGACGCGCTCGGCGAGTTCGAAGTGGGTGCCGTCGAGGTTCTCGATGGCCTCGTCCATCAGGCCCTGCAGCCAGGCCTGGACCTCGTCCACCCCCTCGATGTGGATGCCGTGCTCGTCCAGGTGCGCCAGGGCCTCCCAGGGGCCGGCGCCCGGCAGGATCCTGGCTGCCTCGGTCTTCATCTCGGCGAGCAGCCGGTGGTACTCCGACCAGCCGTAGGCGTACGCCTCGTCCAGGTCGAGGTCGGTGCCGTTGAAGTACCGCGACCAGCGGGCGTAGCGCTCGCGGCCCACGGTGTCGGGCCGGCCCTCGACGGCGGGGGCGTACACCGAGGTCATCCAGTCGCGCAGCCCGACGACGGCGGCCGTCGCGCCGGCGGCCGCCGCGTCCAGCTCGGTGCGCAGCGCCTCGGGGCCGCCGGAGGCGAAGTCCTCGAAGAAGGCCGGGGCGGTGCCGTCCTGGCCGGCCCAGGTGGTCAGCTGGCCGATCATGGTCTGCGTGGCGCGCGGGCCGCCGTACAGGCCGCGCTCCAGCCCGAGTGCGAGGCTCTCGCGGTAGCCGGTGAAGGCGGCCGGGACGGCGCGCAGCCGCTCGGCGATCGCCGCCCAGTCCTCGTCGGTGTCGGCCGGCGTCAGGGAGAAGACCTCACGGACCGAGTGCACGGGGCTGTGGATGTTGCTGACCGCGCGCAGGTCCTCGTCGGCCTCGTGGATCGCGAGTTCGGCGGTCAGCCGCTCGCGGAGCAGACGGCCGCAGCGCCGTTCGGCGTCGGTGTCGGCCCCGGGGAGCGCCTCGGCGGCGTCGAGACGGGCGAGGGTCTCACGGGCGAGGTCGGCGACTGCCGCGCGACCCGCCGGGGAGAAGTCGGGGAGCTTGGCGGAGCTCTCGGCTACACCCAGGTAGGTGCCGGTGATCGGGTCGAGGGCGATGAGGCTGTCGACGTAGGCGTCGGCCACCTGGCGGGGCAGCCGGGGGGCGCTGCCGGTGTGGAGGGTCTCTGACATGCGGCCATCTTCGTATGCGACGCGTCCTTCCGTCATCACCGATTGTCGTCGGCCTCCTGACACGGGCTGGAGCACGGCTGTCGAACTCGGCCGGTGTGGGTCAACCACCCCTGTGCGCAGGGGACTTCACGGACCGGAGGTGGATCTGCGGTCCGCGGCTCGGATCCGAGTTTGGCCGGATCCGAACGGAGGCGCCCGCTCCGGGGAGCGGGCGCCCGCGGGTGCCGCGGCCGGCCGGGCTCAGTGCGGGCGTCGCGGGGCCCCGTGTTCGTGCGGCAGCCCGACCGGGAGCCCGTACGGGTGCCGCGGGCCGGCGGGGGTGGCGTCCAGCCGAGCAGTGATCACCAGGGTGCCCTCCTCGATCTGGTAGTCGAGGGGGAGGCCGAGGCCGCGCATGGCGGCGACCATGCCGGTGTTGGCGGCCTGGGTGACGGCGTACACGCTGTCGCACCCGGCCTCGACGGCCATGGCGAGGAGCCGGCGCAGCAGTTCGGAGCCGATGCCGCGGCGCTGCCAGTCGTCCTCGATGAGCAGGGCGACCTCGGTCTCGTCGCCGTCCCACAGCAGGTGGCCGAGGGCGACGAGCTTCCCGGACGCGGTGGTGGCGGCGAGGGTGCGGCCGAAGCGGGGGCTGAGCAGGTGGCCCAGGTAGCGGTCGGCGTCGGCGACGGGCCCGTGGTAGCGCAGCCCGAGGGTCCGTTCGGAGCAACGGTCGTGCATGGCGCGGGCCGCGGGCAGGTCGGAGCCGTCGGCGCGGCGCACGGTGATCTCGTTGCCCTCGGGCAGGGTCAGTACGTCCTGGCTGCGCGGGACGCGCGGGCCGAGCCGGGCGTCGAGTTCCACCAGGGCGCGGGCCCGGGCGAATTCGGTGGGGGTGAAGGGCAGGTAGGGCCGTTCCACGGTGATCGCACCGCCCGAGGGGTCGCGCAGCCGCATGACCGTGGCCTCCAGGACTCCCTCGACCGGGGCGTCCGCGCCGGCGTTGGGGCGGCCGGAGAGCGTGGTCGCCGGGATCGAGTGGATCGTGCAGCGGCCGAGGAGCTGGCGCAGGGCGAGCGGGAGTTCGGCGGCGTCCAGCGCGGTGCGGGTGGCCAGGCCCAGCAGCCGGGTCGGGGTGTCGACGAGGTCGTGGGCGTCGGCGCGCTCGATCCAGGTGCTGTGGCCGCCGGCCCGGGAGACGGCCCGGGTGAGGTCGGCGGAGGGGAGTTTCTGCGGGGCGCGCAGCAGGAACTCGTCCACCGTGCCGCCCTCGGGCAGCGGGTGCGTCTGCAACGTCAGGATGTCCACGCCGTTGCGGGCGAGGGCGGTGCAGAGGACGGCCAGGGAGCCGGGCTGGTCCCGTACGGTCGTGCGCAGCCGCCACAGGGTGGTGGCCCCGGCCCCGGCTCCGGCCTCGCCGGTGGCGGCGGGCTCCGGGGCCACCGGATCGCCGGGCGGCGGTGTGCTGGGCGGGGGCGCATGGCTGTGGCGCCGCGCCCACCACGTGTGGAAGGCGGCGGTCACCAGCAGCGCGATGGCCGAGGCGACCAGCAGGACCGGACCCCTGGGGCCGTGCACGACGAGATTGGCGATGGCGTCGGCGACCGCGACAGCGCAGAACAGGGCGGCGAGTTCGACGACGTCGCGGCGCCAGTGGTGACGGTGGGGACGCTGGGCGGAGGTGTGGATACGGTCAGTCATGCACACCACTGTTGCTCAAGGGTGTTGCGTGATCACGAACGATCTGTGACCGACTGGTTAAGTGTCCCTCTGGCCGATTTCACCCGGTTTTCGGAGTTCTTTCCGGACGTCCTACTGGCCCACTCGGCCGGGCTGCAGGCTCTTCGTGAAGAGTACGCCCCCTCCCTGGCGCCGCAGGCGGACGGTGAGGTCCCCGCTGCCGCCGTCGATCTCGACCTCCCCGTAGTACGGCGGGTTCTCGGACGGCGACATGTTGGCGAAGGGAGCCGACTGGACGAAGGCCGTCTCGGGGCCGAAGGTGGCGTCGAGCCGCCCGGCCGGGAAGCCGCCCGCTCCGATGGGGCCGGACACGAACTCCCAGAACGGAGCGAAGTCGGTGAAGGAGGCCCGCTCGGGCGCGTAGTGGTTCGCGGCGGTGTAGTGCACGTCGGCGGTGAGCCAGAGGGTGCCGGTGATGCGCCGGTGCTTGATGTGCCGCAGCAACTCGGCGATCTGCAGCTCCCGGCCCAGCGGGGCGCCCGGGTCTCCCTGGGCGACGGCCTCGAAGTTCGCCGCACCGTCGGGGACGACGATGCCCAGGGGCATGTCCGCGGCGATGACCTTCCAGGTTGCCCGGGAACGGGCGAGTTCGCGTTTGATCCAGGCCAACTGCTCGGTGCCGAGGATTCCCACGGGGTCCTCGGCCTGCCCGCCAGGGGAGTTGGCGTTGCGGTAGGTGCGCATGTCGAGGACGAAGACGTCGAGGAGCGGGCCGTACCGCATCACGCGGTACATACGGCCCTCGGTGCGGCCGCCGCGCAGGTCGGTGACCGGGAAGTACTCGCCGAAGGCCCGGCGGGCACGGGCGGCCAGGACGTCGGCCTCCTTGACGGTGTAGCGGGGGTCGTCGATCAGCTGGCCCGGGTACCAGTTGTTGCGCACCTCGTGGTCGTCCCACTGGGCGAGGACGGGCACCTGGGCGTTGAAGCCGAGCAGGTTGCGGTCGAGCAGGTTGTAGCGGAAGTTCCCGCGGAACTCGTCGAGGGTCTCGGCGACCTTCGACTTCTCCGAGGTGGTGATGTTGCGCCAGACGGTCCCGTCGCGCAGCGGCACGGCAGCCTTGATCGGTCCGTCGGCGTAGATCGTGTCCCCGCTGAAGAGGAAGAAGTCGGGATCGCGCTGCCGCATCTCGTCGAAGACGCGGTAGCCGCCGACATCGGGGTTGATGCCCCAGCCCTGGCCCGCCAGGTCCCCGGACCACAGGAAGCGCACGTCGCGGCGGCGGGAGACCGGGGTGGTGCGGAAGGTGCCGTGGACGGGCTCGGCGGTGCGGCGGGGGTCGTCGGGGTCGGCCAGGACGACCCGGTAGTGGATCTGCTGGCCGGGCGGGAGGTCGCGCAGGACGGTGGTTCCGGTGAAGTCGCTCGACGGGCCGAGCAGCGGGCCGCGGTGGCGGCGTACGGCGTACCGGAACGCCTCGCTCGGCGAGGTCTCGACGTACATGCGCGCGAGGCGGTCGCAGCGGGCCCACACGGTGGCCGAGTGTGCGGTGATCTCGCCGGACTGGACGCCCCAGTGCGCGTTCGGGCGGCCTGAGCGGGCGAAGGCGGGGGCGGCGAGCGCCGGCGCGGCGAGCAGCGCGGAGGACAGGGCGAGGGAACCGCCGATGAGGGACCGTCGGGTGTGCGGGATCGAAGCCATCGGTGCGTCTCCAGGGGGGGCGAGGACGGGTCGGACCAGCGTGCCGTCGCGCACCGGCCCGGTCGCGTCGCCCACGCGAACCGCGGATGAACAGCCGCCAGCCGCTCGCCCGTTCAGACGTTCAACCTCTTGACTCGGACCGGTCCCGCACGCTCACGGTCCGGTGCGCTCATGGTGCGGTGCGCTCATGGTCCGGCGCGTTCACGGTCCGGCGCGTTCACGGTGCGGCGCGTTCACGGTCCCGGCCGGGCCCGCTCCGCTCCGCTCCGCCCCGGCCGGGCCCGCCCCGCAGGCTCGGCGGTCCCGTGCGCTCACCTGGCGACCGGGGCGGCGGCGCTGCGGGCCGTGTCGAGCACCACGCGGGCGACGAGCGCCGGATCGTCGCTCATCGGGACGTGGCCGCAGCCGAGGAGCCGGACCAGCCGGGCTCCGGGGACGGTGTGCTTGGCGCGGACGCCCTGGCGGCGCAGCAGCAGGCGGTCGCGCGTGCCCCAGGCGATGGTGACCGGCAGCCCCGGAACGTCGTCGGTGAAGCGTACAGAACCACCCGCGGCCAGGGTGTCCTCGAAACCGGTGGCGTGGCGCAGGGCCAGAGTCTCGGCGGCCACGGCCTCCGGCGAACGGCGCGACGGGCGGGCGTAGATGGTGCCGGTGAGTGCGGCCCGGCCGGCGGCACTGCGCGAGAGCCGGTGGACGGCGGACAGGGGCAGCGCCCTGGCGCCGGCCCGCATGGCGAGCAGCGCCGCGAAGGCGTAGCGGCGTTCGCCCTCGGTCCAGAACCCGGCGGGGGAGAGGGCCGTGACCGAGCGGACGAGATCGCTCCGGCCCATTTCGAGGGCGAGCAGGCCCCCGAGGGAGTTGCCCGCGACGTGCGGGCGCTCGGCGCCGAGGGCCGTGCAGAGCGCTCCGAGCGCCGGGGCCACGGTGTCCAGGGAGTACGGCAACCCCTGGGGCAGCGGCTCCGAGGCGCCGAAGCCGGGCAGGTCGACGGCGATCACGTCGTGTTCGGCGGCCAGGATGTCGGTCACCGGGTGCCAGGCCTGGAGGTGATGGCCTATGCCGTGCAGCAGGAGAAGCGGTTCGCCCGATCCCTTGCGTTCGTAGGCGACGGTGGTGGTGCGGGGGCCGAGCGGCGAATCGATCGTGAAGGAGACCGTGGCGGTCATGCTGCTCCTCGTCGGTTGGACTGCTGCGAGACAGGCTGTCAGGAGTGCCCACCGCCATGATTACCGTCGGGTAGCCCTTGACTACAAGCCTTTGTGGGATACGAGAACATCCCGTGAACGGCTTGATACATATGCCCGATCTGCCCGGCAAAGGTAGGAGCATTGGTCTTGACCAAGGGGGTGCACCGTCCTATCGTCGCAGGGATAGTGCAGGAACCTTTAATAAACAAGGGCGCGGAACTGCCGCTGGAACACACGGCGAGTGCAGCGATGGCAGGAGGAGTCAGGGTGGGGACCACGCAGCTCGAAACGGTGCCGGAGCCGAAGTACTGGCACCTCAAGACCGTCCTCAGCGAGGCGCTCGACCAGGACTTCGCCGTCGGCGAGGTGCTGCCCAACGAGCGTGAACTCGCCGCCCGCTTCGGAGTCGCCCGCGCGACCCTGCGCCAGGCGCTGGAACAGCTGGAGCTCGAAGGCCGGCTGCAGCGCCGCCGGGGTGTCGGCACCACCGTCGCCCCGCCGCGCGTGGGCGTCGCCGTCGGCAGCGCGCAGCACAGCTGGCCCGGGGAGGCCGTCGACGGCTGGGAGCCGCAGGACGCCTCGGAGTCCCTGCTGCCCGCCGCGGTGGTGAAGCTGCTCGGTACCGGCGGGGCGTTCGCCGCCGACCAGCCGGTCCACACCGTGCGCCGGACCAGGATGACGAACGGTCAGGCCGTCGCCGCCGAGCTGCTGTACGTCCCGGCCGCCTCGGTGCCCGGGCTGCCCGCCATCGAGGCCCCGTCGGGACCGGCCCGCGCCCGTGCCGTCCTGCGCGAGCTGCAGAGGCTGGTCCTCGACGGTCAGGACCGGTCGGTGGAACTCGGCTCCGCCCGGGCCGACGACGCCAAGGAACTGGACCGGCTGCCCGGCGCACCGGTGCTCCTGGTCACCACCCGGTACTTCACCGCGGCGGGCACGGCGGCGGTCTCGGTGGCCACCTACCGCGCCGATACCTGCCGCCTCACCTTCGGCGACTCCGGCGGTGTGGAGATCACCCACGAGCCCGTCGCCTCCTGAACCGCCCTGCCCGACCGGACTCCTGAACCGCCCGAGCCGGTACGGCTGTCGTCTGCCCCGCCCCCCCCGTTACCTTTCTCGTGGCCCCGAAACGGGGCGCCTGGCCCCCGGGCCCGGTATGGCTGTCTGCCCCCTGTCGAAGGGATGACCTGGGGGGTG
>NZ_JBIVFO010000028.1:0-115743 GCF_044748225.1 Streptomyces sp. NPDC090021 | reverse complement strand
CCCGCAGGACGAGGCGCGACCAAGGCTCCCGGCCGGGACAAACAGCCCGCGCCGAGCCGAGGAGACACCCCGGACCGGCACCGCTCCCCGACCCCCGCAAAGCCAAAGCCCAACCACCGAGCACGCCCACTGGGCACAGCGCTCCCTGGCCCCGGCGAAGCCAAAGCCGGGCCCCCAAGCACGCCCGCAGGGCCCCCGGCGAAGCCAAAGCCGGGCCGCCGAGCCGCCCGCAGGGCCACCGCGAAGCCAAAGCCCAACCGCCGAGCCGCCCGCAGGGCCACCGCAGGGGGTCAGTAGGACTTGGGGAGGCCCAGGGATTGGTGGGAGATGAAGTTGAGGATCATCTCTCGGCTGACCGGGGCGATGCGGGCCACGCGGGCCGCGGTGATGAGGGAGGCCAGGCCGTATTCGCGGGTGAGGCCGTTGCCGCCGAGGGTGTGGACCGACTGGTCCACGGCACGGACGCACGCCTCGCCCGCCGCGTACTTCGCCATGTTCGCGGCCTCGCCCGCGCCCATGTCGTCGCCCGCGTCGTAGAGGTGGGCCGCCTTCTGTGTCATCAGGCGGGCCAGTTCCAGTTCGATGTGGGCCTGGGCCAGCGGGTGGGCCACGGCCTGGTGGGCGCCGATCGGCTCCTTCCACACCTGCCGGGTCTTCGCGTACTCGACGGCGCGCGCAAGGGCGTAGCGGCCCATGCCGATGGCGAACGCGGCGGTCATGATGCGTTCGGGGTTGAGGCCGGCGAAGAGCTGGAGGAGCCCCGCGTCCTCGTCCCCGACGAGCGCGGAGGACGGCAGGCGTACCTCGTCCAGGGTCAGTTCGAACTGCTTCTCCGCCGCCTGCAGTTCCATGTCGATGACCGAGCGGCCGAAGCCCGGGGTGTCGCGCGGGACGATGAACAGGCAGGGCTTCAGGCGCCCGGTACGGGCGTCCTCCGTGCGGCCGACGATCAGCGTGGCGTCGGCGATGTCGACGCCGGAGATGAAGACCTTGTGGCCGGTGAGGATCCAGTCGTCACCGTCGCGGCGGGCCGTGGTGGTGATGCGGTGGGAGTTGGATCCGGCGTCGGGTTCGGTGATGCCGAAGGCCATGGTGCGGCTGCCGTCGGCGAGGCCGGGGAGCCAGGTCCGCTTCTGCTCGTCGGTGCCGAAGCGGGCGATGACCGTGCCGCAGATGGCGGGTGAGACGACCATCATCAGGAGGGGGCAGCCCGCCGCCCCGAGTTCCTCCAGGACGATGGCGAGTTCGGCGATGCCGCCGCCTCCGCCGCCGTACTCCTCGGGGAGGTTGACGCCGAGGTAGCCGAGCTTCGCGGCGTCGGCCCACAGTTCGTCGGGGTGGCCGCCCTCTCGGGCGAGGCGGGCGAGGTACTCGCGGCCGTAGCGCTGTCCGAGGGCGGTGACGGCGGCGCGCAGGGCTTGGTGCTCGGCGGTTTCGATGGTGGGGCTCATGACAGCGGTTCCTCCTGGACGACGGCGAGCAGGGCGCCGAACTCGACCTGTTGGCCGGTGACGGCGTGGAGCGCGGTGAGCGTGCCGGAGGCCGGAGCGAGGATGCGGTGCTCCATCTTCATGGCCTCCAGCCAGAGCAGGGGCTGCCCGGCGGTGACGGCGGTGCCGGGGGTGAGGCCCTCGGCGACGCGGACGACGGTGCCGGGCATGGGGGCGAGCAGGGAGCCCGGTTCGGTGCGGTCCTGGGGGTCCGGGAACCGGGGTACGGGGGTGAGGGTGTGGGCTCCGAGCGGGGAGTCGACGTAGACCTCGGTGCTGTTCGAATTTCGTTTCACGTGGAACATCCGGCGGATCCCGTCGACTTCGAGGGTGACGAGGTGTCGCTCGGCCGACAGGACGCGCACGCCGGGGTGGTCGACGGGGTGGTACTGGACCTCGTACTCGGTGCCGGCGGTGGTGTAGCGGCGGGTCTGCGGCTGGGAGCGGAGGTTGCGCCAGCCGCCGAGGCGGGCGGCGAGGGAGGCGTCGGGTGCGGGGGCGGCCTCGGCCAGGGCGGCGGCGAGGGCGGCTGTGCCGGCGTCCGGGGCGGCCTTGGTGAGGGTGGTGAGGTGGCGGTCGTAGAAGCCGGTGTCGAGCTGTCCGGCGGTGAAGTCGGGGTGGCGCAGGGAGCCCACGAGGAGTTCGCGGTTGGTGGTGAGCCCGTGGATGCGGGCTCCGGCAAGGGCGTGGGCGAGGGCGCGTACGGCTTCGGCGCGGGTGGGGGCGTGGGCGACGACCTTGGCGAGCAGGGGGTCGTAGTGGATGCCGACGGTGTCTCCGCCGGTGAAGCCGGTGTCGATGCGGACCGGGCCGGGGATGTCGAGGGTGTGCAGGACTCCGGTCTGGGGTCGCCAGTCCTGAGCCGGGTCCTCGGCGTAGAGGCGGGCCTCGACGGCGTGGCCGGTGGGTTCCGGGGGTGCGGGGGGCAGGGCCGCGCCCTCGGCGACGCGCAGTTGGAGGGCGACGAGGTCCAGGCCGAAGACGGCTTCGGTGACGGGGTGTTCGACCTGGAGGCGGGTGTTCATCTCCAGGAAGTAGGGGCGTCCGTCGGTGGTGACGAGGAATTCGACGGTGCCCGCGCCCCGGTAGGAGACGGCCCGGGCGGCGGCGACGGCGGCGGTGTGGAGGCGCTCGCGCAGAGTGTCGGGCAGGCCCGGTGCAGGGGCCTCCTCGATGACCTTCTGGTGGCGGCGCTGGAGGGAGCAGTCGCGGGTGCCGAGGGCCCAGACGGTGCCGTGGGCGTCGGCGAGGATCTGCACCTCGACGTGGCGGCCGCGCTCCACGTAGGGCTCGGCGAAGACCTCGCCGTCACCGAACGCGGACGCCGCTTCGGCGGACGCGGCGTGGAGGGCCTCCTCAAGGGCGTCCAGGTCGCGGACCACGCGCATGCCGCGACCGCCCCCGCCGGCGGCCGCCTTCAACAGGAGGGGCAGGTCGGCGGGGGTGGCGGCGGCCGGGTCGACGGGGTCGAGGAGGGGGACTCCGGCGGCGCGCATCAGGTCCTTGGCCCGGGTTTTGGAGGCCATGGCCTCGATGGCCTCGGGGGGCGGCCCGATCCAGGTCAGGCCGGAGTCCTGGACCTGGCGGGCGAAGTCGGCGTTCTCGGAGAGGAAGCCGTAGCCGGGGTGGACGGCGTCGGCGCCTGCGGCGAGGGCCGCCTTGATGATCAGGTCGCCGCGCAGGTAGGTGTCGGCGGGGGCCGCGCCGGGCAGCCGTACGGCGGCGTCGGCGGCCCGGACGTGCAGGGCGTCGGCGTCGGGGTCGGAGTGGACGGCGACGGTCGCCAGGCCCAGGTCGCGGGCCGTGCGGAAGATCCGTACGGCGATCTCGCCCCGGTTGGCGACGAGCAGGGAGCTGATGGGAGAGGTCATGTGCGGGCTCACATCCGGAAGACGCCGAAGCCGCCACGGGCGCCCTCGACGGGGGCGTTGTGGACGGCCGACAGGCACAGGCCGAGGACGGTACGGGTGTCGCGCGGGTCGATGACGCCGTCGTCGTACAGCCGCCCGGACAGGAACACGGGGAGGGACTCGGACTCGATCTGCGCCTCGACGAAGGCGCGCATTCCGGCGTCCTGTTCCTCGTCGTACGGGAGTCCCTTGGCGGCGGCGGACTGGCGGGACACGATGGAGAGGACTCCGGCGAGCTGCTGGGGGCCCATGACGGCGGATTTGGCGCTGGGCCAGGCGAAGAGGAAACGGGGTTCGTAGGCCCGGCCGCACATGCCGTAGTGGCCGGCGCCGTAGCTCGCGCCGATCAGGACGGAGAGGTGGGGGACGCGCGAGTTGGAGACCGCGTTGATCATCATCGAGCCGTGTTTGACGATGCCGCCCTGCTCGTACTCCTTGCCGACCATGTAGCCGGTGGTGTTGTGGAGGAACACGAGCGGGATGTCGCGCTGGTTGGCGAGCTGGATGAACTGCGCGGCCTTCTGGGACTCGGCGCTGAACAGCACGCCCTGGGCGTTGGCGAGGATGCCGACCGGGTAGCCGTGGAGGGTGGCCCAGCCGGTGACGAGGCTGGTGCCGTAGAGCGGCTTGAACTCGTCGAAGTCGGAGGCGTCGACGATGCGGGCGATGACCTCGCGCGGGTCGAAGGGGGTCTTCAGGTCGGGCGGGACGATCCCGAGGAGTTCCTCCGGGTCGTGGAGCGGCTCCTCGGCCCTCGGCGGGTCCTGGTGGGGCTTGCGGTGGTTGAGGCGGGCCACGATGCGGCGGGCCTGGTGGATGGCGTCGTACTCGTCGAGGGCGTAGTGGTCGGCGAGTCCGGAGGTGCGGGCGTGCATGTCGGCCCCGCCGAGGGACTCGTCGTCGCTCTCCTCGCCGGTGGCCATCTTGACCAGGGGCGGGCCGCCGAGGAACACCTTGGAACGGTCCTTGATCATGACGGTGTGGTCGGACATGCCGGGGATGTACGCGCCTCCGGCGGTGGAGTTCCCGAAGACGACCGCGACGGTCGGGATGCCCTCGGCGGAGAGCCGGGTGAGGTCGCGGAAGATCGCGCCGCCCGGGATGAAGATCTCCTTCTGGGAGGGCAGGTCGGCGCCGCCCGACTCCACCAGGCTGATGACGGGCAGGCGGTTCTGCCGGGCGATCTCGTTGGCCCGCAGCGCCTTCTTCAGCGTCCAGGGGTTGCTGGCGCCGCCGCGGACGGTGGGGTCGTTCGCGGTGACCAGGCACTCGACGCCCGCGACCGTGCCGATGCCGGTGACCATGGAGGCGCCGACGGGGTAGTCACTGCCCCAGCCGGCGAGCGGGGACAGCTCCAGGAACGGGGTGTCGGGGTCGAGGAGCAGCTCGACGCGCTCGCGCGCCAGGAGCTTGCCACGCTGCTTGTGCCGGGCCGTGTACTTGTCCCCGCCGCCCTGCAGGGCCTTTGCGTGTTCGGCGTCGAGGGCGTCGAGGCGCTCCAGTGCGGCCGTACGGGCCCTCGTGTGCTCGGGGGCGTGGGGGTCGACGGTGGTGCGCAGACGGGTCATGGGCCGGTCCCCTCCGGGGGCGGGAGCAGGTGGACGGGGATGTCGAAGTGGCGGGCGCGGAGCCATTCGCCGAGGGCCTTGGCCTGGGGGTCGAAGCGGTGGCCGGAGGCGACGCCGTCGCCGAGGATGCCGGTGACGGTGAAGTTCAGGGCGTGGAGGTTCGGCAGTTCGTGCCGCTGGACGGTGAGGCCTCGGGTCTCGGGGAGCAGGGCCTGGAACCGGTCGACGGTCAGGGTGGCGCGCAGCCAGTCCCAGGCGGGGCCGGACCGGGCCCAGACGCCGACGTTGGCGTCGCCGCCCTTGTCGCCGCTGCGGGCCCCGGCCAACGCCCCGAGGGGAGCGCGGACGGTCTCCCGGGGCTCCGCCCCGGCCCCCTCGGGGGCTCCGTCCCCGGACCCCCGCGCCTCAAACGCCGGCGAGGCTGAAAATGCGGGCTCCGCCGGCCGGGCCGGGAGCGGGGCATCGACCGCCGGCCCGGCTGAAAGTGCGGCCGGAGGAGCCGGAGCGGGGATCGGGACGCGGGTGCCGTCCGGGAGGACCGCGGTGTGCGGGACCTCGGCCGCCGGGACGGAGGAGGAGGCGAACACGCCGTAGGGCTGCGCCGGGCCGGGTGGAGCGGCTACGTGGAAGCCCGGGTAACTGCCGAGGGCCAGCTCGATCGCCGTGGAGGTCAGGGCGCGGCCGACCCGGTCCGGGGACGGGTCGCGGACCACCAGGCGCAGCAGGGCGCTCGCCGTCTCCTCCGTGTCGGCGTCCGCGTGGTCGGTCCGGGCCAGGGTCCAGGCGGCGTCGGCGACGCCCTCCAGGGTCTCCGCGAGCTGCGACCGGACCAGCCCCGCCTTCGCCTCGATGTCCAGGCCGGTCAGGACGAAGACCACCTCGTTGCGCCAGCCTCCGATGCGGGTCACGCCGACCTTGAGGGTCGCGGGCGGGTGCTCGCCACGGACTCCCGTGATGCGCACGCGGTCAGCGCCGTCGTCGGTGAGCCGGACCGTGTCCAGGCGGGCCGTCACGTCGGGGCCGAGGTAGCGGACGCCCTGGGTCTCGTAGAGGAGCTGGGCGGTGACGGTGCCGGTGGTGACGGCCCCGCCGGTGCCGGGGTGTTTGGTGATGACCGCCGAGCCGTCCTCGGAGATCTCGGCCAGCGGGAAGCCGGGGCGGCGCACGTCGTGGGCGGTGAAGAAGGAGTAGTTGCCGCCGGTCGCCTGGGTGCCGCATTCGAGGACATGGCCCGCGACCACCGCGCCCGCCAGCCGGTCGTGGTCCTCCGGCGCCCAGTCGAACCACCAGGCCGCCGGGCCGCTGACCAGGGCCGCGTCGGTGACCCGGCCGGTGATGACGACGTCCGCGCCGGCCCGCAGGCAGGCGGTGATCCCGGCGCCGCCGAGGTAGGCGTTGGCCGTCAGGGCGCCGTCCTCGCGGGAGGTGAGGTCGTCTCCCTCGACGTGGGCCACGGAGACGGGGACGCCCACCTTGGCCGCCAACGCGCGGACCGCGTCGGCGAGTCCGGCCGGGTGGAGGCCGCCCGCGTTCGTGACGATCCGTACGCCCCGCTCGTGTGCGAGCCCGAGCCCCTCCTCCAGCTGGCGCAGGAAGGTCTTGGCGTAGCCGAGGTCCGGGTTCTTCAGGCGGTCCCGGCCCAGGATCAGCATGGTCAGCTCGGCCAGGTAGTCCCCGGTCAGCACGTCCAGCGGGCCGCCGGTCAGCATCTCGTGCAGGGCGCTGAAGCGGTCGCCGTAGAAGCCGGACGCGTTGCCGATGCGCAGCGGCCGACGGCTCATCGCCCGGCCCCCGGTACGCCCCCCGCGCCCGGTCCGCCCCCGGCGCCCGGCCCGCGCCCCGCGCCCGGTCCGCGCCCCGCGCCCGGTCCGCGCCCCGCGCCCGGTCCGCGCCCCGCGCCCGGTCCGCGCCCCGCGCCCGGTCCGCGCTCCGCGCCCGGTGCGCGCCCTGCCCCGGGCTCCCGTCCGGCCCCGGGCTCCCGTCCTGCACCCGCCGGACCGGCGAAGGCCTGGGCGATGTCCAGCCAGCGGTCCGCATCGGGGCCGGACGCGGTCAGGTCCAGGTCGGCTCGGTGGGCCCGCCGGGTGGCCAGCAGGCAGAAGTCCAGAGCCGGGCCGGTGACCCGCTGCGCGGCCTGCGGTGGCCCGTACGCCCACACCCCCGCGCCGTCCGGGGCGGTCAGCTCCACCCGGAACTCCCCCTCGGGCGCGGGCAGTCCGCGTACGGCGTAGGCGTAGTCGCGGGCCCGTACGCCGATCCGTGCCACGTGCCGCAGCCGCGCGGTCGGGGTGCGGTGCACCCCGACCGCGTCGGCGACGTCCTGGCCGTGCGCCCAGGTCTCCATCAGGCGGGCACTGGCCATCGAGGCGGCCTTCATCGGCGGCCCGTACCAGGGGAAACGGGTATCGGGCGGGGCCGCGGCGAGGGCCTGCCCGAGGGCGTCGCGCGTGTCCCGCCAGCGGGTGAGCAGTGTGGCGGGCGGGAGCTGCGCGCCTTCGCGCGCGCCGTCGTCGACGAAGGAGTCGGGGGCTTTCAGCGCCTCCTCGACCATGCGGCCGAAGGCCGTGGGGTCGGTGAGGGAGAGCAGTGAGGCCCGGTCGGTCCAGTGCAGGTGGGCGATCTGGTGGGCGACGGTCCAGCCGGGTGCGGGAGTGGGCCGGGCCCAGCCGGGGGCGGACAACCCCTCGACGAGGGCGTCGAGTTCACGCCCCTCCTCGCGCAGATCGGTGAAGACGGCGACGGCGTCGTCGGCGGCGGACGGATCGGGCACGGTGCGCTCCCCTTCTCGGCGTGAGGGGAAGACTGGCAGCACCCGAGAAAACAATCAAGCACGCTTGCATGATTTTCTCGACCGGCGCCGAGCGGGGTGACGCCTTCCCGCCACCGCACCAAAGCCCCTCAATTCATGGGCAGTTGATCCACATCCGTACCGGCCGCAGGTCTCCCTGCCCGCCCGCGCCGGCAACCGCGGAGGGCGATTCAGGCCGTACGCCGGAAACCCGCGATACGTCACCGGATGTCCCGTCGATACTGAACGCTCCGCTCCGGGCCCGGGCGACCGTCCACGTTCGTGTCTCACTCGACGAAGAGGATGAACTGACGTGACTCCAGCCGCCCAACCTCCCTTCTCCCTCTATCCCGAACTCGACGCGACCGCCCTCACCGCCTTCGTCTCCGCGCTGGAGAGCGGCGACGTCACCGGCCTGCCGCCCGCCCGCGCCGCCGAGGCCGCCGAGGCGCGCGCCCTCGCCGTCTTCACCCGCGGCAAGGTGACCGGGGCCGACGGCGACCTCCTCGACGCGGCGCTGTGGCGGCACACCGGGGGCCGGCCGCGCCCGATGATCGTCATGCCCTCGCCCTGGACCGGCCTGGGCTGGCTCGCGTACGCCGTGCAGGCCACCCTGTTCGCGGCCCGCGGCTACAACGTCCTCGCCTACTCCGTCCGCGGCTTCGCCGGCTCCGAGGGCCAGGTCGACGTGGCCGGGCCGCTCGACGTCGCCGACGGCAGCCGCGCCCTGGACCACCTGATCGAGCGCACCACCGGCCCGGTGACGAAGGTCGGCTTCCTCGGGGACTCGTACGGCGCGGGCATCAGCCAACTGGTCGCCGCGCACGACACCCGCGTCGACGCCGTGGTCGCGCTCAGCGCCTGGGGGGACCTCGGGGAGGCCTTCTACGAGAACTCCACCCGTCGCGTCGCAGCCGTGCGGGCCCTGCTCAGGGCGGCCGCGAAGGCCCGGCTGAGCCCGCAGACGCAGAGCGTCTTCGACAACGTCCTGACCGGCAGGGACGTCCGGGGCACCCTGCGCTGGGCCGAGGTCCGCTCGCCCCTCACCCACATCAAGGAACTCAACCGCCGCCAGGTGCCGGTCTTCTACTCGCATGCCTGGCACGAGACGCTCTTCCCGCCCAACCAGACGCTCAGGATGTTCAACGAGCTGACCGGTCCCAAACGCCTCGCGCTCTCCATCGGCGACCACTCCGGCCCCGAGATGGCGGGCGTCCTCGGGCTGCCGAACCGGATCTGGACGGACGCCCACCGCTGGTTCGACCACCACCTCAAGGACGTCGACAACGGCATCGGCGACGAGGGACAGTTCATCGCCGAGGTCATGTGGAGCAAGACCCTCGAACCCCGCCCCACCTGGCCCTCCGCCACCGAACACCGGCAACGCCTCCACCTCACCGACGACGGCGAACTCGTCCCGGAGGCGGAGCCCGGCGAGGCCGGCTGGACGGCGACCGTCCTGTGCGGGATGGACACCCCGGCGACCGTCGCCGACCAGGTCGTCGCCTCCGGGTACGCGGAGCTGGCGGGCCGCCCGAAGACCTACCTGACGGAGGACATCGACCGCGCCGTCGCCGCCGTCTGGACGGCCGAACCGGCCGCGGAGACCGTCCGGCTGCGCGGCACGCCCCGGCTCCGTGTGACCTACCGCGCGGCGAACCCGGGCTCGACCTTCGTCGCGTACCTCCTCGACACGGCCCCCGACGGTACGGCCCACCTCGTCACGCACGCCCCGTACAGCGACCTGTCCTCGCCTCCGGACAGCCTGATCAGCGCCGACATCGAGCTCCAGGCCACGGCGTACGACGTGCCGCGCGGCCACCGCCTGATGCTCGTGGTCGACGCCCGCGACCCCTTCTACGCCGACGCCAACCTGCCCCGCGCGACGCTGGCCTTCACCTCCCCGGAGGCCACCCCGTCGTACCTGGAGCTCCCGCTCGGCTGATGCCGTGCGCCCGCCCAGCCGGTCCCCCGCGGCCGTCCGGGCGGGCACACGCTCCACAGATGACGCACGGAACGCGCCTCCGGTTGCGGGGTTTCCGCGGGGCGGGTGTGGGGTGGTGTGGGGAGCGGAATCCACTCGGCCGGCATCGGAGCCGTTCTGGGGGTTTTCCCGTCCGTCCGATGGTTTTCCGGGTCGCGCCGGCCCCTCAAGGGCGCTCGTTCCTCGCGTCGCTGCGCGATGGCCTCCGGCCACCCTTGACCGCCCGTCCCGCCCCGGAACTACGAAGGACAGCCGGAAAACCCCAAAAGAACGCGCCGGTCTCAGATTCAGGGGTGCGGTGTCGGAGCTGCCCGGGCGGAGCCCGGAGCGCACCAGATCGCTACGCGCTTCTGCCTGACGGCGTCCCCAGGCCTCTTGGGCTGGACATAAGCCGCCTTGGATCGCTACGCGCTTCTCCCTGACCGCGTCCGCAGGCCTCTTGGGCTGGACATAAGCCGCCTTGGATCGCTACGCGCTTCTCCCTGACCGCGTCCGGCGCCTGTTCGGGGCTGGGAGGGCGAATTCGAGGGGCGGGAGGGCGATCCATCGGCCCAACCGATGCCAACCCCCGACACGGTCGGCGTGGCACCCCAACCGCCCGACCAAACAGGGGCAATTGGGGCAGTGTGATGGCCCTCTGAGGCGCGGACTCACGCAGACGTGGATGGAGTTCGCCTCAGCCGTCATCTGATGCCTTTCCTGCCCCGGGCAGGGGTCAGCATTCGATGTAGCAACGGAATCCTTCCGCACGGGCCTGGAAGCCACACGACTGGTAGAAGGTATGGACGTATTCGTCGTCGGCTGCCAGCAACTGCACCTTGTAGCAGCCTGCCGACGCGCCCAGCTGTATGACGGCCTTCATCAGCTCGCGCCCGACGCCCCGCCGCTGAGACGCCTCGGCGACCACGACGTTCTCCACGAAGAGGATGGCCCGGCCGCCACGGGTGAAGTTCGGCATGACCAGGCAGTCGGCGGTGCCGACCACGACGCCTTCGGCATCCGCCACCAGCACGGTCCGTCCCTGCTGGCTGGAAATGGCCGCCCATAGCGCATCGGCTTTCTCTTGAGGCGGCGGTGCGTCATCAGGATTCAGCTCGCCGTAGAGAGCCAGCAGAGATGACAGGTCCGTTCTGGCAGCCGACCGCACGATGATCTTCATGTGCCGAGCTTAGAGCGACCGAAACAGCCCGTTTCAGAACACCGAAGACCAGCCCCGGGCAGGCCTCGGACGCCTGATCGCGTAGCGAGGAGTGGCCTGCCGACCCCCGTCCGGGACGACGCGTGTCAGAGCGACTGCTGCTGCTACGGTCATCCGCTCGCCGAGGAGGACATGATGGCTGTTTCCCCGCCTGTCGCCGCCCGAGTAGAACTGCGCCGTCAGCCGGTCGAGGGCGTGCTGGAGCGCGTGGAGGAGGCCCTGCGCGTGCGGGTGGACCGGGAGGCCCTGGTACGCAAGCGACGTTCCTTGGGGGGGCCGTACGGAGCGGGGTACGTGGGTGCGTATCGAGCGGCGGGGATTCAAGCGGATCGGCCCGCAGGGCTGGAACGGGACCGAAGCCGCTGCGGTGCTTCAAGGGGTCGCGATGCCCGAGTGGTACCAGGGTGTGGCGTGGCGCGAGCCGGGCGAACCGGTTTTGTGGCGTGCAGATGAGCTGGAGCTGCTTGCGTCGCCGTCTGTTGCCAAGGCCGCCTTGGTCGACCCGGGTTGCCGGGCACCTTCGCGAGTTCTACGAGCAGCTTGCGCCGTATCGCGAGGTACCGGCCGCGGTTGCCTTCGAGGCACGTCTACGGGCGGTGCTTCCGCCGCCGGGTCAGCGAACCCCTTCGTCCATCAGGAGGTAGAGGAGGCCGACGAGGGACCCGCTGCTGACGATCTCGCGTCGGTCGATCATGCCGCGGATGTTCGCCAGCGGGACCCACTCGATCCGGTCCGACTCGTTCTTCTCAATCGGCGGCCCCTCGTACGTGGCCCCGTCGGCGCGGAACAGGTGGTGCTGGGAGTCGGTGATGCCGTTCGCCGGTTCGGCGTAGATCAGGGGCTTCATCGGGCCGGGACGCCAGCCGGTCTCTTCAAGGACTTCACGGGCGGCAGCCTCGCCGGGCGTCTCGTCCGCCTCCACCAGGCCCATGGGCAGCTCCCAGGCCCACGCGTCCGTGATGAAGCGGTGGCGCCACATCATCAGGACCTCTTGGCGGTCGTTGAGCACGGCGGCCACGGCCAGGTGCCGGAGCTTGACGACGTGGTGTTCCCAGCGGTGCCCATCCGGCGTCTCGATGTCGGTGAGCCAGAGGTTCACCCACTTGTTCTCGTAGATCGGACGTTCCCCGTGGATCTTCCACTGCATCGCTGCGGCCCCTCTCGATCGGCCTCCAGCATCGCAGAGCCAGGCTTGACACCGCCTGCTTTCAAGCAACATCGCGTCATGGTGACGAATACAGCCCGGGGTGCGCGCCGAGTGCATCCCGCTCAACCGATCCCCACCGGGGAAGAGGCTCCTCAGCCCGCCTGGGCCGGGCCCGCCTGGGACGTGGCGCGGAGGAGGTCGCGGAGGAGGTCGTAGTCGACCTTGGCGGGGTTGCGGAAGCGGAGGCAGGCTTTGCCCATGTCCTGGGCCGCCAGGCGGTCGGCGAAGGCGTCCCGGACGTCCGTGCGCATCAGGTAGAAGGAGATGTACTGCTTCTGGTTCGCCCAGGCGATCTCCGCCGCGGTCCCGCCCGGCCGCACGTACACCGGCATCCCGTACGCGATGGACTCCTCGAAGCCCGGCAGTTCCGTCACGCACAGCTCGCGCAGGCGGGCGAGGGCCGGCCTGCGGGCTTCGGGGGCGGCGGCGAGGTAGGAGGCGACGTCCATCAGGCGGGCTGCTTTCCGATCTGGGAGCGGACGGCGCCCATGCTGGCCGCGATGACGAGGGCGATGGCGACGGCGTCCAGCGGCGACAGCGCCTGGCTCAGGACGAGGAAGCCCGCGGTGGCGGCGATGGCCGGCTCCAGGCTCATCAGGATCGCGAAGGTCGGGGCCGGCATCCGCCGCAGGGCGAGGAGTTCGAGGGTGTAGGGCAGTACGGAGGACAGGACGGCCACGCCGACGCCCAGCGCCAGGGTGCTCGGGACCAGCAGGTCCGAGCCCGCTTCGAAGACGCCCAGCGGCAGGGAGAGGACGGCGGCGGCCGCCATCGCCAGGGCCAGGCCGTCCGCCTGCGGGAAGCGACGGCCGGTGCGCGCGCTGAACACGATGTACGCCGCCCACATCGCGCCCGCGCCGAGCGCGTAGGCCGCGCCCAGCGGGTCGAGCGAGCCGAAGCCCGGGCCTCCCCCGCCGTGCCCGGACAGCAGGGCCACACCGGCGAGGGCGAGTCCGGCCCAGAGGAAGTTCACCAGCCGCCGCGAGACGACGACGGAGAGGGCGAGGGGCCCGAGGACCTCCAGGGTGACCGCCGGACCGAGCGGGATCCGGTCGATGGCCTGGTAGAAGAGACCGTTCATACCGGCCATCGCCACGCCGAACGCGGCGACCGTGCCCCAGTCGGAGCGCGTGTACCCGCGCACCTTCGGCCGGCACAGCAGCAGCAGCACGATCGCGGCGGCCGCGAGGCGCAGGGTGACCACGCCCGCGGCACCCGCCCTCGGCATGATCATGACCGCGAGGGCGGCCCCGAACTGGACCGAGACGCCCGCCGAGATCACCAGTGCGACCGGGCCGAAGCGGGACCGGGCCCCCTCGGCGGAGGGGTCGGCGGGGCGTGCGGCGGCGGGAGCGGTCGTCGGGGACGCGGTAGGTGCGGGCATGGATCCAGCCTAAGCCGCCGTAAGGAGTGTTGCCGCTTCTGCCGCCTTACATCTTCGCTACGGCCGCATGTCGGGAGCACCCTCGGCAGCCAGCCCTGGCCGCCGGTCCGTCCGTTAGTCCGCCAGTCCGTCCGCCAGCAGTTCCACGAGGTGACGGGCCCGGACGCCGCCCAGCTGGGCGATCTGCGTCCGGCAGGAGTACCCGTCGGCCTGGACCAGCGCGCCCGCCGGGGCCGCGCGCAGGGACGGCAGCAACTGTTCTTCGGCGCAGGCCACCGACACCTCGTGGTGGCCGGGCTCGAAGCCGAAGTTCCCGGCGAGACCGCAGCAGCCTCCGGCGGGCTCCCCCACCAGTCCGGCGCGTGCGCGCAGCCGCCGGTCCGCCGCGTCACCGAGGACGGCGTGCTGGTGGCAGTGGGTCTGGCCGACCACCGCGCGGTCGAGGCGGGGCGGCAGCCAGTGCGGGGCGTACTCCTCCAGCGTCTCCGCGACGGTGCGCACGGCGGCCGCCAGGCGGGCCGCGCGCGGGTCGTCGGGGAGCAGGGCGGGCAGGTCGGCGCGCAGAGCGGCGGCGCAGCTCGGTTCGAGGACGGTGACGGGGCCGGGCACCTCGCCGAGGGTGTCCAGGGTCCGGCGCAGGACCTTGCGGGCCCGGTCGAGGCGGCCGGTGGAGAGGTAGGTCAGGCCGCAGCAGACCCGGCCGCCGCCCCTGGGGAGGGACACGTCCAGGCCGGCCGCCCGCAGTACGCGCAGTGCGGCGTGACCGGCCTCGGGGGCGAGGTACTCGGTGAACGTGTCGGGCCAGAGGGTCACGGCAGGTCCGGACCCTGACCCGGACCCTGCCCCGGGTCCGGGCACCCCCGCACCCCGGGTGAACGGCCGTTTCGCGAGCTCGGGCAGGGCGCGTTCCCGGGCCAGGCCCGGGACCGGTAGCGGTAACAGGCGGGCGGCCGCGTTGACGGCGCCCGCCGCCCGCAGGCGGGCGATCAGGCGCAGCCATGCGGGCAGGCCGCCCAGGGTGTAGTGGGCGAGCGGCCGGATCCGGCCGGCCCAGTGGCGGTGCAGGAACTCCGATTTGTACGAGGCCATGTCCACGCCGACCGGGCAGTCGCTGAGGCAGCCCTTGCACCCCAGGCAGAGGTCGAGCGCCTCGGCGACCTCCGGGGAGCGCCAGCCGCCGGTGACGATCTCCCCCGCAAGCATCTCGTGCAGCAGCCGCGCCCGGCCGCGCGTGGAGTGCCGCTCCTCGCCGGTGACCCGGTAGGAGGGACACATCACCCCCGAGCCCCCCGAAGCACCCGTCCCGCCCGTCCCGCCCGTCCCGCCCGGCGCACCTGGAGCACCCGGCGCACCCGTCCCGTCCGGCGCACCCGTACGGCACTTCGCGACGCCCACGCACCGTGCGACCCCGCCGGCGAACGGGGTGGCCGGGAGGACCGCGAAGCGGAGGTTCTCGTCCAGTCGGGCGGGCCGGACCAGCATGCCCGGGTTCATGCCGCCGGCCGGGTCCCACACCTCCTTGTACGCCCCGAAGAGCCGGACGACGTCGTCGCCGTACATCTTCGGCAGGAGTTCGGCCCGAGCCTGCCCGTCTCCGTGTTCGCCCGACAGGGATCCGCCGTGGGCGACGACCAGGTCGGCCAGTTCCTCCGAGAAGGTGCGGTAGCGGGCCACGCCGGCGGCCGAAACCAGGTCGAAGTCGATGCGTACGTGCACGCAGCCCTCACCGAAGTGCCCGTACGGGGTGCCGCGCAGGCCATGGGCGGCCAGCAGGGCCCGGAACTCCCGCAGGTACGCGCCCAGCCGGGCCGGCGGGACCGCGCAGTCCTCCCAGCCCGGCCAGGCCATCCGCCCGTCGGGGGTCCTGGTCGCGGTGCCCGCGGCGTCCTCGCGGATCCGCCACAGCGCGCGCTGTCCCGCCGGGTCGGTGACGACCAGCGCGTCCAGCGCGTCGGCGCCGCGTACGACGGCCCGCGCCGCGCCTTCGTCCGGCATCTCGACGAACAGCCAGGCCCGGCCCCGGGGCAGTGCCGCACGTGCCGCACGTACCGCACGTGCCGCGACCCCGCCGACCGCACCCACACCCGCACCGCCCGCCGCGCCCGCGCCCGCACCGCCCGCGGCCGTGCCGACCAGGTCCTCGGCCATGCCCTCGACGGTCAGCGGCCGGTACGGGAGCAGCCCGGCGGCCGCGTCCGCCGCCGCGCTCTCGTCGGCGTACCCGAGGACGGCCAGGGCGGGTGCGGCCGGCAGTTCCACGAGGCGTACCACGGCCTCGGTGACCACTCCGAGGGTGCCTTCGCTGCCGCAGAAGGCCTGCGCGAGCCGCACCCCGCGTTCGGGGAGCAGTGCGTCGAGGCCGCCGTAGCCGGAGATCCGCCGCGAGAAGCCGGGCGGCATGCCGGTGCGCAGCAGGCCGAGGTGTGCGCCGACCAGTTCCCGCAGACCGTCCGGGGCGCCCGCCCAGCCCGTGCCGATGCGGTGGGCGGCGCCCGCGTACCTGGTCACGGCGAGCTCGGTGACGTTGTCGGCGGTGGTTCCCCAGGCCACGGAGTGGGCGCCGCACGCGTTGTTGCCGATCATGCCGCCGAGGGTGCAGCGGGAGTGGGTGGAGGGGTCGGGTCCGAAGGTCAGTCCGTACGGGCGTACCGCCTCGCGGAGCCGGTCGAGGACCAGGCCCGGCTGGACCACGGCGGTGCGGGCGGCGGGGTCGACGGACAGCAGGCCGTTCATGTGCCGGGTGAGGTCGAGGACCACGCCGGTGCCCGTGGCCTGCCCGGCGATGGAGGTGCCGCCGCCGCGCGGGACGACGGGGACGCCGGCCCCGGCGCACACCTGCAGGGCGGCCGTGACGTCGTCGGCGTCGCGCGGGGCGACGACGCCGAGGGGGACGCGGCGGTAGTTGGAGGCGTCCATGGTCACCAGGGCGCGTGCCGCGGCGCCGAAATCCACATCCCCGCGCAGCTCCGCCCGCAATGTCCGCTCAAGATCACGCATCGTTTCCCCGGATGACGTCACGCCGCCCAGCCTGCCACCGCCGCACCGCGTCTCATCGGGTGGACGCGCGTCCGGAGCGCGGACCGGGACCCGATACGCTCCGCTCGTGGCTGAGATCCAGATTCCCGCTGACATCAAGCCCGCCGACGGACGCTTCGGCGCGGGCCCCTCCAAGGTGCGGACCGAGGCGCTGGACGCCCTCGCCGCCACCGGTACCTCCCTGCTCGGAACCTCACACCGCCAGGCCCCGGTCAAGAACCTGGTCGGATCGGTGCGCCAGGGCCTCCGGGACCTCTTCTCGCTCCCCGAGGGTTACGAGGTGATCCTGGGCAACGGCGGCTCCACCGCCTTCTGGGACGTCGCGACCGCCGGTCTGATCGAGCGGAAGTCCCAGCACCTGACCTTCGGCGAGTTCTCCTCGAAGTTCGCCAAGGCCGCGAAGCTCGCGCCGTGGCTGGACGAGCCGTCCGTGATCTCCTCCGCGCCGGGCACGCACCCCGAGCCGGTGGCCGAGGAGGGCGTGGACGTGTACGCGTACACGCACAACGAGACCTCGACGGGTGTCGCGGCGCCGATCAGGCGCGTCGCGGGCGCCGACGCCGGGTCCCTCGTTCTGGTGGACGCGACCTCGGGTGCCGGCGGTCTGCCGGTGGACATCACCGAGACGGACGTCTACTACTTCGCGCCCCAGAAGTCCTTCGCCTCCGACGGCGGCCTGTGGCTGGCGGCGTTCTCCCCGGCGGCCCTGGAGCGCGCGGCGCGCGTGCACGCGTCGGGGCGGCACATCCCGGAGTTCTTCTCGCTGCCGACGGCGATCGACAACTCGCTGAAGAACCAGACGTACAACACCCCCGCGCTGGCCACGCTCTTCCTGCTGGACCAGCAGCTGGAGTGGATGAACAGCCAGGGCGGCCTGGAGTTCACCACCGGCCGTACGGCGGCCAGTGCGCGCAACCTGTACGGCTGGGCGGAGGCGTCGAAGTACGCGACGCCGTTCGTCGCCGACGCCGACAAGCGCTCCGCGGTCATCGGCACGATCGACTTCTCGGACGACATCGACGCGGCGGCGGTCGCGAAGGTGCTGCGCGCCAACGGGATCGTGGACACCGAGCCGTACCGCAAGCTGGGCCGCAACCAGCTGCGCATCGCGATGTTCCCGGCGATCGACCCGGCGGACGTGCAGGCGCTGACGGCCTGCGTCGACTACGTGATCGAGAAGCTCTGACCGTCGCCCGTCCGGTAGTGCCGAGGCCCCCGGTGACCTGTCGTCACCGGGGGCTTCGCCCTTCTCGCCCCTCCCGGCCTGCGGGAGGGACCGCCACCGGGACTCCGACGTCGTCGTGTTCGCCGACCTCACGGGCGGGGCGCAGCCCGGCACGCGATACCTTCAGGAGTTCCGTGGGGCGAATCTTGGAGGCAGCGGCGTGAGCGTGCGAGTGACGGCGGCCCAGAGCGGCGTGGACCCCTTCGGCACGGCCCGGCTGCGGCGCGGTGTGCTCGACGCCTGGGGTGCCGGCCCGGCCCGGTTCCGTGAGGACGCCAACGCCGAGGAGGACCTCGCCCTCGGCGGCTACCGGGACCGGCTCGTCGTCGAGCTGGCCCAGAACGCGGCCGACGCCGCGGCCCGGGCCAAGGTGCCCGGCCGGCTGCGGCTGACCCTCCACCCGGGCGAGGGCGGCCCGGCGCTGCTGGCCGTCGCCAACACGGGCGCACCGCTGGACGCGACGGGCGTGGAGTCCCTGAGCACCCTGCGCGCCTCCGCCAAGCGGGAGCCCGCCGCGGAGAGCGTCGGCCGCTTCGGCGTCGGCTTCGCGGCCGTCCTCGCCGTCTGCGACGAACCCGCGGTGCTCGGCCGCCACGGCGGCGTCCGCTGGTCCCTCGCCGAGGCCCGCGAACTGGCCCGCGAGGCCGCCGTCGGCAGCCCCGGCCTCGGCGACGAACTGCGCCGCCGCGACGGACACGTGCCGCTGCTGCGGCTCCCCCTGCCCGCGGAGGGCACCGCCCCCGAGGGCTACGACACCGTCGTGGTCCTCCCGCTGCGCGACGCCGCCGCCGAGGACCTCGTCGAGCGGCTGCTCACGGGCATCGACGACGCCCTGCTGCTGACCCTGCCCGGGCTGTGCCAGGTCGTCGTGGAGACCCCCGCCGGCACCCGCACCCTCGACCGCCGCGACGAGGGCGCGTACACCGTGGTCGAGGACACCACCGGTTCCGGTACGCGCACCAACCGCTGGCGCACCGTCCGCCACGGCGGCGCCATCGAGAAGGCGCTGCTCGCCGACCGGCCCGTCGAGGAACGCCTGCGGC
This sequence comes from Streptomyces sp. NPDC090021, assembly GCF_044748225.1. NCBI lineage: Bacteria > Bacillati > Actinomycetota > Actinomycetes > Kitasatosporales > Streptomycetaceae > Streptomyces > Streptomyces sp. NPDC090021. The sequence continues at coordinate 96,910 of NZ_JBIVFO010000028.1, read as the reverse complement.
CCGCCTGGGCGGTGTCGTGGGCCGTGCCCGTCGACACCGACGGCGCGCCGCTGCGCCCGACCACGGCGCCCGTGGTGCACGCCCCGACCCCGACCGACGAGCCGCTCGGCATCCCGGCGCTGCTCATCGCGACCCTGCCGCTGGACACCAGCCGCCGCCACCCCGCCCCGGGGCCGCTGACCGACTTCCTCGTGGAGCGCGCGGCCGACGCCTACGCCGAACTCCTCGGCGCCTGGGACCCGGTGGGCACCGCGCTCGTGGACCTGGTGCCCGGCCCGCTCGGCAAGGGCGAACTGGACGGTGCCCTGCGCGCCGCCGTACTGCGGCGGCTGCCCCGTACGGCCTTCCTCGCACCGGCCGCGCCGCCCGAGCACGCGGAGGAGCGGGTCGCCCTGCGCCCCTTCGAGGCCGAGGTGGTGGAGGGTGCGGGCGCGGACACCGTACGCGTCCTGGCCGAGGTCCTGCCGACCCTGCTGCCGGCGGGCCTGGAGCGCCGTACGGAGCTGCGCACCCTGGGCGTGGGGCGGCTGCCGCTGGGCGACGCCATCGAGCGGATCGCGGGCATCGAGCGGACCCCCGAGTGGTGGTACCGGCTCTACGACAGCCTCGCCGGGGTGGACCCCGACCGGCTGTCGGGGCTGCCCGTGCCGCTCGCCGACGGCCGCACGACGATCGGGCCGCGGCACGTCCTGCTCCCGTACGCGGACACCCCGGCGGACCTGGCCCGGCTGGGGCTGAAGGTGGCCCACCCGGAGGCGGCGCACCCGCTGTTGGAGAAGCTCGGTTCGCTCCCGGCGACGGCCCGCGCCGTCCTGACCACCCCGCAGGTGCGGGCCGCCGTGGCCGCCTCCCTGGACGCCGGGGAGATCTGGGACGAGGACGCCGACACCCTGGACGCCGACGAACTGGCCGAGGTGGTCCTCGGGCTGGTCCGCGATGCGGAGCTGGCGCCCGGCGACGAGCCGTGGCTGGGGGCGCTGGCCCTGCCGGACGAGGACGGGGAACCGACCCCTGCGGGCGAACTGCTGCTGCCGGGCTCGCCGCTGGCCTCCGTCATCCGGGAGGACGAGGTCCCGTACGTGGACGCCGAGCTGGCGGAGCGGTGGGGGGAGGCCCCGCTGACGGCCTGCGGGGTACTGGCCGCCTTCCAGCTGGTGCGCGCCACCGACGTGGTCCTGGACCCCGACGAACTGGAACCGCGCGAGGGCGACTTCGCCGAACCGGACGATGCGGGGCTGCTGGACGCGGTGGACGTGTGGTGCGAGGACGTCCTGGACCAGCTGCCCGACCTGCCCGTCCCGCCGGTGGCGACCGAGCTGGTCGCCGTGCGCGACCTGGACCTCGTCGACGACGACTGCTGGCCGCAGGCCCTGGCCATGCTGGCGCAGCCGCCGCTGCGGGACGCGCTGACCCAGCCGGTGCGGATCCTGCTGCCGGACGGCACCACGCAGTCGGTGCGCCCGTACACGGCGTGGTGGCTGCGCGACCACCCGGTGCTGGACGGCCGCCGTCCGGCGGGTCTGCGCGCTGCGGGCGGCGATCCGCTGCTGGAGGGCCTCTACACCTCGGCGGACGCCACCGGTTTCGAGGACGAGCAGGTGCTGCGGGCACTGGGCGTACGGACATCCGTACCGGCCCTGCTGGACGAGCCCGGCGGCGCGGCCGAGCTGCTGGGCCGGCTCGCCGATCCGGAACGGGAGGTGACCGACCGGCAGCTGCACGGCCTGTACAACGCGCTGGCCGATCTCGACCCCGAGCAGGTGACCCTGCCGGACGAGCTGCGGGCGGTGGTGGACGGCGAGGTGGTCGTCGTGGACGCGGCGGACGCGGTGATCGCGGACGCCCCGGACCTGTTGCCGCTGACGGCGGGGCTGCCCCTGCTGCCGGTGTCCCCGGTGCGTGCGGCGGACCTCGCGGAGCTGCTCCAGGTACGCCGCCTGTCGGAGACGGTGCCGGCGGAGGTGACGACGCCGGGCGAGGAGCACGAGGTGCCGGAGTCGGTACGGATCCTGCTGGGCCCGGCGACGCCGACGACGTACTTCGAGCACGAGGAACTGGTCGCGGGCGGCACGGAGCTGGACTGGCGGCGCACGCCCGACGGCACCCTCCACGCGTCCACCCTGGAGGGCGTGGCGGCGGGCCTGGCCTGGTCGGCGGGCCAGTGGCCGCGCCGCTTCGAGGTGGCGGCCCTCCTGGAGGACCCGTCCCGTACGACGGAACTGGCCCGGGACCGCTGGTTCGACTGAAGCAATTCCGAATCTCACCCAGAGGACCCCGATCCCCGAGCCTAAAGTGGCCTCGTACGGTTCGGTATGGGGGGAGACGGCTTGTACGAGGATCCGCGCACACCACAGGACTGGGAGGACGTGGCCTTGGAACGCCGCTCGGACGCGGTGCAGTTGCATCTGGCCGAGCGGCAGGTCGCTTGCCTCTACTACCTGGGCTTCACAGCTGAGTGCTTTGCCAAGGCTCTGTGCGTGGCGCAAGGGCGTACGGTCCCGAGAGGTCGAGACGGCCATAACGTTCTGGCCATCCTGATGCACGCGGGCTTCAGCCCCAATGTTCTGCCACCCGAGGTACGGCGCTTTCTCGCAGACCGCGACGTCGGACTGCGCTATCAGCCGGTCCTGCCGGAGGATGTACGCATCGAGGACGAGATCAAAGCCGCCAATCGGTTCGTGAGCTGGTGCGCGAAACAACTGCGCCGTCGCACGAAAGGGCAGAGGAGGAAAACGCCGTGACACAACCTGACGACATCGCCCGCATCGAGGAGGCCCTCCAAAGCTCCCTGGGCGGCCAGGTCCGGGTGAACGCAGACCCCTTCTCCGGGATCCGGGTCATGGCGATCTCGGCGGCATTCGCCGGACTGACACCGCGTGCCCGAAGGGAGCGGATCGAGGCCGTCCTACCGGACGCAGACATCGTCCGGTACGACCTGCTCACGCCCGAAGAGGCAACGTTCATCGAACTTGAGGAGTTGGACGCTGCTCCTGCAGCAGACCAGTTGCCCCTGTGGCCCGAAGCTCTGGCGAACGGACGGGCTGACGAAATCACGGTGCGCTTCCCTTCCGAGGATTACGGGACGCTCCCCTCGCCGGTCGTTTCGACGTTCTATTCTCTGCGTGGTGGCGTCGGCCGGTCGACCGCCCTGGCACACGCCGCGCGCATCATCGCCGGCCAGGGCCTTACCGTGCTCTGCATCGACATGGATCTTGAGGCTCCTGGCCTGGCCTCGCTGTTCGACGTGGAAGACAGCGTCACTGAGGGAATCGGAGTCGTTCCTCTGCTGGCAAAGGCCGAGATGACCGGCGAAATCGGCGCACTGGACGAACATGTGCTGCGCGTCACGGAAGAGGTTGGGCTGTTCCTGCTTCCGGCTGGCTGCCCCGGTCCGGAATACGCCCGGCTACTCTCCCACCTCGACCCGACTGCCTGGTACGGGCAGGACGAAGTCAATCCTCTGAGGCTCCTCGTGGAGGCGGTTTCCAAGCTCGCCGAGCGTCCCGACGTTGTACTGATCGATTCACGGACCGGGATCAGCCCCCTTGCCGCGCCGCTCTTGTTCGATGTATCCGACATTAACGTCATCGCCTTCTATCCACACCCCCAGGCCCGGACGGGTACGCGAGCACTGACGCGAGCACTGCTCGCTGCCACTTCCCGCCGGTCCACTGAGGAAAGTCAGCTCACGCCCGAGGTTCGCTTCGTCGTCTCGCCTGTTCCAGCCACCCCCGAAGTCCGAGAGCTCTACGCCGAACGTGCTCAGGACTGGATCAGGGAATGGCTGTCCGTGGCCCGCAACACTTCCGGCGGCTCGGCTTTCGGGGCCCTGGAGGAAGTCGTCCAGGTGGTCGGCTACCAGGAGACCCTGGCGGCCTCGGATTCCGTGATGCGAGTGCAGGGTGCCGATGACTTCGCCGTCGTAGCCGACTGGATCACTGGCCTCGTGGAACCGCGTGACGCTCTTGGAGAGCGTGAAGAGGAGAAGTACGCGGAGCCGAGCAAGGAGCAAGTCCTAGCCTCGCTCCAGTTCGCTGGGGAGACCGCTGAGAACCAAGAGTGGAACGAGCTTCACGACACGTTCCTGAGCACCTCGGATGTAGACCGTGCGCTCGACCTGGACACCGTCGTTGTCATCGGGCGCAAGGGAACCGGCAAGACCGCGGTGTTCCGCAAGCTGGCAGAGACTCCGACAGCCGTCGTTGTCACGAGCCCCCCGGGTTTGGACACGCACCGGAGCTGGACTCCCGACGCTGATGTGTACGAGCTGCTCGAAGACGAATTGCGGACCAAGGGGCTGGAGTGGCGGCAGGCATGGCCGGTGCTCATCGGACTGGCCATCCACCAGAGCCTTCCAGGAGCTCCCCAGCCGACCTGGGCAGAGGCACCCATCGGACATGCGGCAGGAGGCAGCGAATATCTGAAGACGGACCTACTCAATGACGTACGTGCGCTACTCTCCGTATCGCAGGCTCCTCTGCTCGTCGGTGAATGGCTCCAAGACATCGACAGCAGCCTGACAGCGGAACACGTCTTGCTGTTCGACGCGTTGGACACGGGGTTCGGAAACACCGAGAGAAGCCGTAGGCGCCGAAATGAGGGTGTCGCTGGCCTGCTCACCGTGGTGGGCGCACTTGGCCCTCAGCTGAGGCGCCTAAAATTCAAGGTCCTTCTCCGAGAGGATATTTGGCGCGAAGTGAGCGTGCCAAACAAATCTCACCTCAGCGCCCGCTCAGCCCGCCTGAGCTGGTCCAACAAAACGGACTATCTCCGGATCGCCATCAAGCAGGCGTGGCGGTCAACGGAGTTCAAGCAGCTGGTGACAGCACGTCTGAACAAGCCGGGATTCCGCCTCGAGGACACTCCCGTCGAATACTGGCCAGAGGAGTTCGTCCGCAACGCTTGGGTGATCCTGGCGAGTGAACGGGTCTCGGGTGGTCGCACCGCTTACACCGACAACTGGGTTTGGTCCCGGCTCGCCGACGCCAACGGCGATCACGCTCCGCGGGCGCTGGCGCAGATGATGACAGTGGCCGTTAGCCTGGAACGTGGCTTCGAAGCTGGCAATCGCTACTCCCGTTCCATCATCCGTCCTCGCGCCTTGGTGGAGTCCTTGGACGAGGTCAGTTCATCGGCATTGGACGCGCTCCAGCGCGATGAGTTCCCTGAACTCGACCCGCTGCTAGCTCAGTTGCGACGCATCGGGTCCACCCCGTTTCCAGCCGAGCAGCTCGAAGACGCCTCGCCTGATCTCGTGCGGCTCGCCCGCGACGTCGGGCTGCTGGAAGCGGTGTCCGGCCCCCGGGACAAGACCGAGCGCTATCGCGTGCCAGAGGTATACCGCAAGGCGCTCAGCATGACCCGGAAGGGCCAGCTGTGACCCACGCCCGCGTGCTGCCTTCCTCAGGCCGGGAAGTGGTCGACCCGGTCTGAAAGTGACCTCGATCAGGGTCGAGGCGGCGGCGATCGCCACCGCGTTGCACGGCACGGTCGTGCCCACAGCTAGCTAGCAGTCGGCCACAGCCAGGGCGGCCGGTCCCGGCGAATCAGGTCGGGGCTCGTCGAGACGGGGGGCGTGGCGCGTCGGGTCAGCGGCCCGCGGCATCCTCGGCCGCGAACGGGAGCAGGTCGGGGCGTTTGGCGGTGCGGCCGTCGCCGGAGGAGCGGCCGCGCAGGCGGCGGCCCAGCCAGGGGCCGAGGAAGGCGGCTGCCCAGCGCAGTTCGGCCGCGACGGCCGCCCCCGGGGTGGGGGCGGTCCGCGGTGGCAGCGGGTGCGTCCAGGTGTCGTCGCTGCCGGGGAGGCCGACGGCGTGGGCGAGGGCGGCGGCGATGCGTTCGTGGCCGGCGGCGCTCGCGTGCAGCCGGTCCGTGGTCCACATCCGCGGGTCGGCGACGGCTTCCGGCAGGGCGGTTTCGGCGACGGTGACGCCGTGCCGGGCGGCGGCGTCGCGGATGCGGTCGTTGAGCTCGGCCAGGCGCGGGGCGAGGGGCCGGGCGAGGGGCACGACCCGGCCGAGGTCGGGGAAGGTCACGGTGGCGACGTGCGCCCCGGCCGCCGTGAGCGCGGCGAACATCGCCTCGACGTGGCTCGCGACCTCCGCCGCGTCGAACCGGGGCCGCAGCACGTCGTTGACCCCGGCGACGACGGTGGCGATGTCGGGGCGCAGGGCGAGGGCGGCCGCCAGCTGTCCGGCGCGGACCTGGCCGGCGAGCCGTCCCCGGACGGCGAGGTTGGCGTACTGCAGGCCGGGGCGGGCCGCCTCCAGGTGACCGGCGAACCGGTCGGCGAAGCCGCGCAGGCCCACGGTGTCGTCGCCGTCGCCGAGGCCTTCGGTCTGGCTATCGCCGAGGGCGACGTAGCGCCGGTACTCACTGCTCGGCACGGGTGCTCCGCCTCTCTCGCAGGATCGCCGCGCTGCGGCGGCACCAGTCGCGGTGGCCCTGCTCGAAGGCGATGCCGCGCAGGCAGGTCAGGTACCCGCCGATGCGTTCGCCGTGCAGCAGGAACTCCTCCTCGTCCAGGTCGCCGCGCATCCTGCGCAGGACCTTGCCGAGGAGTTCGAGCTTGGCGTCGGCCGCGGACGCCCGTTCTTCGAGCTGTGCGATCACGGGCCCGGTGCCGATCCGGTCGGCGTTCTGGACCTTGACGAGGAGGTCGTCGCGGATGACCGAGGGCTTGGACGCGGCGGCCGCGAAGTCCTCCAGCTCGGCCCGGCCGGTGTCGGTGACCCGGAAGAGGCGTTTGTTGGGCCGGGTCTCCTGGACCACCTGCCGGCCCTCGACCAGGCCTTCCTTCTCCAGTTTGGCGAGCTCGGTGTAGAGCTGCTGGGGGGAGGCGTGCCAGAAGTTCGCGACGCCGATGTCGAAGGACTTCGCCAGTTCGTAGCCGCTGAACTCGCCGTCCAGCAGCGCCGCCAGTACGGCATGTCGCAGGGCCATCGCGGCTGCCCCTTCCCTTTTCCTCGTACTCCCCCGCATGATACTCACGAAACTGACTAGTCAATTCCTTGAGTATCAGTAGCTGTGTATCTGCATCCCCCTCAGGAGGAGCCGTGGAGTCCGTCATGGAGACCGCCGAACGCTTCCGCGCCGCCGTGGAGAAGCGTGATCTCGCCGCGCTGGAGGACCTGTTCACCGAGGACATCAGGCTGTACAGCCCGGTGAAGTTCCGCCCGTTCGAGGGCAGGCCGATGGTGCTGGGGCTCTTCGGGGTCCTGCTGCGCGTCTTCGAGGACCTGCGCTACGTCGGCCACTTCGAGGGCGCGACCGAGACGAGCGCGGACGGCGCCGAGGCCCCGGCGGCGGTCCTGCCGTTCCGGGCCACGGTGGACGGCAAGGAGATCCACGGCATCGACATGCTGCACTTCGACGGGGCGGGCCGGATCAAGGAGTTCACGGTGATGGTCCGCCCCCAGTCCGCGGTCCACACCCTGGGCCGGGCCGTCCTGTCGGGCCTGCAGGCGGACGGCCTGGCCTGAGCCCCGTCGTACCGTACCGGTCAGGCCGGGAACCTGCGGTCCACCCAGCGGAAGGTGAACTCGATGAGGGTCGCGGCGGCCGCCGCGACCGCCACCGCGGTCCACGGCATCGTGGTTCCCACCAGCTTGAGCTGGAAGAAGTCCTGGAGCCACGGCACGATCAGGACGATCAGGAAGGCGCCGCCCATCGCGCCCACCAGGGCCACGCGCCACCACGTGTACGGGCGGGCGATGATCACGAGGACCCACATCGAGGTGAGGAACAGCGTGAGCGTCGCCGCGCTGGTCTCCGCGGGCAGGGCTTCCGCGCCCGTGTAGTGGTGCCGGGCGATCAGGTACGTGACGAAGGTGGCCGTCGCCGCGATCACACCGCCGGGGATCGCGTACCGCATCACCCGTCTCACGAAGTGCGGCCTCGCGCGTTCCTTGTTCGGGGCCAGCGCCAGGAAGAAGGCCGGGATGCCGATGGTGAGGGTGGAGAGCAGCGTCAGGTGGCGCGGCAGGAAGGGGTACTCGACCTGCGAGCAGACCACCAGGATGGCCAGCAGGACGGAGTAGACCGTCTTGGTGAGGAAGAGGGTGGCCACGCGCGTGATGTTCCCGATGACCCGGCGGCCCTCGGCGACCACCGACGGAAGGGTGGAGAAGCTGTTGTTGAGGAGGACGATCTGCGCGACCGCGCGGGTGGCCTCCGAGCCGGAGCCCATCGAGACGCCGATGTCGGCGTCCTTGAGGGCGAGCACGTCGTTGACGCCGTCGCCGGTCATGGCGACGGTGTGCCCCCTGGACTGGAGGGCGCCGACCATGTCCCGCTTCTGCTGCGGGGTCACGCGTCCGAAGACGGAGTTGCCGTCGAGGACCTCGGCCATCTCGGCCCGCTCGGTGGGCAGCCCGCGGGCGTCGACGGTGTTCTCGGCGCCGGGCAGGCCCAGCTTGCCGGCGACCGCACCGACGGAGATCGCGTTGTCGCCGGAGATGACCTTCGCCCTGACGTTCTGGTCCTCGAAGTAGCGCAGCGTGTCGGCGGCGTCGGGGCGCAGCCGCTGTTCCAGGACGACCAGGGCGGTGGGCCTGACACCGGTGGCGACGGCCTCGTCGTCCAGTTCGCGGGTGGAACGGGCGAGCAGCAGGACGCGCAGGCCCTGTTCGTTGAGGTCGTTGATCTCGTCGAGGGCGGGATCCCCGGCGGGCAGCAGGACGTCGGGGGCGCCGAGCAGCCAGGTGTTGTTCTCGCCGTCGCCCTCGCTGAAGCTGGCGCCGCTGTACTTGCGGGCGGAGGAGAAGGGCAGGGACTCCGTGCACCGCCACTCGGCGCTGTCGGGGTAGGCGTCGATGATCGCCTGGAGGCTGGCGTTGGGGCGCGGGTCGGACTCGCCGAGGGCGCCGAGCACCTTCTTGACGTACGCGGGGTCGGTGCCGCCGAGCGGCCGCAGCTCGGTGACGTCCATGCCGCCCTCGGTGAGGGTGCCGGTCTTGTCGAGGCAGACCACGTCGACGCGGGCGAGGCCCTCGATGGCGGGCAGTTCCTGTACGAGGCACTGCTTGCGGCCGAGGCGGATGACGCCGATCGCGAAGGCCACGGAGGTGAGGAGGACGAGCCCCTCGGGGATCATCGGCACGATTCCGCCGACGGTCCGGGCGATGGCGTCGTTGAGGTTGCTCTCCTTGACGACGAGTTGGCTGATGATCAGGCCGATGGAGGTCGGGATCATCATCCACGTGACGTACTTGAGGATGGTGGAGATGCCGGAGCGCAGCTCGGAGTGGACGAGCGTGAAGCGGGAGGCCTCTTCGGCCAACTGGGCGGCGTAGGCCTCGCGGCCGACCTTGGTGGCGGTGAACGCGCCGCCGCCGGCGACCACGAAGGAACCGGACATGACCTGGTCGCCGGGCTTCTTCAGGACGGGGTCGGCCTCACCGGTGAGCAGGGACTCGTCGATCTCCAGGCCGTCGGCCTCGCCCACGGACCCGTCGACGACGACCTTGTCGCCGGGGCCGAGTTCGATGACGTCGCCGAGGACGATCTCGGAGGTGGAGATCTCGGCGGTCCGGCCGTCGCGGCGGACGCTGGGTTTGGCCTCGCCGATGACGGCGAGGCCGTCGAGGGTCTTCTTCGCGCGCAGTTCCTGGATGATGCCGATACCGGTGTTCGCGATGATCACGAAGCCGAAGAGGCTGTCCTGGATCGGCGCGACGACGAGCATGATCACCCAGAGGACGCCGATGATCGCGTTGAAGCGGGTGAAGACGTTGCCGCGGACGATGTCGGCGGTGGAACGCGAGGAGCGCACCGGGACGTCGTTGACGTCGCCGCGGGCCACGCGTTCGGCGACCTCGGCGGTGGTCAGACCGCCGGGCTTGAAGCGGGGCGCCGGTGGCCGCACGGGGTGTACGGGGTCCAGCTCCGCCCCGGCGTCGATGGCCGTGCCGGGTCCGCCGCTCGGCTCCCGCCCGTCGTGGTCGATCCTCGCCCGCTCCGTCATGCCTTCGACGGTAAGCGGGGTCGGATGGCTTCACCCGCCGGGAAGCCCGAAGAAGCGACTTCGGGATGACCCGAATCGTCCGCTGGTAGGAGCCCGTCGCGCCCCGCGGGGAGCCGGTTGCGGGGCGCGGCCCCGGTCCGGCCGGGCTGGGGCCGGGCCGGGCCCGTGCGGGGCGCCCCGGCGCGGGCGCGGCTCGGCCGCGCTGGGGCGGCCCCGCGGAGGCACGGCTTCGGGCGCGAGGGGGCGGCACCGCGGAGGCACGGCTTCGGGCGGCTCGGCCGCGGAGCGAGGAGCGAGGAGCGAGGAGCGAGGTGCAGGGAGCAGGGAGCGGGGAGCGGGGAGCGAGGAGCGGGCGGCGAGGAGCGGCGGACTTCGGGGCGGGGCGGGGCGGGGCCCCTCCGGGACGTCTCCTCGGCTCGCGAACCCTTGGCGGGACCGGCCCGCCGGGCAGCGGTGGGTTCGCTCGGCCTGCGGGGACGTCCCGGAGTGCCCCCACCCCTCGGGCAAGCCCGACGGAGCGGCCTCGGAACCTACGGGGTGTCCTGCGGAGCCTGCGCTTCGGCTGTGGCGGCGGCGTGGCGCTTGAGGGCTGCGTCGCGGCCTCGGACGTACCAGATGCCGATCAGGCCGAGGAAGCCGCCGGCCGCGCAGGTCCAGACCCACCACAGCTGGCCGCGGTCGGCGAACCACCCGTAGAAGGGCAGCTGGACCACGAAGAGGGCGAACCACAGGATGGTGCCACCCGTGACCGTCGCGACGACGGGGCCCTCCAGGGGCTCGGGCGCCTCGTGCTTCGCAATCCATTTCGCCATGTCGCAAGTTTAAGCGGGCGCCGGAACGACCCCCCGCACGGTCTACGCGCGGAGATGGACGGCCATTCCCTGATGTGTTCATACTGAAACGGTTTGGGCGCGGCCCATTTTCTTCGTATGAACCACCAATGAGGACCGTATGAGCACCCCGGCCCCCGCCCCCGCACCCGCCGCTCCGAAGCCCGCCCGCCGGGAACCCTCCGGCGGACTGGACCGCTTCTTCAAGATCTCCGAGCGCGGTTCGACCGTCGCCCGCGAGGTCCGCGGCGGTTTCGCTACCTTCTTCGCCATGGCGTACATCATCGTGCTGAACCCGATCATCCTGGGCAGCGCGAAGGACATGTACGGGCACCAGCTCGACAGCGGCCAGCTCGTGACGGCCACCGTCCTGACGGCCGCCTTCACCACGCTCCTCATGGGCGTCATCGGCAACGTCCCCATCGCACTCGCCGCCGGCCTCGGCGTGAACACCGTCGTGGCGCTGCAGCTCGCCCCGCGGATGAGCTGGCCCGACGCGATGGGCATGGTGGTCCTGGCCGGTTTCGTGGTGATGCTGCTGGTCGCCACCGGGCTGCGCGAGCGCGTCATGAACGCCGTCCCCCTGGGCCTGCGCAAGGGCATCGCCATCGGCATCGGCCTGTTCATCATGCTGATCGGCCTGGTCGACTCCGGCTTCGTCTCCCGCATTCCGGACGCCGCGCACACCACGGTCCCGCTCCAGCTCGGCAGTGACGGTCACCTGCTCGGCTGGCCCGTCCTGATCTTCGCGATCGGCACGCTGCTCACCCTCGCCCTGCTGATCCGCAAGGTCCCGGGCGCGATCCTGATCTCCATCGTGGCCATGACCCTGGTCGCGGTCGTCGTCCAGCTCGTCGCCGACCTGCCCGACTCCGGCTGGGGGCTGACCGTCCCGGCCTGGCCCGGCAACCCGGTCGCCTCGCCGGACTTCGGGCTCGTCGGCGAGGTCAGCCTGTTCGGCGGCTTCGGCAAGGTCGGACTGCTGACCGGCATCCTGTTCGTCTTCACGGTGCTGCTGTCCTGCTTCTTCGACGCCATGGGCACGATCCTGGGCGTCGGCGACGAGGCCAAGCTGATCGACAAGAAGACCGGCGAGTTCCCCGGCATCAACCGGGTCCTGTTCGTCGACGGCCTCGCCGTCGCCTCGGGCGGCGCGACCTCCTCCTCGGCGACCACCTGCTTCGTGGAGTCCACGGCAGGTGTCGGCGAGGGCGCCCGTACGGGTCTGGCGAACGTCGTGACAGGCGGCCTCTTCGCCGTGGCGCTGTTCCTCACCCCGCTGGCCACCATGGTGCCGTCGCAGGCCGCCACGCCCGCGCTGGTCGCGGTGGGCTTCCTGATCCTGGCGGGATCGGTCAGGGACATCGACTGGAGCGACTTCACCATCGCCGTCCCGGCCTTCCTGGCCATGGTGATGATGCCCTTCACCTACTCGATCACCAACGGCATCGGCATCGGCTTCATCGCCTTCAGCGTGCTGCGCCTGGCGACCGGCCGGGGCCGCGAGGTCCCGACCGCCATGTACGTCGTGTCGGCGGTGTTCGTCTTCTACTACGCGATGCCCACCCTCGGCCTCGGCTAGCCGACTCCACGGGCGGGCTCACGTCAGCCCGTAGAACTTCTCCGTCTCGTCGACGGCCGCCTTGAAGCGCTCGTCGAAGTCGTCGCGAATGAGCGTCCGGACCACGTAGTCCTGGACGCTCATTCCGCGTTTGGCGGCATGGATCCGGAGCCTCTCGAGGAGCTCCCCGTCTATGCGCATGCTCAGCACATGTGTCCCCATGCCGAAAGAGTCGGGGCAGAGGGGGCGCACGCGGGTCACTTTCGGCCGCCGACTCACCCGTACGAGTGACCCCCACAGGGCCGGAGAAATCCGGTGTTCTTTAGCGAGAGTAATGAGTTATTCTAAGTACATGCCTGACCTCTCCCATGGCGACGACGCTGCCGCCGTGAACGACCTCCGCTCCGCCGTCATGCGGCTGGGGCGGCGCCTGAAGCACCAGCGCGTCGACGAGTCGCTGAGCCCGACCGAGATGTCGGTCCTCGGCACCCTCGCCCGCTGCGGCCAGGCCACACCCGGCGAGCTGGCCCGGCGGGAGCACGTCCAGCCGCCGTCCATGACGCGCATCGTCGCGTTGCTGGAAGCCAAGGGACTGGTCACGCTGGAACCGCACCCCGACGACCGCCGCCAGAAGGTGGTCCGCCAGACGGAGGAGGCCGAGGCGATGCTCGAAGAGAGCCGCCGCAAGCGCAACGCCTTCCTGGCCGGGCTCGCGGCAGAGCTGACCGAGGACGAATGGGCCAAGCTGCGCGCGGCGGCACCCGTCCTGGAGAAGCTCGCGCACCTGTAGGGAACGACGCCAGGAGGCGAACGCTTTTGAGTACGGGAAACGGAGCAGACTCCGCACCCGGCCACATATCCACCACCACTACCGCCGCGCGACCCGCGGCACCCGCGAGCAGGAACTCGATGTTCAGCTCGCTGAGGATCCGGAACTACCGGCTCTTCGCGACCGGGCAGGTCGTCTCGAACACCGGCACCTGGATGCAGCGCATCGCCCAGGACTGGCTGGTCCTCTCACTGACCGGCTCCGCCTCCGCCGTCGGCATCACCATCGCCCTGCAGTTCCTGCCGATGCTGGTGTTCGGCCTCTACGGTGGCGTACTCGCCGACCGGCTGCCCAAGCGGCCCCTGCTCCTCGCCACCCAGAGCGCGATGGGCCTGACCGGCATCGCACTCGCCGCCCTCACCCTGGCCGGACACGTCCAGGTCTGGCACGTCTACCTCGCGGCCCTCCTCCTCGGTCTGATCACCGTCGTGGACAACCCGGCCCGGCAGACGTTCGTCCCCGAGATGGTCGGCAAGGACCAGGTCGCCAACGCCGTCAGCCTCAACTCGGCCAACTTCCAGTCCGCGCGGCTGGTCGGTCCGGCGATCGCGGGCGTGCTGATCACCGCCGTCGGCTCCGGCTGGGCCTTCCTGCTCAACGGCCTGTCCTTCGCCGCGCCCATCGCCGGCCTGCTGATGATGCGCACGAAGGAACTGCACCCCGTCGAGCCGCGGCCCCGCGCCAAGGGGCAGCTGCGCGAAGGACTGCGCTACGTCGCCGGCCGGCCCGAGCTGGTCTGGCCGATCGTCCTCGTCGGCTTCATCGGCACCTTCGGGTTCAACTTCCCGATCTGGCTGTCGGCATTCGTGAGCGACGTCTTCCACGGCGACGCGGGCACCTACGGACTCTTCAACACCCTGATCGCGGCCGGCTCCCTGGCGGGCGCCCTGCTCGCGGCCCGGCGCGGACACTCCCGCCTGCGGCTGCTGGTGGCCGCGGCCGTACTGTTCTCCGTACTGTTGCTCGTGACGGCCTTCGCCCCCGGCTTCTGGCTGTTCGCCGCGCTGCTCGTGCCCATCGGCGTCTTCGGCCTGACGGTCAACGTCACCGCCAACTCCAGCGTGCAGATGGCCACCGACCCCGAGATGCGCGGCCGGGTCATGGCCCTGTTCATGATGGTCTTCACCGGTGGCACCCCGCTGGGCGCCCCGCTGCTCGGCTGGATCACGGACACCTACGGAGCGCGCGTCGGCATGGCCTCGGGCGCCCTGATCTCCCTGGCCGCGTCCGTGGCCGTCGGCGTCGTCCTGGCCCGTGTCGGCAACCTCCGGCTGCGGGTCGGCCGCCACGGGGTGACCTTCGTTCCGGCCGTCCCGCACCGCCGCGAACTGGTGACGGTGGCCTGAGGAGGCGTCGGCCGCCTCCGGCGGGGGTCCGGCCCGGCGCCCCACGGCGCTCGGCCCCGATCCCCGCCGGGGCCGGACCGGCACCACGGGCGGAACCCCCGCAGCCGACGGCGCCCAGGGCATACGCTCACCGCATGAGACTGTTCGCCGCCGTGCTGCCGCCCGAGGAGGCCGTCGCCGAGCTGCTCGAAGCCGTACGGCCGCTCCGCGACGACCGGCTCACCTGGACCGCGCAGGCCGGCTGGCACTTCACGCTCGCCTTCATGGGCGAGGTCGGCGACGGCCCGCTCCCCGAGCTGTACGCCCGCCTGGAGCGGGCCGCCCACCGTACGGCGCCCTTCACCCTGCGGCTGCACGGCTGCGGGCACTTCGGCGACCGCGCCCTGTGGACCGGCGCCGCCGGGGATCTCGACGCCATGCGCCTGCTCGCCGACCGGGCCGACGCCGCCGCGCGGCGGGCCGGGATCCCGATGGAGCAGCACCGCCGGTACACCCCGCACCTCACCCTGGCCCGCAACCACGCCCCTGCCCACGGCCACGGGCATGCGCACGGCCACGGGCACGGGCACGCGCACGGCGACGGGCGTACCGCTACCGCCACGCCCCTGCGCCCGTACCTGGACGCCCTCGCCGGCTTCGAGGGCACGGCCTGGCAGGTGGACACGCTCAGCCTGGTCCGCAGCCACCTGCCCGTGAGCGGGGTGCCGGGTGAACAGCCCCGCTACGAGACCGTACGCGCCTGGCCGCTGCGAACGCCGTGAGGCGGCCCGTCCTGCAGGGACGGGCCGCCTCACGTGTCTTCGGCTTCAGGTGTTCACCAGGCGCTGCTCAGCCGCTGCTTACCAGCCGCCGACACCGATCTCCTTGCGCGCGCCCAGGGTGCCCGAGCCGGTGCCCGGGTAGAGGTAGAGCTTGCCGGTGGAGTTCTGGACCGCGATCAGGTCGTCCGACTGCTGCGAGTTCAGCAGGTCGCCGCCGATCAGGTCGGACATGCCGTTCCAGCCGCCCGAACCGATCAGGACGCGCGGGCTCAGGTAGCCCTTGTCACCGGGGTACATGAACAGCTTGCCCGTGGACTTCTCCACCGCGACCAGGTCCTGGCGGCCGCTGTTGTTGAGGTCCATGCCGGTCAGGTTCGACATGCCGTTCCAGCCGCCGGAGCCGATCTCCTTGCGGGTGTTCAGGCCGGTGCCGTTGCCCGGGTAGAGGTACAGCTTGCCGGTGGACTTCTCGACGGCCGCCAGGTCGGCGATCTTGTCGCCGTTGAGGTTGAGGGCGGTCAGGTTGGACATGCCGTTCCAGCCGCCCGAACCGATCAGGACGCGGCTGCTGCCGGAGCCGATCGTCGAGTTGTCGGCGCCCTTGTACAGCCACAGCTTGCCGGTGGACTCCTCCACCGCGGCGATGTCGTCCTTGCCGTCACCGGTGAAGTCGCCGCCGGTCAGGTTGGACATGCCGTTCCAGCCGCCCGAACCGATCAGGACGCGGTTGCCGCCGGAGGCGATGGTGCCATTGGAGGCACCCTTGTAGAGCCACAGCTTGCCGGTGGACGCCTCCACCGCGACGACGTCGACCACGTTGTCGCCGTTGAGGTCGGCCGAGGCCAGGTCGACCATGCCGGTGGAGCCGGTACCCCCGTCACCGGGGCCCTCGGGCTTCGGCTCCGGCGCCTTGGTCCCGCAGTTCTTGCTGGTCAGCGACTTGGACCAGGTTCCGGTGCCGACGAAGGCGCTGCCGTTGAAGACAGTGGGCCGGTCGACCAGGTCGTGGCGCTGCTCGTAGTGCAGGTGGGCGCCGGAGGAGTTGCCGGTGCTGCCGACGATGCCGATCTGCTGTCCGGCCTTGACCGTGGCACCGGTGGAGGTGTTGAAGCCGTTGAGGTGGGCGTAGACGGTGGACCAGCCGCCACCGTGGTTGATGACCACGTACTTGCCGTAGCTGGAACCGCCCAGGTCCTTCACCTTGGACACGACGCCGTCGGCGCTCGCCACGACCGGGGAGTTGACGGTCGAGCCGCCCTGCGTCCAGTCGATCGCGTTGGCGGTGGGGCTGTGGTGGGCGCGGGAGGCGCCCTGCCAGGTCTCGCCGCACTTGAACGGCATCTGGAAGTCCGGGCGGTCGTCGCCCGAGGTGGCCGCCATGGCCATCATCGGCGCGCTTTCGGGCAGGCCGAGGTCGGCCGCCGTCAGCTCGGTCATGTCACCGTGCGGGTCCGCCGGACCGCCGTCGGCGTTCGCGCCGCCGGCGGAGAGGGCGACCGCGGCGACAGTGGCGCATACGAGGCCGGTGGCGATGCGGACCCGGCGCGACATCAGGCGGGAGAGGGGCGAGGCGATGGGGGCGGAGATGGTGGAGGTGGTGGTGGTCTCAACAGACATGGGAATGCTTCCAAACCGGCACGAGAGTGCCCAAAGGAGTTTCGGGGAAGGGGTGTTGCGAAAGGAGAGCGGGGAGATGCGCGGTGGCTACCAGCCGCCGGAGCCGATCTCCTTGCGCGCCCCCAGACCCGTGCCGGTGCCCGGGTAGAGGTAGAGCTTTCCGGTGGCCTTCTCGACGCCGACGAGGTCGTCGTTCGCGTTCGAGGTGAAGTCGCCGCCGATGAGGTCGTTCATGCCGTTCCAGCCGCCCGAGCCGATCTCCGTGCGGGCGACCAGGCCGGTGCCGTTGCTCTTGTAGAGGAAGAGCTTGCCCGTCGAGGTCTCCGCCCCGACGACGTCGGTCCTGCCGTCGCTGTCGACGTCCATGCCGACCAGGTCGTGCATGCCGTTCCAGCCGCCGGACCCGATCAGTACGCGGCTGCTGCCGCCGCCGATCGATCCGGTGCCGTTGCCCTTGTAGAGCCACAGCCTGCCCGTCGACTTCTCGACGGCGGCGACGTCGGCCTTGCCGTCGCCGTTGAAGTCACCGCCCATCAGCTCGGACATGCCGTTCCAGCCGCCGGAGCCGATCTCCTTGCGGGAGGAGAGACCGCTGCCGGTGCCCGGGTAGAGGTACAGCTTGCCGCTGGCCTCCTCCACCGCGACGATGTCGTCCTTGCGGTCGCCGTTGTAGTCGCCGGCGGCCAGGTTGGACATGCCGTTCCAGCCGCCCGAGCCGATCAGGACGCGGTTGCCGCCGGAGGCGATGGTGCCGTTGGAGGCGCCCTTGTAGAGCCACAGCTTGCCGGTCGAGGCCTCGACACCGACCACGTCGTCCACGGCGTCGCCGTTGATGTCGGCCGCGACGAGGTCGGTCATGCCGGGCTTGGGCGCCGGCGGGGTGGTCACGTCGTCGACGATCTTCTTGTAGCGGACGGGTGCATAGGGGCCGTAGCCCGGGTAGTACGGGTAGTCGTAGACGCGGTGGTGGACACCGCTGGGCGTGAAGTCGAAGCCCCAGTACTGCGTACGGTCGGAGTTGGCCCACTTCTCGAAGAGGACGACGTGGCCGGAGGAGCCCGGGTCGTCGTCCAGGAGGGCATCGCCCGGCTTCAGTTCGGACTTGGTGATCGACTCGGTCACGCCGCGGGCGGCGAACGTGTCGGTGGCCGGCTGGAAGTCCAGGTCCCAGGCCATCGAGACGTAACCCGAGCAGTCCGTGCGGTATCCGCCGTGACGGTCGCCGCTGTTGTAGTCCAGGCCGATGCCGACCCAGCTCTTGGCCCGGGCGATGACCGAGCTGCGGGTGATCTGCGTGGTGGCCGCCGCGGCGAAGGTGCTCGCCCGGAACTCCCCGTCGACCCCTCCCTCCTCGCCCTGGCCGGGGCTGCCGTAGTCGGGGTTCGCGGCGGATGCGGCGGTGGCGGCAGCCGGTGCGGCGACCGCGGCGGAGTCGACGGCGACCACGGTGCCGGCGGCGACGGCGCCGGCGATCAGTGCGGCGACGGCTGCGTGGCGGGTTCTGGGCAGGTGTCGGGACATGGCTGTGCTCCGGTTCTGGTGGGTCAGGAGGTCTGGAGGGCCGGGAGTGAGGGCTCGACCGGCGGTCGTGCGAGGTGCGAAGCGCGAGATGCGGTGTACGCGGTGCGGTGTACGCGGTGCGAGGTGTGCCGGACGGACAGCTGTCCTGCAGGTACAGCGGTCCTGGGGATCCTGCGAGTGGTGCGAGTGGTGCGGGCGCGGCGTGCCTAGCGGGGGCCGGTCACCGCGGTGAGCGGGGTGAGCGGGGTGCCCGCCGGGCCGGCCGGTCCGGTCGTCGGGACCGGGTGGGCCGGGGCGTGGGCGGAGGCCATCGGTGCGACGGAGGTGATGCCGAGGGTGAGGGCGACGACCGCGGTGGCCCTGAGGATTCCAGTACGCATGGGGTGCTTCGTCCTTCCTAAACGAAATGATCTGATGGCTTGAACCCATCGCCCCAGGACGTCCCGCGGTGGCGTCCGTTGAAGGGCTTTCAGGGCCTTCGGTGCTTGTCCCCGGGGGGCTGCCCCGCTGACAAGCAATAGATTCGCCGCTGCCCGGGCCGGACGGAAGAGAGATCGACTGGCCCGAACGGGCCATGGCCGGACCTGTCCACGGTGGCCTGATCCGGCCCCTCCGTCCGCCCTCTCCACCCCGTACACACGGAAGCCGCCCGGCGGGACCACGCTCGTGGTCCCGCCGGGCGGCTCCGGTACACCGTGACGGCCGTGACGGCCGTGACGGCCGTGAACGAGCCTAGGCGCGCGTGGGCAGCCAGCCCTCCTGGACGGCCCTGACCCCGGCCTCGAAGCGGCTGCGGGCGCCGAGCCGCTCCATCAGCTCGTTGGCGATGCGCCGGGCCGTGCGCGAGGAGACACCCAGCCGCTTGGCTATCGCGTCGTCCGTGTGCCCCTCGGCCAACAGCCGCACCGCGGCGGCCTGTTGTGCGGTCAGGCCGTCCGGCCCGAGGACCGCCACCTCCGCCAGCGGCTGCGCCGCCGCCCACGTCGACTCGAAGAGCGCGCAGAGGGCGACCAGCATGCCGTGCCCGGTCAGGACGACCGCGCCCGCCGAGGAGTCGTCGCTCACCGGGATCAGCGCCGTCCTGCGGTCCACGATGAGCATCCGCGTCGGCAGCGACGCCACCGTACGGACCTGGCCGCCGAGCTCCGTGAGCCAGTTGGCGTGCTCGACGGAGGGGCGGCTGTTGCGCACGCTGTCCAGGTAGAGGGTGCGCATGCGGACGCCGCGTTCGAGCAGCGTCCTGTTCAGGGGGCGGGACGCGGCCAGGGCCGTCTCGCTCAGCGTGGCGTCCGGCGAGAACGCCAGGAGCTCCTCCTTCGTCTCCCGGGTCAGCGCGACCAGCCGGTCACGGACCGCGTCGAGGCCGATGAGCTGCTCCACACCCGGATGCCGGGCGGCCGGCCGCAGCTCCGAGTACTCCGAGATCAGCCGGGCCGCGGCGGCCCGGGAGGCCTCCAGCCGCTGCTGCTGCGCGGCGAGTTCCGCCTGCCCCCGGGCCATCAGGATCTCCATCCCGATGTCCGGGGAGACGGCGCGCAGCCGCCCGCTGTCGTCGGCCGACGGCTGGACCAGGGCCAGCTCGCTCAGCAGGTCCAGGGCCTCGCGTACGTCGCCCTCATCGATCCCCACGGCACCGGCGAGCGCGGCGACGCCCGACCCGGGTTCCATGAGCATGGCGCGGTAGACGGCCTCGGCGCTCGCATCGAGGCCCAGTTCGGTCAACATGTGGTTCCCCCCACCCCGTTGGCACTTCAACAAGAAGATCATCTCAAAGAAGCGTCGCCTGGCCAGATGTGTCCACGGCCACAAACGGCCAGCCGGATCGGTGTTTCGCACGGGTCCGGCGGGGCGACCGTGGAGGCATGTACCTCGTCCATGCCCGTCTGCGGACGGTCCCTCCGGTGGTAGTGCCCCATGACCTGCGCGAGGCCGCCCGGGCCGGGCTGCGCCCGCGGGACCGGGTGGAGCACCTGGCCGTGCACCCGCAGTCCGCGGAGCACTTCACCCTCGGCTTCTACCTGCTCTCGGCCTCCCTGGAGGAGGCGGAGCGGCACGCCGAGTCCGTCTGCCGCCGCCTGCTCGGCGCGCGGGTGCTGCCCCCCGCGCACCTGCTGGACGTCGGCGTCCCGCTGATGCCGCCGGCCCTGCTGGAGCAGCGGAGCGGCTGACTCCGCCGGGCTGTCCGGGGCCGGTTCGGGCCGGGCCCCCGGGTCGGCCCCCGCCCTCATCCGTGCCCTCGTCCGTGCCCTCGTCCGTGCCCTCGTCAGCGCCCTCGTCAGCGCCCTCGTCCGTGTCCTCATCCGTCCACGGACGGTTTGGGCCAGCCGATATCCCTTCACCCCCCGCTGAGCTGCGGCTTAGCTATGTCTCACCGGAAAGGGACAACGCCACCGCGGGGCGCGGGACCGACCGGGAAGCCACCGACACGCCGCCTCACGGCACCTCCGAAGGGACACCGGACATCATGAACACCACCCGCATCGTCAAGGCCGCCGCGGTCGTCGCCCTCGCCCTCGTCCTCGGCGCCCCGGCCGTCGCCTCCGCGGCCCCGGTCTCCGCCGCGAAGCCCCCGGTCGCCGCCCAGAACGGTGACATGAGCTGGCAGTGACCGTCCGGCCACGGCCGGCAGCGCACCCACCACGGCACAGCCCCTGCGTCCATGATGCGGGGGCTGCCGCGTTACGCTCGACGGGTGGATCCCAAGACCAGAAACCGTGTGATGGCCGGCGTGCTCGTGCTGATGTTCCTCGTCGTCGCCGTGGCGGCCGCCACCGGCCAGTAGGCCCTACGGCGGCCGCAAGGCGGCGCCTACCAGGCGAAGGCCTCCGGCGACGGCCCCGGACCGGGGAAGATCTCCTCCAGCCCGGCCAGCACGTCCTCGCCCAGCTCCAGCTCAACGGCGCGCAGCGCCGAGGCGAGCTGCTCCGGCGTACGCGGCCCGACGATGGGCCCGGTGACCCCGGGACGCGTCAGCAGCCAGGCCAGCCCGACCTCGCCCGGCTCCAGGCCGTGCTTGTCCAGCAGGTCCTCGTACGCCTGCACCTGCGCGCGCACGGTGCTGTTCGCGAGGGCGTCCGCCGACCGCCCGGAGGCCCGTCGGCCGCCGACGGCCTCCTTCTTGATGACCCCGCCCAGCAGCCCGCCGTGCAGCGGCGACCACGGGATGACCCCGAGGCCGTAGTCCTGGGCCGCCGGGATGACCTCCATCTCGGCGCGCCGCTCGGCGAGGTTGTAGAGGCACTGCTCGCTGACCAGGCCGACCATGCCGCGCCGGGCGGCCGTCTCGTTGGCCTGGGCGATCTTGTAGCCGGGGAAGTTCGACGACCCTGCGTAGAGGACCTTGCCCTGCTGGATGACCGCGTCCACTTCGCTGCTCTCGGATGGGCCGACTGCCAGGGCCACGCGAGCTTCGGCCCGGGGAAGTTGGCCTCTCTGCTGGGCAAGGAGAAGCAGCCCCTGTCGGACTAGAGCGCGACCAATGCCGTCATCCGAGCGAAGCGGCTGGACGTCGTGTCACCGCGCTCCGGGGCCGCTTGCCTCGTCATCCCTCCTCACCTCTTCCAGAAGAGGAAGGGCGCCCCGGTCCCGTGCCGCATCCACCAAGACCGATAGGCATCGCTCCCGCGTGTAGCGCACACACGCCTCACGTGTACCGGAAATGCCTTCGCCATCGCCTGACGGCCCTTGGAACCGTGGCAGGATCTCGGCGGCCAAGACGTGGCGGTCTGCCTTGTCAGGCTCAGGAGGCCATACCCCACCCCTTCGCCGACGACCTGAACAGCTTTGTCGGTCAGCCGTTCTCGCCGTTGCCATGAAGCACGGCTTCGGCAATCTGACGTACGCGGTCGAGAGTGATGCCCGTGCGCTGCTCGACTGCGAGCGGGTGGTTGGTGGGTTCGAGCTCGATGTAGGGGCGCTGGCCGACCGGGCGGGTGTGAGCGTTCGCCTTCAGGTTGATTGTGCTGGGCGAGTAGATCGGAAGCTCGGTGGTGAGCCAGCCGAAGTACGGCTTCTCCGCTTCACGTCCCGGCGTGTTCCACATGTCGGCGACCCGGGAGAAGTTGTCCCGACTAAGCGAAACCCAGACCCCCCATGAGAACACCTCATCGCCGCCGATGACCGGTATCTCGATCAGACCCCTGACGAAGTAGTGCTCAGCGTTGATAACGCACTGGTCCGAGGAGAGCAGGCTGTCGGGCCGGCCCTCGAAACTCTCGTCCCAGACGTCGGGAGCTGTGGTGCTGTAGCCCATCGGAAGCTCCGCGTGGTATTCGCCGCAGCATGAGCAGGTGTAACCGAGATCGTTCGTCATGCGCGGGAGCCTAGCTTCGCCGCGAAGCACGGCCTCCACGATGAGACCATGGGCTATCCCGTGCGCTCGACCCACGCGAAGGACGTGCACCAGCGGCGGAAACCCTGGTGCCCCGTTCGGCCCGTGTGGCTCATGCACTCGATGTCCACCTCTGCTCCATCGTCCGAGGCCGGTGCCTGCCAGTCGCAGCGCAGGCACTCGGCCTCGAAGGTCACGTCCGTCCCCAGGTGTCGAGTGATGCGGTGTTCCACGTACCGCAGGACCGAGCGCCCCATCACGACCTCCGAGCCCGGTGCGGGTGGTTGCGGAGCTCCACGTCCGTATCGGTCACCGCCGACAGATCGCCCAGATCCCGAGCCTTCTGCCGCTGCGCGACCAGGGCCCTACACACGCCACACCCGTCCGCCGGTTTCGGCGGCACGTTCGGCAACGACAGGTACATCGGCCCCGACATCGTCGTCTTCGCTCTGCTCACGCCTTCCGCCTCCCCGCTCGCTCAATCGGTGGAGACGATGGTCCAGCCGCTGATCAGCGGGATCTAGCCCGTTTCCCGTTCACGCAAGAATCCGTCCCGGATGTCAGCGAGCATCGCTCGCATTGCGTCGCCGACGGTGGCCACTGAGGCGAAGCGCTCGTACTTGTCGACGTACAGGGCGACATCCCTGGGATCGGTCACGATCACCTCGGCGTGCGTGGTCTCGACCGTCACCATGCGGTCGTCCCGAATGACGAAGGAGTGCCCCGGGACGTCGGTCTGCGGACGGTCCAGGGGGACGACTCGGACGTCCACATTGGGCAGGCGCGAGACGGAGGCGATGCGGTCCAGTTGTCCGGCCATCATGGCGGGCGGGAGAAGACGCCAGCGCAGCACGGGTTCCGTGATGACGAAGCGGAGCTGTTTGCCGGTGTCGTACAGCACCCGTTGACGCTCGATCCGAGCTCCGATGGTGCGGGCAAGCTGGTCCTCGCTCAGCCCCTTGCCTTGCAACACGGCGCGTACATATTCGGGTGTCTGCAACAGCCCAGGGACCAGGGACGGCTGGAACAGCCGCAGGAGCTTCATCGAGGCTTCCAGAGCCCGGATCTCCTCCTGCTTCCGGTGGAAGCCCATACGCCGGAACAGCCGCCAGGCAGTCGCCTCCGTGGCCTGAGCACGCGCCACAGCCATGTACTCGGCCTTGACCTGCTCAGACACATCCAAGGCCGTAAGGATGCGCTCCACGTCCACCACGCTGGGCGCCACGTGACCGTTCTCGATCTTCGACAGCTTGGCGGTGGACATGACGGCGCTGCGTGCGACGGCCTTGGCTTCCTTCCCGGACGCCTGCCGGAGCGCCCGCAGCGCCGATCCCAGTTCGGTTCTGTTCACCCGCCGTACTTCGCCCACCATTCGGAGAACGGCTCGGCGTGAGCGAGAGCCGTATCCCGGTAGCGGACGAAGTCCGCCGCACGCCCGGCATCAAGGAAATCCGGCCCGAGGAACGCACCCGTGTCGTCGTAGTTCATGACGACCGGGGAAGTCTCGTCGAACAGCCAGAAGTCCGGCACCCCTTCCAGGGGGTTCGGCTTCTCGGTGATGTCCAAGATGAAGAACTCCTCACCGCCCGTCATGTTCTTCATGTACCCCCAGCCGAGCTCGTAGCGGAGGTAGTCCGTCAGCGGTCGGGAGACGATGTGCACCCGATACATCCGCTTGCCGGCCTGCGTGGCGGATCGGACGGTCTCGACCCACCCCTCGTTGTAGTCCTCCGGCTGCGCCTCACCCGCGAGGAACGAGCGCAGGTTCTCTGCACTCGACGGCACGTTGTAGTCGTCCAGGATCTCCAGCCGGAACGCTTCTCGCTCGAAGGTCTTGAACCGCTCCGTCAGGTTGCTAGATGAGCTGATCACGGATGGCCTTCCGGATGAGTTCCAGGGGGATCTCGACCAACGTCTCGTGCGCGGGGACTGCCAACCCGTGGTCAGTCGGCGTCTCACCCTGGACAAGGAGTGTCCCCCTGTCCGTCGCGTACAGCGTTGGGCAGTCCCCGTTCTCACAGCTCGTTAGAAGCTTCCTGACCTCCACGCCGTGCCCCCCTCGCTGTGCCCATCTGTGGTCAGATCTCATGCTCTCGACCATCGCTGGGTCGGTGCAAGGGCTGGCAGTTTCCAGAACGGGAAAGTTGGGATATGCGCGTTGACGCATAAATCGAGGGCTGCGTGGGCTGCTCTTGCCTGGAGTGGACTCGAAGCAGTTGGCTTGGGTCCCATGAAGTACACGCAGCTCGGACGCACCGGACTCAAGGTCAGCCGACTTGTACTCGGCACGATGAACTTCGGTCCGCAGACAGACGAACCGACCAGCCACGGCATTCTGGATGCCGCCCTCGACGCGGGTCTGAATTTCGTAGACACGGCCAATGTGTACGGGTGGGGTGAGAACAAGGGCCGCACCGAGGAGATCATCGGCACCTGGTTCGCCCAGGGCGGCGGCCGCCGGGAGAAGACGGTCCTCGCGACCAAGGTCTACGGCTCCATGTCCCGCGAGAGCGAGACCTGGCCCAACGAGGACCGGCTGTCGGCACTGAACATCCGGCGGGCCGTCGAAGCCAGCCTCAAGCGGCTCCAGACCGACCACATCGACGTCTACCAGTTCCACCACATCGACCGCCGGACTCCCTTCGAGGAGATCTGGCAGGCCGTCGACGTGCTCATCCAGCAGGGCAAGATCCTCTACACGGGCTCCTCCAACTTCCCCGGCTACAAGATCGCCCAGGCCAACGAGACGGCCGCCCGGCGCGGCATGGTCGGCCTGGTCAGCGAGCAGTGCCTCTACAACCTCGCCGAGCGGCGCGCCGAGATGGAGGTCATCCCGGCGGCCCAGGACTACGGCCTCGGGGTCATCCCGTGGTCGCCGCTGCACGGGGGCCTGCTGGGCGGGGTCATCAAGAAGGAGGCCGTCGGCGGCCGGCGCGCCTCCGGGCGGTCCGCGGACGCGCTGGCCAACAGTTCGGTACGGGCGCAGGTGCAGGCGTACGAGGACCTGCTGGACAAGCACGGCCTGGAGCCGGGCGAGACGGCCCTGGCCTGGCTGCTCACCCGGCCGGGAGTGACGGGCCCCATCGTCGGCCCGCGCACCGCCGAGCAGCTCGACAGTGCGCTGCGCGCGCTGGAGCTGGAGCTGAGCGAGGAGGTGCTGGCCGGACTGGACGAGATCTTCCCCGGGCCGGGGCCGTCCCCGGAGGCCTTCGCCTGGTGATCCAGTAGTACATAGGCCGTCGCCCCTGCCGCTGGGGGCGACGGCCCTGCGCACGCGCGTGGCGTCAAACTGCCTGGTTGGCGGTGTCGAGGAAGTTGATGCCCGCGTCGAGGGCCGAATCCATGATCGCGTGGCTTTCGGGCTCCGTGGTCTGGGGTCCGAAGTTCATGGTGCCGAGTACAAGTCGGCTGACCTTGAGGCCGGTACGTCCGAGCTGTGTGTACTTCATGGGGCATTAGCCAACTGCTTGGAGTGCACTCGAAGCAGGACCCTCCGGTGCAGGGCGTGTTACATGTCCTGGGCCGGGCGGTAGGGGGCGCCGATGCCCCAGGCCTGGTGGAGGACCGCCGCGAACTCCCCCGCCAGCCGGTGCTCGCCGGAGGCGTTGGGGTGGGTACCGTCGTAGGTGTCGTGGCGGATGTCGTACGAGGCCGGGCGGGCGGCCAGCAGGATCGGCGAGGCGTCCGTGGTGAGGTCGGCCACGGCCTTCGCCAGGAGCTCGTTGAAGCGGGCCACCTCCGCCGCGAAGGGGGCGTCCTCCTCGGCCCGGCTGTTCGGGATGACCGGCAGCAGCACCATGCGGACGCCGGGGCGGGCGGCGCGGGCCCCCGCTATGAAGCGGCGGACGTTGTCGGCGGTCTGCTCGGCGTCGGTGTAGAAGCCGAGGTCGATCAGCCCCAGGGAGACCAGCAGCACGTCGGGGCGGTGCGCGGCCACGGTCTCGCCCATGACGGGGGCCATGTGCTGCCAGCCCTCGCCCCAGCCGGCCAGGTGGCGGCGGGCGTGCTCCGGGAAGCCCGGGTCGGCGTAGTCGTGGCTGACGGGCGCGTCGGCGGCGGTGTCGTAGACCTCGCGGCGCGGGCCGACGATCCGGTAGGGGCCGCCGAAGGTCGAGTCGAGGTGCTGCCACATCCGATAGCGCCAGGTGTAGTCGCCGGCGCGTCCGATGGTCATGGAGTCGCCGACGAACATGAAACGCATCCGGTCATCATCGCGGATCACGCGACAGAAGCCCCTGTGACGCCGGACACGCGGCAGCTCCTGGCAGGCTGGGAGGATGCGCCTGTCCCCGCCGTCCGCCGCCCTCGCGCGCGCCGCCGCCACCGCCCTCACCGCCGCCGTCGTCGTCGCCGTGCCGCCCGGGACGGCGTCCGCCGCGCAGCCCCCCGGGGCGTCCTCGTTCACCATCTCCGATCCGAGGATCACGGAGTCGAGCGGGCTGGCGGCCAGCCGCATCCATCCGGGGGTCTACTGGACGCACAACGACAGCGAGGACGGCCCGTACGTCTACGCGGTGGACTCGGCCACCGGCAACACGGTGGCCCGGGTGACGCTGACGGGCATCGGCGGGCCGCGCGACGTCGAGGCGATCTCGCTGGGCCCGGACGGGCAACTCTACGTGGGGGACATCGGCGACAACCGTGGCGGCACCTGGGACCACGTGTGGATCTACCGCTTCCAGGAGCCGCGGCAACTGGGTGATGTCACCGTCAGGGCAACGCGGTTCACGGTGCGGTACGAGGACGGGCCGCGCGACGCCGAGTCCCTGATGGTCCATCCGGTGACGGGCCGGGTCTACATCGCGAGCAAGGACCAGAGCAGGGGCGGCCTGTACGAAGGCCCCGCGGAGCTGTCGACGGGCGGGGCCAACGTGTTCCGGCGGGTCGCCGACGTCCCGTGGGTGACGGACGGGGCGTTCTCACCGGACGGGAACCAGCTGGCCCTGCGCGGCTACTTCACCGCCCGGACGTACCCGTGGAAGGACGGCCGTCCGCAGGGCGAGGGCGAGCGGGTCGACGCCCCGTGGCAGGGGCAGGCGGAGTCGGTGACGTACTCGGCGGACGGCGGGGCGCTCATGTTCGGCTCGGAGGGCACGAGCAGCCGGGTCGTCGCGGTCCCGGTGGCCACGTCCGCCACGCCCGGTGGTTCGGCCTCGCCGCAGCCGGGGTCCCCGCCGGAGGCGGCGACCGCGCCGGAGCCGACGGGCAGCTTCGGCAAGGGCGCGCTGGTCCTGGCGGGCGGCCTGGCGCTGGTCTTCGGTGCGAAGCGCCTCTTCCGGCGCCGCGCACGGAACTGACGGCGCGCGGCGCGCGGCGCGCAGGAGCCCGTACGGATGCCGGGGCGGCCGGGCGGCCGGAGCGGCGGGGCTGCCGGGCGGCCGAGGCGCCGGGGCCGCCGAACGCCAGGACGGCCGAACGCCAGGGTTGCCGGACGCCGGAGCGGCCGAGGTTGCCGGGGCGGCCGAGGTGGCCGGACGCCGGGGCGGCCGGGTTGCCGGAGCGGCCGAACGCCAGGACGGCCGAACGCCAGGGCTGCCGGACGCCAGGACGGCCGAGGCGCCGGGGCCGCCGAACGCCAGGACGGCCGAACGCCAGGGTTGCCGGGTGGCAGGGCTGCCGGGCAGCGGGGCGGCCGAGGTTGCCGGACGCCGGGGCGGCCGGGTTGCCGGAGCGGCCGGGCGGCGAGGCCGCCGAACGCCAGGGTTGCCGGGCGGCAGGGCGGCCGAGGTTGCCGGACGCCGGAGCGGCCGAGGTTGCCGGGGCGGCGGAGCTGCCGAGGTTGCCGAGGTTGCCGGGGCGGCGGAGCTGCCGAGGTTGCCGGGGCGGCCGGGCGCCGGGGCTGCCGGGGCGGCCGGGCGCCGGGGCTGCCGGACGCCGGGGCGGGCCGGTTATGAGTGGCCGAGGTCCAGGTCCGCGGCCTGGGCGTCCGGGGCCGGCACGGAGCCCGTGTCGGCGGCCGGGCGCAGGACGAACTCGTCCGCGGCCATCGAGTCGAGGACCGGCGGGGCCGGCCGCAGCGGCGCCGGCATGACCGCGGCCTCGGAGTGGCCGCCGCAGCCGTAGGACAGCGACACCAGACGGCCGTCGGCCGGGCTGAACTCGTTCGCGCAGACGCCGAAGGCCTGGCCGAGCGAGCCGCCGACGGCGACGAGGAAGCCACAGGACACGCAGGACGCGGGGGCGGCCTGCGCCATCGGGGTCTTCGCACCGAAGGACTCGTCCCAGCGGTCGGCCGCGGTGTGCAGCCCGTACCGGGAGAGCACCCGCGCCCGGCGCATGCCGAGTTCCTCGGCGACCGACGTGATGGAGCCGCGGGCGGGGACCGTCACGCGGTCGGTGACGTCGGCGTCCTCGGCCTCGACCAGTTCGGCCATCTCGGTGGAGACCACGGAGTTCGGCGGCGGGGCGTCCTCGCCCGACCAGCCCGGCTCCAGCCGCAGGTCGTCGGCCTCGGTGGGCAGCAGGTCGCCCGGGCCCATGTCTCCGGGGCGCAGCCGCTCGCTCCACGGCACCCACTCGGGGGCCCGCAGGGCGTCTTCGCCGGGGAGCAGCACCGTTTCGTCGAGGGTGACGTTCTTGGCGCGGGAGGCGCGGGCGACGGTGACGGCCCATCGCCAGCCGCGGTATCCCGGTTCCTTGGACTCGAAGAAGTGGGTGACGACACGGTCGCCCTCCGCCACGGCGGAGACGTGGGCGCCCACCACGCCGGGGAAGGCTGCCTCCTCGGCGGCCGCGCGGGCGAGTTCCACCGCCTCGACGCACAGGCGGTCGGGGGTACGCGGGGTACGGCTTCGCGTCGTCGCAGCACTCACTGGTCTCGTTCTCTCCTACGCCGTCTCACGTGTGCGCCGTCCGTACTGTCGTCCACAACGACCCGGTGGTGCTGTCCGCACGAGGAGCGGGCGGAGCGGACCAGAGGGCCGCGTCGACGTCCGCACCCGATCGGACTCCGGGCGCACCTCACTGCGATCCATTCTGCGGGATCACGAAGAGGCGCGCGGCCAGGAGCAACCGCCGGTGGCGCGCTACGCACGCTACCTCCTCTTAAGCCCTGGGCACACATGCAAGGTCCGATTCGCGGACAAGCCGCCGGTTCCGCGACGCGCCGGGAGGCGCCCTGCGGGGGCCGGGTGGGGCACTATGTCGAGTGTGGCACCCGTACGGTCGTCCGACGACGGCTCGGGACCGGCCAGGCGGGCCGGCCGGGCCGTCGGGCGTGCGCTGCACCGTCCGATCACCGGTCCGGCCAAGGGGATCCGGCGGGCCACGCACGCGCACGGGGCCGGTGAGTCGGGTCTCGGCAAGCTGATCGAGCTGCACGCGATCAACGGCGCGGGCGACATGATGATCACGGTGGCGCTGGCGTCGACGGTGTTCTTCTCCGTGCCGACGGACGAGGCGCGGGGCCGGGTGGCGCTGTACCTGGCGATCACGATGGCGCCGTTCACGGTGCTGGCCCCGGTGATCGGTCCGCTGCTGGACCGGCTGCCGCACGGGCGGCGGGCCTCGATGGCGGCGGCGATGCTGGCGCGGGCGGTCCTGGCGCTGCTGATGTCGGCCGTGGTGGCCACGGGGGGTCTGCAGCTGTATCCGGAGGCGCTGGGCGTGCTGGTGGCGTCCAAGTCGTACGGGGTGGTGCGCAGTGCGGTGGTGCCCCGGCTCCTCCCGCCGAGATTCTCACTCGTCAAGGCGAACTCCCGGGTCACGCTGGCCGGTCTGCTGGCGACGGGCGTGGCGGCGCCGGTGGCCGTCGGGCTGAACTCGATCGGGCCGCAGTGGCCGCTGTACGGGGCGTGCGTCATCTTCCTGGGCGGGACCTTCGCCGCGTTCACGCTGCCGCACAAGGTGGACGACGCGAAGGGTGAGCGGCGGGCCCGGCTGTCGACGCACGAGGCGCACTCGAAGCGGCCGGGGCTGCGGACGGTGAGCCGCAGCGTGCTGTGCGGGCTGCTGGCGAACGCGTCGATGCGCGCCCTGTCCGGGTTCCTGATCTTCTTCCTGGCGTTCCTGCTGCGGGAGCATCCGCTGGCGGGGCAGAGCGCGGCGGTGTCGCTGGGCATCGTGGGCGTGTCGGCGGGCGTGGGCAACGCGTGCGGTACGGCGGTGGGGGCGTGGCTGCGGGCGCGGGCGCCGGAGGCGATCGTGGCGGCGGTGCTGTGCGTGACGCTCGGGGTGGCGGTGCTGGCGGCGGTCTTGTACAGCGGGCTGTTCGTGGCCGTGCTGGCCGCGACGGCGGGCTTCTGCCAGGCGCTGGCGAAGCTGTCGCTGGACGCGATGATCCAGCGGGACGTGCCGGAGGCGGTACGGACGTCCGCGTTCGCCCGTTCGGAGACGCTGCTGCAGGTGGCGTGGGTGCTGGGCGGGGCGATCGGGATCGTGCTGCCGCTGAACGGCGTCCTGGGCATGGCGGTGGCGGCGGCGATCGTCGCAATGGGTGCGGTGGTGGCCGTCCGCGGCGCCCTGTCGGCCCCCCGCCACCAGCCCCACCAGCACCCGTCCCGCCCCAGGGTCGCCTGACCCCGGCCCCTCCCGTCCCTTCCCGTCCAGCGTTCCGTCCCCACCGGCCTCTGAGGCACGGAGCCCGAGCGCGGCGCCCCCACCGTCCAGCCCCGCCGACGTCGCGCTGCGGGGGCCCGGGGTGCAACGCCCCCCACACTCCAGCCCCACCGACGCTTGAGGCGCGAGGGCCCAGCGCGCAGCCCCCACCGCCCAGCCCCGCAGACACTCGCACCGCCGGGCCCGGGACGCGGCGCCCCCGCACACTCCAGCCCCACCGACACTTGAGGCGCGGGGGCCCAGCGCGCAGCCCCCACCGCCCAGCCCCGCCGACACTCGCACCGCCGGGCCCGGGACGCGGCGCCCCCGCACACTCCAGCCCCGCCGGCGATTGAGGCGCGGGGGCTCGGGGGCAGCGCCCCCGCAACGGCGCCGCACCCCGACAACGCACGGCCACCCCCGCGGGAGCCGAACCGCGCCGCGCCCGAACGCGAAAAGCCACCCCCCGCGGGAGCCGAACCGCGCCGCGCCCGAACGCGAAAAGCCACCCCCGGCGGGAGCCGGACCACGCCGCGCCCGCCCGATCCGCACCCCCGGCGGGAGCCACGCCGCAGGTCGGCGGTACCCCATGCAGCGGCGCGGCCCAGGGGCCCGATAGCCTTCGGCTCATGACCGCACCGCTTTTCTCGGGTAGGGCCCGCCGCAGCGTCGCGGCCCTCGGAGCCGTGTCCGCCGGCCTCCTCCTCCTCTCCGCCTGCGACAAGCCGACCCCGCTCGCGACCGTGACGGTCGGCAGCTCGTCGGTGTCCGCCGAGGCCTCTTGCCACAACGACGGCAAGGAGCTCTCCATGGACGAGGTCCAGGACTGCCTCACGAACCTGAAGAACCCCAAGACCATCGAGTACGGCCGCGGCGACACGCTGCGCCTCGGCGTCGAGCCGGAGATCGTCGAGGACGGCAAGCGCTGGTCGGCGGTACTCGACGGCCAGCCGATCACCGAGCCCTCGTCGAGCACGTACCGCAGCTTCCCGCACGCCGACGTCTTCGCGACGGGCGGCCAGGGCGAGGCCCCCACCTCGAAGAAGCTGGCCATCCTGCAGATCGGCGAGGACGGCAAGCCGCTCGCCGTCTGGTCCTTCAACCTCAAGCTCAAGTAACCGGACGACACCGGTGCGCGCGCTCGTCGTGACGGCGGTGGGGGCGGAGTCGGACTCCGTCCTCGCCGGTCTGACCCCTCATCCGGACAGTCCCGGTCCTGAGCCGCGCACACTCCCCCTGGGGCGTCCCCGGACGAAGTCCGGGGAGGGATACCTCATCACCCGCCGGGACCTTCCGGGCATCGCCTTCGACGTGCTCGTCGGCGGCGTCGGTCCGGCGGCGGCCGCCGCCGGCACCGCCACCGCGCTGGCCCTCGCCGAAACCTCGTACGGGCTGGTCGTCAGCGCGGGCATCGGCGGCGGGTTCGTGCCCGCCGCCCCGGTCGGCTCCCTCGTGGTCGCGGACGCGATCGTCGCGGCCGACCTGGGGGCGCAGACCCCCGACGGGTTCGTCGACGTGGCCTCGCTGGGCTTCGGGCGCAGTGTGCACCTACCGCCCGACGAGCTGGCCGCCCGGGCCGCGGAGGCGACCGGGGCGCTGCTGGCGCCCGTACTGACCGTCTCCACCGTGACCGGTACCGCCGACGGGGCGGCCGCGCTCCTGGCCCGGCACCCGATGGCCGGGGCCGAGGCCATGGAGGGCTTCGGGGTCGCGGAGGCCGCCGCCGCGTACGGACTGCCCGTACTGGAGATCCGTGCCGTGTCCAACGCCGTGGGCCCGCGCGACCGTGCCGCCTGGCGGATCGGGGACGCGCTGACGGCGCTTGCCGAGGGCTTCCGGGTGCTGGGGCCCGTACTCGCGAACTGGGGAGAACGCCATGAGCAACACCGTGGGCAACGGTGACCCGCTGAGGATCGCCTACTCGCCCTGCCCGAACGACACCTTCGTCTTCGACGCGTGGGCCCACGGCCGGGTGCCCGGGGCGCCCGCCCTGGACGTCACCTTCGCGGACATCGACATCACCAACGGAATGGCCGAACGCGGCGAGCTGGACGTGCTGAAGGTGTCGTACGCGGTGCTGCCGTGGGTCCTGCAGGAGTACGCGCTGCTGCCGTGCGGCGGGGCCCTGGGGCGCGGTTGCGGCCCGCTGGTGCTGACGGCGGAGCCGGGCCTGGACCTGGCGGGCAGGACGGTCGCGGTACCGAGCGAACGGTCCACCGCCTACCTGCTGTTCCGGCTGTGGGCGGCGGACGTGCTGCCGGAGGGCGTCGGCAAGGTGGTCGTGCTGCCGTTCCACGAGATCATGCCGGCGGTCCGCGACGGCCGGGTGGACGCCGGACTGGTCATCCACGAGGCCCGGTTCACCTATCAGGACTACGGGCTGCACTGCCTGGCCGACATGGGCGAGCACTGGGAGTCCACGACGGGCCTGCCGATCCCGCTCGGGGCGATCATCGCGAAGCGCTCGCTGGGTGCGGAGCGGCTGCGCGAGCTGGCCGAGTCGGCGCGCACCTCGGTCCGGATGGCCTGGGACGACCCGCAGGCCTCCCGCCCGTACGTCCGCGCGCACGCCCAGGAGCTGGACCCGGCCGTCGCCGACCAGCACATCGGGCTGTACGTCAACGAGTTCACGGCGGACCTGGGCGACTCCGGCTATGCGGCGGTGCGCGGGCTGCTGACGCGGGCTGCGGCCGAGGGGCTGGTACCGGCCATCGCGCCGGACGCGCTCACCTTCCCGTAGCGGCCGCGGGCCGTGCACGGCCGCGCCCCGCCACTCGTAGGAGGGGCGGGGCGCGGGTGTGCGTACGCGGGTCAGACGTCGAGCTGGTCGGCCACCGCGCGCAGCAGTCCGGCGATCTTCGTGCCGTGTGTCTTGTCGGGGTAGCGACCGCGCTCCAGCATCGGGGTGATGTTCTCCAGCAGGGTGGTGAGGTCCTGCACGATCGAGGCGAGCTCGTCGGGCTTGCGGCGCTGGGCGGCCGCGACGGACGGTGCCGGGTCCAGGACGGTCACCGAAAGTGCCTGGTCACCGCGCTGTCCGGCGACGACGCCGAACTCGACTCGCTGACCGGGCTTGAGGGCATCGACCCCGGCAGGGAGTACCGACGAGTGGACGAAGACGTCGCCGCCGTCGTCGCGGGAGAGAAAGCCGAAGCCCTTCTCACTGTTGAACCACTTGACCTTGCCGGTAGGCACGTCCGTCCTCTGTCCTTGTGCTCGTCGGGGTCCGAAGGGCCGCGAACGGCTCCGGACAACAGCGCAGCGGGCCATGTGTGACCCGCCACCTCAAGGCTAATGGTCGGGGGCCGGGTGACAAGACGTTCCCCGGTCCTTCACGGTCGGCTGCTTCGGCCAGGGAACTACCCTGGTGAGGTGACTGTTACTCCTCACTCCGACGAAGCGCGGCCCGGCGACGGACTGGTCAAGGCCGGCGGCATCGTCTTCATCGCCGGGGCGGTGGCCACGCTGGCCACGATGGCTCCGCTGTTCCTCGACATCGACCCGTTCCCGTCGTACGCGTGGGCCGTGTGCATGCTGATGGGCGTCGGCTTCGCGATCTCCGCCGCGGGTGTGCTGCGCTCGGCGGCGGCCCAGCGCAGGGCGGCCCGCGCCTCCCAGGGGGCCTAGTCTCGGCCTAGTCTCCCAGGGGCCCGGGCCAGGCCTGGGCCCCCGCGGCGACGGGCTGCGCCGGGCCGGGGCCGGGCTACGCGGGCCCGGGCTACGCGGGCCCGGGCCGCGCCGAGCTGGACTGCGCCGAGCCGGGCTGTGCGGTGACGTACTGGGCGAGCCACTCGGGCAGTGCGGTGAGGTCCGGCAGGACCACGTCCGCGCCCGCCCCGCGCAGTTCCGGCTCGGGGCAGGGCCCGGTGGGGACCGCGACGGACAGCGCGCCGGCGGTACGGGCGCCGCGTACGTCACCGATGTGGTCGCCGACGTAGACCTGCGCGCCGTGCTCGCGCAGCGCACCCGCCTTGGCCTCCGCCCACAGCCAGCCGATGACGGCGTCCGGCTCGATGCCGAGGTGCGCCAGGTGCAGGCGGGCATTGGGCTCGTGCTTGGCGGTGACGACGATCGCGCGGCCGCCCATCGCCTGCACGGCGGCCACGGCCTCGCGGGCGCCGGGCATCGCGGGCGTCGGCTCGATGGCGTGGTCGGGGTAGATCGCCCGGTAACGGTCCGCCATGGCCGGGATCTCGGCCTCCGGGAACCAGCGCGCGAGCTCCTCCTCCAGCGGGGGCCCCAGGCGCGTCACCGCGGCGTCGGCATCGATGTACGTACCCGTCTCGGCCGACAGCGCCCGGTAGGCGGCCCGGATGCCCGGGCGGGAGTCGATGAGGGTCATGTCGAGGTCGAAGCCGACGGTGAGGTTCATGGGGCCCATTGTGCCGAGGCGGGCGGACGGCGGTGGACGGTGTGGCGAACCGCCCCGGAACCTTCCCGGAACTCGTGGTCGACCTTTCGGCGCGGCGGCGCGCAGGGCAGGGGTGACGGACACGATGTGTGACCACCCGCAGGCGTACGCCAGGACCGTGCTGACCATGCTGACCGTGCTGACCCGCGCCCTCCTCGCCGAGCGGCGCCGACGGCTGCGGGACCTGCCGGCCCACCGGCGGGCCGACCCGCCGCCGGCCCGAGCAGCGGCGCGTCCCCGGCGGCTGAGCGGTGGCGTGCCCCCGGGCGCTTCAGCGCCGGCGGGCCCGCCACACCAGGTACAGCACGGAGGCCAGGGCGGCGCCGCGCAGCAGCCAGGGCCACATCCCCTGGACCGCGCCGCCGACCTGGTCGTCGGCCAGGGTCTCGCCCCACGTGCCGTTGGTGCGGCCCCACAGCCACACCGCGGCGCCCGCGAGGACCACGCCGGGCGGCCCGAAGACGGCCCACTTGCGTTCGGCCGGGCGCAGCACCCGAGAGGCGTACGGCAGGAGCCAGCCGATGACGAGCAGCAGCCAGTGGCCGCTGACGACACCGACGACGAGGACGGCGGCGGCCAGCAGCAGGAAGGCGTTGGGGCGCGGCCGGGCCGGGGCGGCGGCCGCCTCCGGTTCCGCGCCGGCTCCCGCCTTCGCGGCCTCGGCCTTCGCCTGCGCCTTCGCGCGCCGCCGCTCGATCAGGAACCGTACGAGGCTCCGGGCGCGCGAGTCCGGTGGCCCGGCCGGCCCGGCCGCCTTCTCCTCCTCCGCGTCCTCCTCTGCGTCCGCCTCCGGGCCCTCCTTGAACAGGTCCGGGAACTCGATGCCGCCCGCGAAGCCCTCGACCTGCGGGCCGCCCCCGTGGGTCGCGGGGGTCATCCGCCACCAGTCGGGCTCGGCACCGCCGGACGGGCCGAGCTCGTCCAGCCCGGCCAGGTGCGGCGGTACGTTCTCCGGCTCGGGCTCCCGCTCCGGCGCCGGCCGCGGCGTGGGGACCCCGGGCAGCCGCAGGCGGCCCGCGGGCCGGGGGATCCGCTGGGCGGGCACCGACGGGGCCGGCTCGACGGGGCCGGCGGCGGGGGCCGCGCCCTGCCGGGCGCCGAGGGTGTCCAGGACCTCCTCGGGCGTGCCGATGCGCTCCAGGATGCGGCGTACGGCCGCCGGGGTCTCCGGGTCGTACTTGGCGCGCCGACGGTCGATCTCGTCCCGCAGGCCGGCCACGAGCCTCATGCGGTCGCCGGAGGAGAGGTGCCGGCGTTGCGCCAAGTCCCCGACGGCGCTCAGATATTCGTAGACCAGGTGGTCGCTTTCGATCCCCACGCCCAGGCTCCTCCCGTACCGCCTCCCCCGAAGGTAGCGCGTGCGCCCGTGGAGCCGCCCCGGGCGCAGCGGATACCGTTGGCCGGATGGGGACCGGCCGATACGACCGGCCGACGCGACCGGGAGGCGACTGTGCCCGAGCCAAGCACTGCTGCGGGAGCTCCGGAGAGCGGGACCGGGGCGGCTCCCCCGCGCTCCCTCGCCGAGGCGCTGCGCGCCCGTGACGACGCCGCGCTCTGCACGCTGCTGCACTCCCGTCCGGACCTGCTGAACCCGGTGCCGGGCGATGTCACCCAGCTCGCCACACGCGCCGGGACCCGGGCCTCGGTGGTGCGGGCGCTGGAGCGCCTGGACCGGTTCGCGCTGCAGACGGCCGAGGCGCTGGCCGTGGCCCCGGACCCGTGCCCGTACCCGGTGCTGGAGGGGCTGCTGACCGGCGGCGAGGACGAGCGGGCCCGCACCGCGCTGCCCCGGGCCCTGGGCGTGCTGCGCGACCAGGCGCTGGTGTGGGGGGACGAGGACCGGCTGCGGCTGGTGCGCACCGCCCGCGAGTTCCTCGCGCCGTCCGCGCAGCGGCCCTCGCCGACGGGGCTGGGGCCGACCGTCGCCGAGGCCACCGCCGGGATGTCGCCGACCCGGGTGCAGGAGATCGTGGCGGCGGCCGGGCTGCCCGCCACACACGACCCGGTCTCCGCGGTCACGGCGCTGACGGCGCTGTTCACCGACCCGGAACGGATGTCGGCGCTGCTGGACGAGGCCCCGGCCGAGGCGCACCAGGTGCTGGGGCGGCTGGTGTGGGGGCCGCCGTACGGGGAGGTGACCCCGAACCCGGCGCCGCCGGTGCGCTGGCTGCGCGACCGGGGGCTGCTGCTGCCCGCGACGGCGCGGACCGTGGTCCTGCCCCGGGAGGTGGCGCTGCACCTGCGCGGCGGGCTCGCACACAAGGACACGGCGCCGGTGGCCCCGCCGGTGACGGCGCACCGCGAGCACCGTCCACAGCTTGTGGACGCGAACGCCGCCGGGCAGGCGCTGGCCGCGCTGGCCACCGTCGAGGAGCTGGTGAAGTCCTGGGAGCACGCCGGTCCGCCGGTGCTGCGGGCGGGCGGGCTGTCCGTACGGGACCTGAAGCGGGTCGCGTCCGGCCTGGACACCACCGAGGCGTCGGCGGCGTTCTGGATCGAACTGGCCTACGCGGCCGGGCTGCTGGCCGGCGACGGGGAGGCGGACGAGCGGTACGCACCCACGCCGGCCTTCGACGACTGGCGCGAACTGCCGCCCGCCGAGCGGTGGTCGGTGCTGGCGGCCGCGTGGCTGCCGGCGACCCGCACGGCCGGTCTGGTGGGCGAGCAGGACGCGAAGGGGCGCACGCTGTCGGCGCTCGGCCCCGAACTGGACCGGTCCGCCGCGCCCGAGGTGCGCCGGCGCGTCCTGGAACTCCTGGCGGACCTGCCGGAGGGCGGCTCGGCCGATCCGGAGGCGGTGCTGGAGCGGCTGGCGTGGGAGCGTCCCGTGCGCACGGCGAGCGACCTTCGGGCGCGTCTGGCGAACTGGGCGCTCACCGAGGCGGAGGTCCTCGGTGTGACCGGCCGCGGCGCCCTGTCGGGGCCGGGCCGGGCCCTGCTGGAGCACCGGGACCCGGCGCCGCTGCTGGCGCCGCTGCTGCCGGAGCCGGTGGACCACGTACTGCTCCAGGCCGACCTGACGGCGGTGGCGCCGGGACCGCTGCGCCGCCCGCTCGGGGACACCCTGGCGGTGCTCGCGGACGTGGAGTCCAAGGGCGGGGCGACGGTGTACCGGTTCACGCCGGGCTCGGTGCGGCGGGCGCTGGACGCCGGCCGCGCCGCCGCCGACCTGCACGCCTTCCTCAAGGAGCACAGCCGTACGCCGGTGCCGCAGCCGCTGGCGTACCTGATCGACGACGTGGCCCGTCGGCACGGGCACCTGCGGGTCGGCGCGGCCTCCTCGTACGTGCGCTGCGACGACGACGCGATGCTCGGCGAGATCCTCGCGGACAAGCGCTCGGCGGGGCTGGGGCTGCGCAGGCTGGCGCCGACGGTGCTGGCGGCGCGGGCCGAACCGACCGCGCTGCTGGAGGGGCTGCGGGCGATGGGGTACGCGCCGGCCGCGGAGTCGGGTAGCGGCGACGTGCTGGTGGCGCGGGCCGACGCCCACCGCACGCCGCCCCGTTCGGCTCCCGTGCCGGTGCCGGACGGGCCGCCGGTGCCGGACGCGACGCTGCTGGGGGCGGCCGTACGGGCGATCCGTGCGGGCGACCTGGCGGCGACCGCGGTCCGTAAGGAGCCGGGGCCGGCAGCCGGGGTGCCGGGCGAACTCCCGCGCACGAGTGCGGCGGAGACGCTGGCGACGGTGCAGGCGGCGGCACTGACCGGGTCGGCGGTGTGGATCGGCTACGTGAACGCGGACGGCGCGGCGAGCCAACGCGTCATCGCACCGGTACGGGTCGAGGGCGGCTTCGTCACCGGCTACGACCACACGGCGGACGAGGTCCGCACGTACGCCCTCCACCGCGTCACGGGCGTGGCCGAACTGGCCGACGAACACCTCTAGCCTCACGGCACCCGACGCACCGCCCGCCCCGGCCGCACCGCCCGGCCCCGCCGCACCATCCGGCCCCGCCCGGGGGCACCTCCCAGCGGTGGGCCGGGAAGTTCGAGGCTTGGCGTTCCGGGAGCGGAGCCCCGGTCCTTCAGCCTCGCCGGCATTCGATGCGCGGGGGTCCGGCGGAGCCCCGGTCTCAGCCCCGCCAGCGCTTGAGGCGCGGGGGGCCGGGGGGCAGCGCCCCGATCCCTCAGCCCCGCCGGCGCTTGAGGCGCGGGGATCCGAGGGCAGCGCCCCGATCCCTCAGCCCCGCCGACACTTGAGGCGCGGGGGCCGGGGCGGAGCCCGGTCCTTCAGCCTCGCCAGCGTTTGAGGCGCGGGGATCCGGGGGCAGCGCCCCCGATCTTTCAGCCCCGCCGACACTTGAGGCGCGGGGGCCAGGGCAGCGCCCCGATCTTTCAGTCCCGCCGGCGCTTGAGGCGCGGGGCCGGGGGCGGAGCCCTCGCAACGGTGCGGCCCCGCAGGGAAAACGGCTGGCGGCCCGACCCCGCCGCCGTACACCCTGGCCCCATGCAAGCCGTACCGCACCGTCAGATCCGCGCCGCCCACACCGACACCACGATCACCGTCTACCAGGCCTACGCCCCCCGCCTCGGGGTCCCGGCGGCCCGCGACAACCGCTTCCCGCCCGCCTGGAAGCGGGAGCGGATGACGTGGATCAAGCCGTCGTTCCTGTGGATGATGTACCGCTGCGGCTGGGCCACCAAGGCCGACCAGGAGACGGTGCTGGCGGTCGAGATCACCCGCGAGGGCTTCGACCGGGCGCTGCGCGACGCCTGCCTGTCGCACTACGAGGCGGGCGTGCACACGGACCGGGCCGCCTGGCAGGAGGCGCTGCGCCGGGCGCCCGCCCGCGTGCAGTGGGACCCGGAGCGCAGCCTGCGCCTGGGCCCGCTGCCGTACCGCTCGCTCCAGTTGGGCCTGTCGGGTCCCGCGTCGCGGGCGTACGCCGACGAGTGGACGGTCTCCATCCGCGACGTGACCCCGCTGGTCCGGGAGATCCACGGCCTGCTCCGGTCGGGCGCGGAGGGCGCCGAGGACGCGGCCCGCGCCCTGCTGCCGGTGGAGACGCCCTACCCGTCGGGGCCGCTGGAGCACCTGGGCGCCTGACCGCGCCCGCCCTGCCCTGCCGTGCCGTGCCGTCAGTCCCGGATGAGCAGGACGACGAAGCCGACGACGGCACCGACCAGCAGTGCGAGCAGGGAGTACCGGGGCCGTGACGCGCGCAGTACCGGAAGGTAGTGGTCGACGGCGTAGCGGCCGGGCCCGGTGAGCGTGAGGGCGATGACCGCGGCGAACAGCACCACTTCGAGTTCGATGCCCTTGGGCGGGAAGTAGGCGCCGAAGCCGCGGACGTCGAGGATGTTGATGAAGACGCCGGTCAGTGCCGCGCCGGCGAGCGGGGTGAGCAGGCCGATTGCGAGACCGAGGCCGCCGAGGGTCTCGGAGAGGCCGGCGATGACGGCCATGGCGTCTCCGGCGGGATAGCCGGCCATGGAGAAGCCCTTGCCGGTCGCGGTGAGGCCCGGGCCGCCGAACCAGCCGAAGAGCTTCATCGTGCCGTGGCCGGCCATCGTGAGGCCGACGACCAGCCGGAGCACGAGCAGGCCGACGTCGTGGGTGACGGTGGTGGCGGGGGGCGAGGCGTCGGCGAGGAGCGAGCGGTCGAACCGTGTGTACGTCATGAGCGTCCGTTCGTCGGGAGCGTCCGGTCCCCCCTGGTCGCCTGAGCGACGGCCACCCTATGACGGCGCTTTCCCTATCATCGGACCGCAACGTCGTGGGGTGGCGTCGTCGACCCGTTCGGCCCCCGGCGCCGTTCACCTGGGCGCGTAGTCGCTCCGCGTCCCGCCGACGGGCCACGCGGCGTGCAGCCAGGTCGGTACGGCGTCGCGCAGCGGGGCGTCCGGGTGTGCGCGGTCGGCCCGCACCCATGAGGACACCCGGATCCGGTCGGGTGCCTCGCGCGCGGGATGCACGGAGAGGCACCCGATGACGTCGTCGTGGCCGTCGCCCGTCGGCCGTCGGCCGGTTCCAGCACTCTGTACGCGAAGGCGGCCGACCCGCCCGGCGCCGTGTTCCCAGCCCCGGCCCCGTACGGCACACTGGAGGTTTGACCTGAGTGAAACGGGGCGCTGCGCGTGAATGGTCCGCTAATCGTACAGAGCGACAAGACCCTCCTGCTTGAGGTCGACCACGAGCTCGCCGGAGCCGCGCGTCGCGCCATCGCTCCGTTCGCCGAGCTGGAACGGGCGCCCGAGCACATCCACACCTACCGGATCACTCCGCTCGGGCTGTGGAACGCCCGTGCCGCCGGGCACGACGCCGAGCAGGTCGTCGACGCGCTCGTGGAGTACTCCCGCTACCCGGTGCCGCACGCGCTGCTCGTCGACGTCGCCGAGACCATGGCCCGCTACGGCCGCCTCACCCTCTCCAAGCACCCCGTACACGGACTGGTGCTGACCAGCACCGACCGTCCGGTGCTGGAGGAGATCCTGCGGTCGAAGAAGATCACCCCGCTGGTCGGGGCCCGGCTCGACCCCGACACCGTGGCCGTGCACCCCTCCGAGCGCGGCCAGATCAAGCAGACGCTGCTCAAGCTCGGCTGGCCCGCCGAGGACCTCGCCGGCTACGTCGACGGCGAGGCGCACCCGATCGACCTGGCCGAGGACGGCTGGGCGCTGCGCCCGTACCAGCAGCAGGCCGTCGAGGGCTTCTGGCACGGCGGCTCCGGTGTGGTCGTGCTGCCCTGCGGCGCCGGGAAGACGCTGGTCGGCGCGGGCGCGATGGCGAAGGCGAAGGCGACGACGCTGATCCTGGTCACGAACACCGTCTCGGCCCGCCAGTGGAAGCACGAGCTGGTCAGGCGGACGTCGCTGACGGAGGACGAGATCGGCGAGTACTCCGGCACCCGCAAGGAGATCCGGCCGGTCACGATCGCCACGTACCAGGTCCTGACGACCAAGCGGAAGGGTGTCTACCCGCACCTGGAGCTCTTCGACTCCCGGGACTGGGGCCTGATCGTCTACGACGAGGTGCACCTGCTGCCCGCGCCGGTCTTCAAGTTCACCGCCGACCTGCAGGCGCGGCGCCGGCTCGGCCTGACGGCGACGCTGGTGCGCGAGGACGGGCGGGAGTCGGACGTCTTCTCGCTGATCGGGCCGAAGCGGTTCGACGCGCCGTGGAAGGAGATCGAGGCGCAGGGCTACATCGCGCCGGCCGACTGCGTGGAGGTCCGGGTCAACCTGACGGAGTCCGAGCGGCTGGCGTACGCGACCGCCGAGACCGAGGAGAAGTACCGCTTCTGCGCGACGACGGCGACGAAGCGGAAGGTCACCGAGGCGCTGGTGCGCAAGCACCGGGGCGAGCAGACCCTCGTCATCGGGCAGTACATCGACCAGCTCGACGAGCTCGGCGAGCACCTGGACGCGCCCGTCATCAAGGGCGAGACCTCCAACGCGCAGCGCGAGAAGCTCTTCGACGCGTTCCGCGAGGGCGAGATCAACGTGCTGGTCGTGTCGAAGGTCGCCAACTTCTCCATCGACCTGCCGGAGGCGACGGTGGCCATCCAGGTGTCGGGCACCTTCGGCTCGCGACAGGAGGAGGCGCAGCGTCTGGGCCGTGTCCTGCGCCCCAAGGCGGACGGTCACGAGGCGCGGTTCTACTCGGTCGTCGCGCGCGACACGATCGACCAGGACTTCGCGGCGCACCGCCAGCGGTTCCTCGCCGAGCAGGGGTACGCCTACCGGATCATGGACGCGGACGAGCTGCTGGCGAACGACTGACCGACCGGCCGTGGGCCGCCGCCCGGATGCGGGCCGCGGCCACGGCGAGCAGGGGGACGCCCCAGACCCACAGGCCCGGCCCGTCCAGCACGAGGGCGCGGCCGGTGGCCGCGAGGTGCCGGGACCAGAAGGCGGCGGATTCCTCGGGCAGGACCAGGCGGCCGAGCAGGGCGGTCCCGGTCAGGGCGGCCAGTGCCGTCAGCCCGGCCCGCACCCGGCGGGTGGCCAGCAGGTAGGGGACGAGGACCGCCGGGGTCAGGGTGATCCCGGCGGCGATGCCCAGCGCGAAGCCCTTGCCGAGGGCGGCTCCGGGGCGGGCCAGGTCCCACAGGACCAGGCAGGCGAGGGCGAGGTTGATCTGTCCGGAGAGGGGGGCCTGGAACAGCGGCTCCAGCCACAGCCCGGCGATGGTGGCGGCCAGGACGGGAGCGGTCCTGGCCGGCAGTCCCGCGAGCCGGCAGGACAGCGCGATCAGCAGGGCGAGCAGTCCGGCGTTGCCGAGGACGAGCACCGCCTTCAGTAACCCGGCCGGCAGCCAGGCGGCCGGGGTGAACAGGATCGCCGCGAACGGTGGATACCCGGTGGGCGGCTGCCACTCGGCGGCGGAGAAGCCCTCGACGAGGTCATCGGCCACGGGGACGCGCAGGGCGATGCAGAGCACGCCCAGCACGAGGAGCGAGCCCGTCACCAGCACACCGGCGAGGGAGGACGGCGAGCGGCTGGGGGTGGGGCTCAAGGTCACGCGCGTGACCCTAGTGGATCAGTCGGCGCGGCTCTGCGTTCACTCCAGTTCATTGCAACGACAGGCCGAGGTTGCACATTGCATTCAGCTTCAAAGTCATTGCAAAGGAGCGTGAAACTGGCCTCATAGACGACCACGTTCACTCTCGATTGTTTGTTGACCAATCCGTAAACGCAATGTAGCTTCGAAGTCGTTCAGGAGTTCTCGAAACACAGACCACGGGGAGAATCATCATGGGTGGGAGCAACGGCGGCTTCTCCGGAGCGGGGCTGCGCAAGGTGCGCGACGTGCTGACGCGGCACGTCGACTCCGGGAGGATCCCCGGAGTGGTGGCCCTCGTCGGCCGGGGCGGTCACACGCACGTCGAGGCGATCGGGACGATGCGC
This sequence comes from Streptomyces sp. NPDC090021, assembly GCF_044748225.1. NCBI lineage: Bacteria > Bacillati > Actinomycetota > Actinomycetes > Kitasatosporales > Streptomycetaceae > Streptomyces > Streptomyces sp. NPDC090021. Next base: position 52,358 of record NZ_JBIVFO010000028.1, on the reverse strand, counting down.
CACGACGGTGGCGCACCGATGAGCCGGGACACGATCTTCCGGATGGCGTCCACCTCGAAGCCGGTGACCATGGCGGCGTCGATGGCCCTGCTCGACGACTGCGCGCTGCGACTGGACGACCCGGTGGACCAGTGGCTGCCCGAGCTCGCCGACCGCCAGGTCCTCAAGCGGATCGACGGCCCGATCGACGACACCGAGCCGGCCCCGCGCCCGATCACCGTGCGGGACCTGCTGACCTCCACCTTCGGCCTCGGCATCGACCTGACGGCGCTGGGCTCCCCGATCATGAACGCGATCTTCGAGGGGGGTGTCTTCAGCCAGGGCGCGGCACCGCTGCCCGAGCAGGACGAGTGGATGCGCCGCCTCGGCACGCTGCCGCTGATGCGTCGGCCCGGCGAGCACTGGCAGTACCACCTCAGCCACGACGTACTCGGCGTCCTCGTCTCCCGGGTCACCGGCCGGCCCTTCGAGACGTTCCTGCGCGAACGCGTCCTCGACCCGCTCGGGATGAAGGACACCGCCTTCCACGTGCCCGCCGAGAAGATCGACCGGCTGCCGCCCAGCTACGCCCCGAACCCGCAGACCGGGGAGTTCACCGTCTGGGACGAGGCGAAGGGCGGGCAGTACAGCGCGCCCGTGGCGTTCCAGGCGGGCGGCGGCGGTCTGGTCTCCACCGTGGACGACTACCACGCCTACTTCCGGATGCTGCTGGAGCGGGGCACGCACGGAGGCGAGCGGATCCTGTCCCGGCCCGCCGTCGAGCTGATGACCACCAACCGGCTCACCCCCGAGCAGGAGGCCGCCCGGTCGGCCCTGGCACGGGGCGCCGTCCATGTGTCCTTCGGCCAGGGACAGCAGGGCGGCTGGGGCTTCGGGATGGCGGTGCGCACCTACCGGGGCGACTACGCGCCCGTCGGCCAGTTCGGCTGGGACGGCGGAACCGGCACCTCGGCGTACGCCGACCCGGAGAACGACCTCACGGGGGTCCTGCTCACACAGGTCGGGCTGACGACCGCGGCTCCGGCGCAGCTCATCCACGACTTCTGGACCACGGTCTACCAGGCGATCGACGCCTGACACCGGCGCGGGGGCGCGGGAATGCGGGGTCCCGGTGGCGCGGGGTCCCGGGGCTCGGGTCCCGGTGGCGCGGGGCTCGGGTCCCGGTGGCGCGGGGCTCGGGCCGGGGCACGGGGCCGCGGGGTCCCGGGCCGCAGGCCGCAGGCCGCAGGCCGCAGGCCGCCTCAGCGGCGTATGACGCCCGCGTCCTCCGCGTACTCACCCAGCACGACGACGCTCACGGCAGCCGCCGCGAACACCTTCGCGGCGTGCAGCATGCTGCCGAGGCGGTGGCGGGGCGTGTGCTCGGAGATGGCGGTGGCGCCGCTCGGGCGGCCGCCCTGAATCGGAGTGAAGGTTGCGGTGCTCATGAATCCATGGTGCGCCGCCGCCACCGGATCCACATCGCCCTACGGGCCCAATCCCCGGGCCCCCGGCCTCCTCCTTCCGTCGCATGCCGCCCCCTGGTGACCCTCCCCAAGGTCTGACACTCCCGGGTACGACACCCGTACGGAGGTCCCGGCCGCGGCGGATTTCCAGCCCCGTGAATTTCGTTCGCGCGGGCGCGCCCCGCTGGCTAGAATCTCCGCTCTTGCCGCCTCCCACCGCCTCACCCGGGGAGAGCCGCCCGCCGGCCGGAAACCGGGGGCATCTGTTCCGTTCCAGCAGCTGGAGGCAGTCCCGTGCCCGCGCACGCCCCCGAGACCACCCCCGAGACCACCCCCGACGACCTGCTGCCCGCCGACCCGCTGGGCCGCGAACGGGCCCACCTCACCGCCTCGCGCTCCGCCCTGCGCGCCATGCGCGAGGACGTCGAGGCCCTCGACATCCGCGACGTCACCGCGAACTGGGTCAACGCGATCGTCCTGCAGGCCCAGATCGACGACCGCATCAAGGCCCTCGCCGACCTCGCCCACACACCCCTGTTCTTCGGGCGCCTCGACTACCTGCACTCCCCCGGCGCCGAGCTCGCCGAGGGCGCGGAGGGCGAGCAGTTCTACATCGGCCGCCGCCACGTCCACGACGCCGACGGCGACCCGATGGTCATCGACTGGCGCGCGCCCGTCTCACAGCCGTTCTACCGGGCCTCCAAGAAGGACCCGCAGGACATCGCCCTGCGCCGCCGCTTCGGCTACACCGGCGGCGAGCTCACCGCGTACGAGGACGAGCACCTGTCCGACCCGGCCGAGGCAGCCGCCGTCAGCAAGCTGCTCCAGCAGGAGATCGAGCGCCCGCGCGTCGGCCCCATGCGGGACATCGTGGCCACGATCCAGCCGGAGCAGGACGAGATCGTGCGTTCCGGCCTGTCCGGCTCGGTCTGCGTCCAGGGAGGCCCCGGCACCGGGAAGACGGCCGTCGGCCTGCACCGGGTGGCGTACCTGCTGTACGCGCACCGTGAGCGCCTCGCCCGCACCGGCACCCTCGTCATCGGGCCGAACCGCTCCTTCCTGCACTACATCGAGCAGGTCCTCCCGGCCCTCGGCGAGCTGGAGGTGAAGCAGGCCACCGTCGACGACCTGGTGGCCCGCGAGGGCCTGGAGGTACGCGGCACCGACCCCGCCGAGACCGCCGTCGTCAAGGGCGACGCCCGCATGGCGGAGGTGCTCCGCCGCGCGGTCCGCTCCCACGTCGGCCGCCCCACGGAACCGCTGATGGTGGTCCGCGGCTCGCGCCGCTGGCGCGTGCCGGCGTACGAGCTGGAGGAGATGGTCGAGGAACTGCAGAACCGCGACATCCGCTACGGCGCCGCCCGCGAGGCCCTGCCCCGGCGCATCGCGCACGCCGTCCTGGTCCGCATGGAACAGGCGGGCGAGGCCCCGGACGACCGCGTCCAGGACGCGGTGGCCCGCAACGCGGCCGTGAAGGCCGTGGTCAAGGAGATCTGGCCGCCCGTCGAACCGGCGAAGCTGGTCCTGCGGCTGCTCTCCGACCCGGACTTCCTCGCCGAGCACGCGCAGGACGTCCTGACGGCGGACGAGCAGAAGCTCCTGCTGTGGCCGAAGCCGTTCCGGAGCGTGAAGTCGGCGAAGTGGTCGGCGGCGGACCTCGTCCTCATCGACGAGGCCTCCGACCTGGTGGAACGCACCCACTCGCTCGGCCACGTCGTCCTCGACGAGGCGCAGGACCTCTCCCCCATGCAGTACCGGGCGGTGGGACGGCGCTGCACGACCGGCTCGGCGACGGTCCTGGGCGACCTCGCGCAGGGCACCACCCCGTGGGCCACGCGCAGCTGGGACGAGGCCCTGACCCACCTCGGCAAGCCGCAGGCGGCGCTGGAGGAGCTGACGGCCGGCTTCCGCGTGCCGCGCGAGGTCATCGCCTACGCGTCCCGCCTGCTGCCGGCGATCTCCCCGGGGCTGGCCCCGGTCTCCTCCGTCCGCGAGACCCCGGGGTCTTTGCGGGTGACCGAGACGGACGACCTGACGGCGGCGGTGATCCGGTCCTGCCGCGAGTCCCTGACCCACGAGGGCTCGATCGGCCTGATCGCCGCGGACGCCCGCGTCCCCGCCCTGGCCGAGGCCCTGCTGGCGGCGGGCCTGCCGTACCTGTCCCCCGGCGAGGAGACGACCGCGCAGTCCCGCCTGACCCTCGTCCCGGCCTCGCTGGCGAAGGGCCTGGAGTACGACTACGTGGTCCTCGACGAGCCCGCGGCGATCGTCGACGGCGAACCGGACGAGCGGACCGGCCTGCGCCGCCTGTACGTCTGCCTCACCCGAGCCGTCTCGGGCCTGACGGCCCTCCACTCGGCGCCCCTGCCCCAGGCCCTGACCTGACGGCTCCGTCGGCCCCGGCCCCGGGCCCGGCCGCGGGCCGGCTTCCGGCCGAACCTCTGGGGCTCCACCCCGGATCCCGCGCCCGAACCCCGGCGGGGCCGGCTCTGCCGCCGCTCCCGCCGTCGGTCCACCCGCCGGTCCACCCGCCGCGCAAAGCCCCGGCCGCGGGCCGGCTTCCGGCCGGACCCCTGGGGCTCCACCCCGGACCCCGCGCCCGAACCCCGCCGGGGCCTGCTCTGCCGCCGGTCCACCCGCCGGTCCACCCGCCGCGCAAGGCCCCGGCCGCGGGCCGGGTCCCGCGCCCCGAACCCCGGCGGGGCCGGGCCAGTCAGTCCAGCAGGGCCCGCCACTCGGCGACGGCGGCGGCCGAGACCGGCCGCCCCCACCCGTCGGGGCGCGCCGCGCCGCCGATGTGGAACGCGTCGACCCCGCCCGCCCGCAGCAGCGGCACGTGCGCGAGCGTCAGCCCGCCGCCCACGAGGATCCGCGCCCCGTACCCCGGCTCACCACCACGCGCCGCCTCCGCGAGGAGCACCGGCAGTCCTTCCTCGACCCCCGCCGCCGACCCCGCCGTCAGGTAGGTGTCCAGGCCGGGCAGGTCGGCCAGCGCCTTGCGCAGCTGGTCCCGGTCCGCCGCGCGGTCGATCGCCCGGTGGAAGGTCCACGCGCAGCCCGCCAGCTCCGCGAGGACCGCCTCGACCGCGGCCAGGTCGGGGCTGCCGTCCGCGTTCAGGAAGCCCAGGACGAACTCCCGCGCCCCCTCCGCCCGCAGCTCCCGGGCCGTCGCGGCCAGGAGGGCGACGTCCCCCGCGGCGAAACCGTCCGCCTTGCGGATCATCACACGCAGCGGGATGTCGACGGCCGCGCGGATCGCCGCGAACGTCTCGCGCGCCGGGGTGAGGCCGTCGGCGGCCATGTCGGTGACCAGCTCCAGGCGGTCCGCCCCACCTGCCTGGGCCGCGACCGCGTCCTCCACGTCGAGGGCGATCACCTCCAGGAGCGCACGGTTGCTCATTCGATCCCATCCTTCGGAAGAACGCTCGGGAGAGCGAGGGGTCGGGGGAGCTCGCACAAGGCCAAAGCCCCCACAACAGGTCTAGTCCAATATCCAGGGTACGGGCCTCCGGCCGTGCTCCACCAGCACAATCACGCCACCCCCACAATGTGCCCATGGACATAGGCACCCCGCGCACCGACACCACGGATCTCCGCGCCCGCTGGCACGAGGCCGTCACCGCCGCCGGCACCCCCGCCGACCGCGATCCCGCCCCCTACGCCGACCGCCTCCTCACCGCCTGGGCGGAGCCCCAGCGCCGCTACCACACCACCGCGCACCTGGCCGACGTACTCGCCCGGATCGACGTGCTCGCGCCGCACGCCGCCGACCCCGCCGCCGTCCGGCTGGCCGCCTGGTTCCACGACGCCGTCTACCGCCCCGACCGCTCCGAGAACGAGGAGCGCAGCGCCGCCCTCGCCGAGCGCGCCCTCCCCGAGCTCGGCATCGACGCCGCGCGCACCGCCGAGGTGGCCCGTCTGGTCCGCCTCACCGTCACCCACGACCCCGCCCCCGGCGACACCGACGGCGAGGTGCTGTGCGACGCCGACCTGGCCGTCCTGGCCGGCACCCCGCAGGAGTACGCCGCCTACGCCGCCGCCGTCCGCGACGAGTACGGCTTCGTCCCCGACGACGCCTTCCGCACCGGGCGCGCCGCCGTACTGCGCCAGCTCCTCGACCTGCCCCGGCTCTTCCGCACGCCCCACGGCACGGCGCACTGGGAGGCCCCGGCGCGCGCGAACCTCGCCGCCGAACTGGCCGCCCTGACCTCCGGGGATACACCCGACTGACCCACGTGGGGGAGCTCGACCGCGTTCCCACGGGGCGACGTGCGGAAGGAGCGGTCCGCGACCCGTTCGGCGGTCGAGCGCTCCTGGCAGGGAGGGAAATCGCGGAACGGGACAATGCGGCGGCGGTTCACCCGGAGGGGTGAACCCCGGGCGGTGCGGTTGCGCAGTCACGGCAGCGGCCGGGTTCGGCCCCGCGGAAGGCGTGGTCGCAGACGTCGCAGTTCTGCAGCGGATGTCTGACGGCGTCCCTCGCCGCGGGGGCTCTGAACGGCGGCACGGGCGGGAGCTGGGCGGCGAGGCGGTGCGCCAGGAGCGCGGCCGGACGGTGCAGCGGCTCCGTCGGCAGGTCGGCCGTCAGGGCGTGGTGCACGGCGCTCGGCGGCAGCTCGCGCTCCAGCCAGGCCGCGACGCCGGGGGCGAGGTGATCGACGTCGGTGGCGGAGAGCAGCAGGCGGGGATCCCCGCGGCGGAGGCCGGCGAGGACCTCGACGGCGGACCGGAGGAGGTCGGGGGCCGGGTACGCGGGCCTCGGCACGGCGGGGAGGGCGCGGCGCGGCGGCTCGCCCTCCCGGCGGGCCGGGCGCCCGGCCTTCGGTTTCGGCTCCGGCCCGGTCGTGGCGCCGGACCGGCCCGGCTGGTTGCAGGAGACTGTGCGCGTGACGACGCGGCCGCTGCTGGTGCGTTCGCAGGTGCGGCGCAGATAGCCGTGGGTCTCCAGCTCGCGCAGGGCCGCCGCGATCCGCGTCTTTCCCTCGGGGAACCGGGCCGCGAGGGTCCTGATGTCGATAAGCGCTCCACCGGGCAGGGACTGGATGTGGACGGCCAGGCCGATGGCCAGCAACGACAGCTCGGCGTGCTGGGCGAGGTGGTTGCCGATCACCGTGAAGCGGCTGGTGTGGTGGGAGTTGTCGTGGATGACGCCGCCGGAGCGGTTGTACGCGCGGGTGCCCCGGGAAGGGTGGTTTTTTTCGCCGTTACGGGGCTGCGCGGGCGGGCGCGCGCTAGTGTTCTGTGTATCCATCGGGAAGGGCTTTCTTCCTCGGTGGTCAGGCCCCCGCACTGGGATTGCGCTCCCGGCGGGGGCCGACGCATGTCAGCGGTGATGTGCTCTGTCGCGCTGAGCGTAGATCAGGCAACCTGCCCCGAAGCCAGCCAAGTTGACCTTTTTCACTCAAGCGAGTGAGTGTGCGCCACGGGGCGGGAGGGGTGGGGCTTGGTGGGGTCCTTTCCCTCTCGTGTCTTGAGTATGGGACCGTCCCCGCCACCGGCGTCCCGCCGCGCGGGCTCCGGTCCCGGTCGCCGCCCCGGACCCGCCTTCCTACGATGGGAAGGTCGGCTCGGGGATCCGGATACCGCTCGGGGACGTCCGTCAGAGGTGATCCTGCATGGGCCGGTACCGCACGCCCACAGTCCTGGCCGCCGCCTCCCTGCTGCTGACCGCGCTGTGCGCGGGCCAGGCCCCCGCCGCCGCCCCGCCGGGCCGGGTCGGCGTCGACGACGTGATCGCCGAGAAACTCGACGACGCGATCACCGCGGCCATGCGCGAGGCGGGCATCCCCGGTGTGGGCGTCGGCCTGTGGATCGACGGCGACGAGCCCTACGTGCGCGCCTTCGGCACCTCCGACAAGACCACCGGCACCCCCATCAAGACCGACATGCACACCCGCATCGGCAGCGTCACCAAGACCTTCACCATCACCGGCGTCCTCCAGCTCGTCGACGACGGGAAGGTACGGCTCGACGCGCCGATCTCGACGTACCTCGACGGGGTACCCGGCGGCGAGAAGATCACCGTCCGGCAGCTCGCCGAGATGCGCAGCGGCCTCTACAACTACACCGAGGACCCGCGCTGGCAGGCCGCCTTCAAGGCCGACCCGTACCGTGCCTGGACCCCGCAGCAACTGCTGGACATCGCCTTCCGGCACCCCGCCGACTTCCCGCCGGGCGCGCGCTGGGAGTACTCCAACACCAATACCGTTCTGCTCGGCCTGCTCGTCGAGAAGGTCAGCGGTCAGCCCCTGCACACCTATCTGGAGCAGGAGGTCTTCGAACCGGCCGACCTGGACTCGACCTCGCTGCCGACCGGCGCGGAGATCACCAGTCCGTTCGTGCACGGCTACACGAACTTCACCCCGGACGGTGCGACCGTCGACGCCTCCCAGTGGAACCCCTCCTGGGGCTGGGCGGCCGGCGCGATGATCTCCACCATCGACGACCTGCACTCCTGGGTCCCGACCCTGGTCAGCGGGCGGCTTCCGGACGGCGACCCGCTGCTGGAACCGGGCACCCAGGCCCAGCGGCTGCGCATGCTGCCCACCGGGCACCCCGAGCTGGGCTACGGGCTCGGCATCGCCGAGATAGCCGGCTGGATCGGGCACAACGGCGAACTGCCCGGCTACGAGACCATCGCCGTCCGCCTCCCGCAGGACCGGGCCACCCTGGTGATCGTGGTGAACTCCGACGCCGACGGGGAGTTCGGCAGCCTGAGCAGCCTCGTCGCCAACGCGGTCACCGAGATCGCGACCCCGGAGCACGTCTGGGAGCTCCCGGAGGCGGCCCAGCCCCAGGCGGTCCCGGAACCGTCCGCGCCGTCCGCGCCGCCCACACCGCCCGCGCCGCCCGCGCCGTCCGCGCCGTCCGCGCCGCCGAAGTCGTAGGGCCGTTCGCCCGGCCGTTCGGCCCTGGTGGGCCCACCTGCGACTTCCTAGGCTCGGAGCATGATCATCAAGAGGCTCCGCTTACCGCGCACCGCGCTCTCCGCCGCCTGCCTGACCCTCGGAGCCTCGGCGCTCCTCCCGGCCGCGGCGCAGGCCGCGCCGACGGCCGACGGCACCGTGCTGTCCCCGGCCGGACACCGGTTCGCCGCCGTGGCCGAGGGGGCCGTCGTGTTCGAGGCCGGCCCGATCGTCGTGACCTGCGCGACGTCCGCCACGCTCCCCGGCGCCGAGGGCCGCAACACCATCCCCGACACCCCCGGCCCCACCGACCCCACCGACCCCACCGACACCCCCGGCCCCACCGACCCCACCGACCCCACCGACCCCACCGGCCCGGCGAGCGTCCGTATCAGCCCGCCGGTCTTCGAGGACTGCACGAGCGACGCACCCGGCCTGCGGATCTCCGTCGAGACCAACGAGCAGGCGGGCCCCTGGCAGGTGCTGTTCCAGCACGGGTCCCCCACCACGGCCCGGCTGTCCGTCCCCACCGGCGGTTTCGTCCTGCGCACCGGCGGACTGCTGGCCTGCGCGGCCGTCGCCGCCCCCACCACACCCGCCACCGCCGACGGCACCTGGGACGACCGGGACACCCCCGCACTGGTCCTGGACCGGGCCCCGATCCCCGTGAAGGTGACGGGCTCCTTCTTCTGCGGCACCTCGGTCACGACCGCGACCATCAGCGCACGCTACGCGGTCCACGACACCACCGACCCGGCCCGGCGCATCACGGTCGGCGCGTCCTGACGGCCCGACCGCTGACGTCCCGCTGGTTCAGGCCGCCGGGCGGCCCTTGGGACGGCGCAGGCCCGCCGCCGTGAGCCGGCGCACCAGCTCCTTGCTGCCGATCTCCACCGCACCCGCGCCGACGGCGTCGGCGTAGCGGTGCGAGGGCACGTCGTAGTGGTCCCGCTCGAAGGCCCGTGGCGGACAGCCGATGGACGCCGCGAAGGCGTGCAGCTCCTCGTACGAGACGTCGCTGACCAGGTGGGACCACATGCGGCCGTGGCCCGGCCAGGTCGGCGGGTCGATGTAGACGGTCACCGGCGGGTCACCCTGGGCCGAGGACGGGCCCGAGGCCGCCGACCGCGGCCACTCTCACGCCCGCCTCCGAGCACACCCAGTGCGGGTCGGGTCCGAGCTCAGGCTCCACGTCCAGCGCGTGCGGTTCGCCGTGGGTGCAGACCGGGCACAGCGGCCAGCGTCCGTACTTCTCCAGCAGCGAGTCCTGCACGTCCTGGGCGACGAGCCCCGGGAGGTAGTCGACCCCCTCCGGCCACTGCTCCACCCACCACCGGCGGTGCGTGACCGAGTCCTCGACGAGGGAGACGACATCGGCATCGGCGACCTTGCCGGCGGCGAGATCGGCGAGCACGAGTGCGCGGGCGACGTGCAGCGCCTGTTCCAGGGGGGTCGTACGGTCCATGGGGCCATTGTGGACCTCCGGAGTGCATGTGAAGAAGGCCCGCCCGTCGTGGGCCCAATGGCGGATTGACCACCACCCCGCCCGAAAATAGCTTTCAGAGGTGCGCACGAAGCCGAAAGCGACCCCCGCGGGCCCGCCGCGGTGCGGGCGCCGGCCCGCCGCCCGCCCGCCGGAACTCCGCCGGCCGGCCCGCGCCACCGGCGCCCGCCCCGAGGCCGCCGACCCGGCCGACTGCGGCCGGCTCGCTCTGTCGGCCCGCGCGAAGCGCACCGGAACCGGCGAACACCGCCGAGCCCCCCACCGCACCGCGTGCCCCGCCGCACACCCCGCCCGGCTGGGATCCGACGCCACGCACACCGGCACCGCGGCCCCGATCACCGCCGCAGCCGCAGCCACCACCGCCACCGCGACCGCCGTCGGCCGGGACACCGCCCGGGAGCCACTGCGGACCGGCCGGCCGAGCGCCCGCTCCGCCGACCGAACCCGCCTCGTACCGGTCCACACCCAAGGACACCCGTGCCTCCGGCGCCGTAGACCGCAGCCCCGCCCACAAGCTGCCACGCCCCGGCCCGCCGCCCGCCCCCGCACCACGAACCTCGCCCGGCGCACGTACGGCAGCCACCCGGCCGACGCACGACCACCAGCCGAGGCACGGCAGCCACCCGGCCGACGTACGACCACCGGCCCGGGCACGGCAGCCACCCCGCCGACGCACGACCACCGGCCCGGGCACGGCAGCCACCCCGCCGACGCACGACCACCGGCCCGGGCACGGCAGCCACCCCGCCGACGTACGACCAGGGGCCGGGCCGGGCCGGGAGACCCTGCCGCACTTCCTCGGCACAGCGCCCGGATCCGCCCCCGGGCAGGGGGCGGCCGCCGCGACGGCCCCGTACCGGCACCTGCCGCGGCACGCGGCACCCGCCGCGCCCCTGCGCACCGCACCGCACGCCGACCGCAGCAGGCCCGCACCCACCGCCGAACCGCCGGAGGCTCCCGCCCATGACCGCGTACGCCGAACTCCGCGCCCAGTTGGAGACGCTGACCACCGAGGCCTTCCGCCCCGAACTCGCCGAGATCGACCGGCTGTCCACCCTCGACATCGCCCGCACCATGAACGCCGAGGACGCCACCGTCCCGGCCGCCGTCGCGGCCCAGCTCCCACGGATCGCCGCCGCCATCGACTCGATCGCCGAGCGGATGGCCCGCGGGGGCCGCCTCGTCTACGCCGGCGCCGGCACGGCCGGCCGGATGGGCGTCCTGGACGCCAGCGAATGCCCGCCCACCTTCAACACCGACCCGGCCGACGTCGTCGGCCTGATCGCCGGCGGCCCCTCCGCCATGGTCAAGGCCGTCGAGGGCGCCGAGGACTCCCCGCAACTGGCCGCCGACGACCTGGCCGCACTGCGGATCGGGCCGGACGACACCGTCATCGGCATCTCCGCGTCCGGCCGCACCCCCTACGCGATCGGTGCCGTCACCGCCGCCCGCGACCGCGGCGCGCTCACCGTCGGACTGTCCTGCAACGCAGGCTCCGCCCTCGCCGCCGCCGCCGACCACGGCATCGAGGTCGTCGTCGGCCCCGAACTCCTCACCGGCTCCACCCGCCTCAAAGCCGGCACCGCCCAGAAGCTCGTCCTCAACCTCATCTCGACCATCACCATGATCCGCCTGGGCAAGACCTACGGGAACCTCATGGTCGACATGCGCTCCTCCAACGAGAAGCTCCGCGCCCGCGCCCGCCGCATCGTGGCCCTGGCGACCGGCGCCCCCGACGAGGAGATCGAGGCCGCGCTCACCGCCACCGGCGGCGAGGTCAAGAACGCCGTCCTCGTCGTCCTCGGCGAGGTCGACGGTCCGGCCGCCGCCGAACTCCTCGCCGCCTCCCACGGCCACCTCCGCGCGGCCCTCGCCCGGGCCCGGACCCGCTGACCCACCCCCTACGGCAAGGCGACCACCACGATGTCCACTGAGCCAACCAAGCCGACCAAGCCCACCAAGCCCACCAAGCCCACCGAGCCCGCCGACAAGAACCGCGCCGCAGCCGCCGCGATCCTCCCCCTGGTCGGCGGCCCCGACAACATCACCGCCGTCGCGCACTGCATGACCCGCCTGCGCATCTCGCTGCGCGACCGCGCACTCGTCCAGGACGAGGCCCTCAGAGCCCTCCCCGCGGTCCTGGGCGTGGTGGAGGACGAGACCTACCAGATCGTGCTCGGCCCGGGCGCGGTCGCCCGCATCACCCCGGAGTTCGAGGCGCTGGTCGAGGAGGGCCGCTCCGCCGCGCCCCCCGGCGCCACCCACCCCGGCGCCACCCACCCCGGCGCCACCCACCCCGGCAACACCCACCCCGTCACCGCCGACGAACTCGCCGCCCAGGGCGCGGCCCTGAAGGAAGCCCGGAAGGCACGCAACGCCACCCCCTTCAAACTGATGCTGCGCCGGATCGCGAACATCTTCGTGCCGCTGATCCCGGCCCTCATCGGCTGCGGGATCATCGCGGGCCTGGGCGGCCTGCTCATGAACCTGGGTCTGCTGCCCTCCGTGGTCCCGGCGCTCGCCGCGATCGCGTCCGGCTTCATGTCGCTGATCGCGGTGTTCGTCGGCCACAACACCGCCAAGGAGTTCGGCGGCACCCCGATCCTGGGCGGCGCGGTCGCCGCGATCATCGTCTTCCCGGGCGTCGCGAAGATCACCGTGCTCGGTACGGAGCTCAGGCCCGGCCAGGGCGGTGTCCTGGGCGCGCTCGCCGCCGCCCTGCTCGCCGTGTACGTGGAGAAGCGCTGCCGGCGCCTGGTCCCCGAGGCCCTGGACGTCCTGGTCACCCCCACCCTCACGATCCTGATCTCGGGCCTGGTCACCCTCTTCGGCCTGATGTTCCTCGCCGGTGAGGCCTCCGCCGCCATCGGCACCTTCGCCGACGGACTGCTGTCCACCGGCGGCGCGTTCGCGGGCCTGGTCCTGGGAGGGCTCTTCCTCCCGCTGGTGATGCTCGGCCTGCACCAGGCCCTGATCCCGATCCACACCACCCTCATCGAACAGTCCGGTCACACCGTCCTGCTGCCGATCCTCGCCATGGCGGGCGCGGGCCAGGTCGGCGCGGCCATCGCCGTCCACTGCCGCCTCCCACGCAACGGCTCGGTGCGCGCCACCATCAGGTCGGCGCTCCCCGCGGGCTTCCTGGGCATCGGCGAACCCCTGATCTACGGCGTCTCCCTGCCGCTCGGCCGCCCCTTCGTCACGGCCTGCGTCGGCGGCGCGGCCGGCGGCGCGTTCGTCGGCCTCTTCAACCAGCTGGGCATCGCCTTCGGCTCGACGGCCATCGGCCCGTCCGGCTGGGCCCTCTTCCCGCTGCTGGACGGCACTTCCGGCCTCGGAACCACCGTCGCAATCTACGCGGGCGGCCTGCTGACCGGCTACCTCGTCGGCTTCGCCGCCACCTACTTCTTCGGCTTCACGGGCCGCATGCTGGCCGACCTCAACACCGGCCCGGACCCGGCCGCCCCGGACCCCGCAGGCCCGGCCGATCCGGCCGATCCGGCGAAGGCACCGGCGCTGACCTAGGACCGCGGCGGGGCGGGCCCTGGGGAAGGCTGTCCGCATGAAGCTTCCCGCCGGCGCCGTCGGCGCCACCGCCCGGCTCGACGTCGTCCGCATCTCCGCCGGCCCCGAACGGTGGGGCGAACCGATGACCGGCGACGTCACGGCCCGGTGGGAGGGCGCCGAAGCAGCCCGGGCCCTGGCCCTGATCGGGAAGTTCCCCACCGCCCGGCAGACACTCTGCGGCTTCGCTCCCGGCTGGGGCGTCCGCGCGTACGGCGCCGACCCGGCCGCCCCGCCCCTCTTCGAAGCAGCCTTCTGCTACGGCTGCGACGAGGCCTGGCTCCGGGGCCCGGCGGCCCCGGAAGGCCCTGGGCCGCCAGCCCTTCGCCTCGGACTCCCCCAACGCCCAGTACCTCCTGCTGCGCTTCCGCGAGGCCGCGGGCATGATCGGACCATGATCGACTCCATACCCCCGGTGGTCCCGGCCGGCCGGATGCGCGCCCTCAACCAGCCGGAACTCCCCCTCCCCGGCGGGATGCTGCTGCGTCCCTGGAGCGCGGACGACGCCCCGGCGCTCGTCGCCGCCCACCTGGACCCGGACATCCGGCACTGGAACCGCCCCAGCCGGCTGGACCTGGCCGGGGCCGAGGCGCGGATCGCCCGCTGGCACGAGCGCTGGCAGGCGGAGAAGGCCGGAACGTGGGCGGTCGCCCCCGACGGCGGCCGGGCCGTCGGCCTGATCGGCATCGCCGACATCGACCTGGTGGGCGGCAGCGGCGAGATCCTCTACTGGCTGCTCCCCGCCGGACGCGGCACCGGCGTCATGGTGAGGGCCACCGACCGCCTGGCCCGCTGGGCCTTCGACGACCTCGGCCTGCACCGCGTGCGCATCACCCACTCCGTGGCCAACCCGGCCTCCTGCGCCATCGCGACGAAGGCCGGTTTCCCCCTGGAGGGCACCATGCGCGGCGCCCTCCTGCACGCGGACGGCTGGCACGACGAGCACCTCCACGCCCGCCTCCGCACGGACACCACCCCATAGCGCCCCTCGCCCCAGCCCCACCCGGCCCCACTCCGGCCCCGTGACCTTGGCGATGCCGTCGTAGTCGGCGTCGGAGGAGAACCACCGCCCCATGCCGCTCGGCGGTCACAGCGATCAGCAGCTCGGCGAGCGAGGATGCTTCGGCACCTCAGGCACGTTCGCCGACCTCGTCAGTGAGGGGCAGCCGGTCGAAGCCTCGGCGTACGGCCCCGCTCAAGAGGCGGTATCAGCCGGTCCCGGACTGTCGGCAGATGCATCCTGGCCCACGCACCCCCCTGTCGACCAGGTACTTGGTCACCGCCACGCACCCCGCATCACGTCCGGGTCGCGCAGGTCGTCGAAGACGCCCTCATCCATCAGTGCCACGAAGCGCCGCCGCCGGGCAGCAGCCACGAATTCAGCCAACGCTCCGTTGATCGTCGCTCGCTTCGCAGTCGTGCCCTTGGTCTCCGCCGCTTCAGCGAGGAGTGCTTCCTCCAGGTCCATCCCGAGCGGGCGAGTCCGCTGTTCACGCTCCGGCATCGGCCACTCCGCCGGGCGTCCACAAAAGGCCGGCCGCATCGTCCACCGAGTGTGGTGCGCCCCGGTTGCCGGAGCCGTCGGCGAAGGGCTCCGACATCGGCAGCCCGCGCTCGTCCCTCGGCGGAGGGTCCGGCGGTCCGCCCTTCCACCCGGCGTCGGCGAGGCCCTTCTCCAGCCAGCACAGCTTCCAGGCCAGCTCGAACTCCCAGCTCTGCGCCACCGCGAAGAAGCCCTCCAGGGCGGCCTCGCAGCGGGCCCGCTCCCGGTCGCACTCGCTCATGGATGGGCCCGCTCGTGGAGTACGGCGGCCAGCCGGAGCGCGGTGTCCAGGTTGCAGCGGCCCAGGTCGACCAGCGGCAGGCCGTACGTACCGGCCGCCGAGACCCGTTCCACGCCCAGGGAGGGGAAGATGACGCCCACCCCGTCGAGCGCCTCTTTCAGCTCCCGTACGGCCTCCTCGGCCGCCTGGATCCGTTCCGCGGGCGTGAGCACCATGACATGTCACCTTTCTACTCTGAGTGGTCGACTTCTACACACAGCGTGGTGACCGGGTGGCTAGCCCTTCAAGGCAGCACCGTGAACAACCTCACCTGTTGGCCATGGAGTTGCCACGGCAGGCAAGAACCTCGACCGTTGCTTCGAGTCTCGGCGACTCTCAGTATTCCGGGCGTTTCCGTCCGGAAGGTTCGTGGCGGTGTCACCAGAGCGAGAGTTGCTCGCGCCTGGTGTCCTGTCGACGATCTCTCGTTTCCGTCCCCTGGTGGGGTGTTGCGCCAGCTGCCCGCGTGTCCGTCCCCTTGCGGGTTCGGGCGGTGCGGGTCTTCTGCTTGGCTCCACGAGGCTTCGGCACCACCACCAGGGCGGGGCCCGGGTCTCCGGCCACTCCGGTACCCGTTTTACCGTTGGCCGCCGCGAGGGCGGCCAGGTTGTGGCCTGCGTTCGCGTCCCGGTCCAGGACGAGTCCGCAGGCGTCGCACTCGAAGACACGCACGCCGAGGGGCAGCTTGGCTTTCACCACACCGCAGCGGGAGCAGGTCTTCGAGGAGGGCATCCAGCGGTCGGCGACGATCAGACGTCCACCGTGGCGCCGGGTCTTGTAGGTGAGCTGGCGCCGCAGTTCCCCGAACGCCGCGTCGGAGATACGGCGGGACAGACGCCGGTTGCGGACCATGCCTTTCACGTTGAGGTCCTCGACCACGACGGTGCCGTACTCGGCGGGGATACGCGCGGTGGCCTGGTGGAGATGGTTCTCCCGCAGGTTCGCCACCCGGTGGTGCACGCGGTTACGGACCGCGTTGGCCTTCTCCCAGCGACGGGACGGGGCCTGTCCGGTGCGCCGGTCCGGGCCGCGTCGGCGGGAGACGGTCCGGGAGGCCTTCCGGAGCTGCGTGAGTGCCCGGTCGTAGTGCTGGGGGTTCGCGACCTCGCGGACCTCGCCGGACGAGTCCGCCATGACGAGGAGAGTCTTCACGCCGAGGTCGATCCCAACCGCCGTGCCAGGCCGGCTGGCAGGGGCGATGGTTTGACGTTCCTCGGTCTGCAGGACCGCGAACCAGCGGCCCCGCTCGAACCGCACCGTCACCGACACAATCCGCGTCCCGCCCTCGGCGATCGCGTCCACGAGGGGCTGGACGTCCTCGTGGAGGCGGATCCGGCCGAGGCGGGGCAGGACGATATGCCGCCGGTCATCGAGGCGGATGGTGCCGGTGGTGAACCTGCACGCCGGGCGAGCCTTCCGCTTCGACTTGAAACGGGGCCTGCCCATCCGGGCGCCCTTACGCTCGCCGCGCCTGGACTTGGCGTAGTTGTCGAACGCGGCAGCAGCGTTCGCGAGGCCGGTGCTGTAGGCCTCCTTCGAGTTCTCCGCCCACCACTCCCGCAGGAACGGGTCCGTGTGTTTGGCCTCGTTGAACGCCTTCCGCAACGACGGCAACGACCACGACCGCCACGGAACGCGCTCTGCCTCGGGGACGCCGTAGGTCTCCTCCGCTGCGCGCTGCGACCAACTCGCCAGCACATGCCGCACCGCCCAGTTGTAGGCGACCCGCGCCGCCCCGCAATGCGAGGCCAGAGCCTGCAGGGCGGACGCGCCCGGGTCGAGGGCGAGTCTGTGGCCCACGACGTGAAAGCCGGGCCGCGCCTCGAACCCCCGGCGCTTCTTCCTCCCGCTCCCGGCAGGCTCCGCCCCGCTCACCCGGTCGTCTCCGCCGCCGGGGCGGTGGCCTCGGCGACAGCCCGTGCGGCCCGGTTCTCCGCCGCTCGCTGCCCATACAGTCCGGCACACATCAAGGTGAGGACTTCGGTGATGTCCCCGACCAGGTCACTGGTCGTCTCCTGCGGATCGGCAACGGCAGGGTCCGACAGAACACGGTGCAGCTTCCGCCGCTTCCCGTCCAGCCCCGACCCGACCTCGGTCACAACCTCGGCAACGGCGAGCCCCAGCCCGTTGGCCCCCCGCACGACACGGGAGACCTGCCGGTCAAGATCCGCCTTCTGGTCGCCGGACGAAACACGGCAGTACACCACCGTCCGCCCGCCGGTCTCGGGAGCGGACTCTTCGACCAGCCACATACCGGACGGCGTCTGCACGACAGGGACCGGCATACGGCCCTCCTTCGCCCAGGCCCACGCGGTCTGGTAATGCACACCGTTGCGCGCCGCCCACCCGGAAAGCTTCACGCCATCAGGATAAAAGCTGATGAAGACAGATAACTACTGATAAAAAATGCGACTGTTGTTCACCCCGCCTCCTCACCCCGCGCCCTGCTCGGCGCCGAACTGCGCGTCGCGCGCGAGCGTGCGGGCATGAGCCAGGCCGAGCTCGGCGAACCGCTCTTCGTGAGCGGCTCGTTCATCGGCCAGCTCGAATCGGGCACCCGCCGGATGCACCTCGAATTCGCCCGCCAAATAGACGAAATCCTCGACACGAACGGCTTCTTCGCCCGCAACTGCACCGCAGCGGCCAAGTCCAAATACCCGGACCACTTCGCCGAGGCGGCTGAGCCGAAGCCATGGCAAAGACGATCCGCGACTACGCGCCGCAGCTCATCCCCGGCCTGCTCCAGACCGAGGCCTACGCACGCGCGGTATGTCGCGCCTACCAGCCGACCGCAACGGAGCAGGTGATCGACGAGCTGGTCGAAGGCCGTCTGGCTCGCGCCTCGCTCCTCGTTGATCCAACTACACCACTGTTGTGGTGCGTGTTTGACGAGGCGGTCATGCGCCGCGAAGTCGGCAGTCGGGAGGTGATGGCCGACGCTCTGCGGCACATCATCGCCCTGGTCCGATCCCACCGGATCATCGTCCAGGTGATTCCGTTCAGCGCTGGCGCGCATGCGGGGATGATGGGGCTGCTCAAGCTGATGTCGTTCGACGACGCCCCGCAGCTTTCCTATGCCGAAGGCAACGGAACCGGGCGGCTGTTCGACGATCCGGCCACGGTCGCCCGCCACGTGCTGAACTACGATCTGCTCACGGCCAGTGCGCTCTCACCTCGGGAATCACTGACCATGATCGAGTCCGCGGCGAAGGATTACGAGCATTCCTGAATACGACCTGTCGGCGGCCACCTGGCACAAGTCGAGCCACAGCGGCGGAAGTGGCGGCGACTGCCTGGAGATGGCCACCTGGCGGAAGTCCACCCACAGCGGCGGTGACGGCGGCAACTGCGTCGAGGTCTGCGACGCTCACCTCGGCCTCGTCCCCGTCCGGGACTCGAAGGTCCCGGACGGCCCGCACCTCACCTTCCGCGGGCCCGCCTGGAAGGCGTTCCTCACCAGTCTCTGACCCGCTTCAGGGCCACGTACGACGGCAGTTCACCCGACGGGTCCAGGTTCACGAACGTATAGCCCTCGACACCCGTCGGGTTGGATCTCGAGCCGCGGCCCCTGCGGGACGTCCCGCAGGGGCGGCGGCGGCCTGCGCGAGCCGGGATGTGCGGTCGTCCGTGATCCCCCTGGCGGCGAGCCGACCGGCCGCGCCGACAGGGGGCGGGGCATCGGGTCCCGGATCAGAGGCCGTTGGTGAACAGCAGCTTGTCGGGGCCGTTGTCGCTGAGGTTCTGGATGACGTCCTCGGTGGCCTCGTTCTTCAGGAAGTTCGCGACCTCGACCGGGCGGGCGGTGGGGTGCGCGGCCTTGTAGAGGGCGGCCACGCCGGTGACGTGCGGGGCGGCCATGGAGGTGCCGTTCAGCGACACCGTGCCGCCGCCGATCCTCGCGGAGATGATGTCCTGGCCGGGGGCGTAGAGGTCGAGGAGCTCGCCCCAGTTGGAGAAGTCCGTCTCCTGGTCGAAGCGGTTGGTCGCGCCGACGGTCACCGCGTTGGGCGTGGAGGCGGGCGAGACGAAGCGGGCGTCCCGGTTGTCGTTGCCGGCTGCGACGACCGGCAGCACACCCCGGTCGAACAGCGCGGCGGTGGCGTTGTTGACCGGATCGAAGCGGTCCCCGCCCAGCGAGGCGTTCAGGACGGCGGGCTGCCGGGCGTTCGCGGCCACCCAGTCCAGGCCCGCGATGATCCCCGACCAGGAGCCCCGGTTGTCGCAGCCGAGGACACGGACGCTGACGAGGGTCACCTTGTGCGCCACACCGACGTTCGTGCCGCCGACCGTGCCCGCCACGTGCGTGCCGTGGCCGTGGCAGTCCTGGCCGTTGCGGCCGTCCCCGATGGCGTCGAAGCCGAAGAGCGCCCGGCCGCCGAACTCGGGGTGGCGGTAGTCGATCCCGCTGTCGAGGATGAACGCGACCACGCCCTGTCCGTTGGTGTTGGGGCTGAACTCGTTGTCCAGCGGCAGGAATCTCTGGTCGATCCGGTCCAGCCCCCAGGAGTTCGACGGCGCCTTGGTCGTGATCCCGCTCGGCGGCGCCGGAGGGCCGGTCACCTGCCCGTCCTGGGCCACGGACACCACCCCGCGGGTGTGCCGGACCGTCTTCAGCTGCTTTTCGGTGAGGGGCGCGGCGAAGCCGTTCATCGCCGTCTCGTAGGTGAACTTCGCCCTCACGCCGACGGACTCCGCGACCTTCGCGGGATCGACGGACTTGGCGAGCGTGACGATGTAGCTGCCTGCGATGGCGTTCGTGGAGGTGATCAGCGGCGCCGGGGTCGGCTCCGGGCCGGCGGCGGCGGTGGCCGTACCGGCCGCCACCGGGGTGACGGCGAGGAGGGCTGCGGTGGCGAGGCGGGCGAGCATGCGCATGAAAAGGGGCTCCCTTGCGGGGGGTGGAGGGGAGGAGGAGAGGTACGGGTGGGCCGCGCCGGCGACGTCGAACGCCTCCGCGGGAGCGGCCCCTCCTTGCATCGGGCGGCTGCTCGGCGCGGCTTGAACCGCTGCCCCCCGGCCGGCCGATCGGCCCGCGGAACCGTCGGCTCGGCGTCGCGACGGGCTGCAGAAAGGGTTAACCGCCTCTGCCGCCGGGCCTGCCTCGCGCGGCCGTACGTCCGACGGCCGCCGCTGCAGGATCACCCGTATGGGCCGCCACCACTCCAGGGGGCGCACGGCGGGTGCGCCGCCCGTGCCCCCGCCACACCCCGGGACGTCTTTGACCCGCCGCGCGGCGGGTGGTGCCCTCCCCCCATGCGCATCCTCCTGAGCCGGGCGGGCCGAACCCCGCCCCTGGTCGCGGCCGCCGCCGCGCTGGCCGCCGTCACCGCCCTGCCCGCGGCCTCGGCCGCCCTCGCCGCCCCCGTGACCGCCCCCGTCACCGCTCCCGTGCGCGTGGCCCGTACGGCCGCGGGCGACGAAGCCCGGTACATCGTCACCGTGCACGAGGACGTCGATCCGAGGGCGGTCGCCCGGATGGTCGGGGCCTCCCCGGACTACGTCTTCCGGACCGCCCTGCACGGCTTCTCCGCCCGGCTGGCCCCCGGCCAGGTCATGGCCCTGCGCGTCCTTCCCGGTGTGGAGTCCGTCCAGGAGGACGGCGGCGTGTCCTCGTTCGACACCGTCGGCTGACCGGAACACCGGCCGGCGCCCAGGACCCTGCTCCCGGGCACCCCGCTCCCCGGCACGCTTCCCGTCCCCACCCGGCGCTTAGGGTTGTGTGGATCAACTCATCGGTTGATCAGGGCGGGGGTCGGGGGGAGACCGATGAACAGCGCGACCGAAGTGTTCCAGCCGCTGCGGGCCGACGACCCGCGGACCGTGGGCGGCTACCGCCTCGCCGCCCGGCTCGGGTCAGGAGGCATGGGCCGGGTCTACCTGTCGCACACCCAGGGCGGCCGGCCCGTCGCCATCAAGGTGGTGCATCCCGACCTGGCCGACGACCCGACCTTCCGGCGGCGCTTCCGCCGCGAGGTGGAGGCCGCGCGGCGGGTCCGCGGGGCGTACACGGCCGAGCTGATCGACGCCGACGCGGAGGCGACACCGCCATGGCTGGCCACCGTGTACGTGCCCGGCCCCTCGCTGTCGGAGGCCATCGCCCGGCGCGGGCCGCTGCCGGAGGCCGCGGTGGTCTGGCTGATGGCGGGCGTGGCCGAGGCCCTCGTGGCCGTACACGGTGCGGGCATCGTGCACCGGGACCTGAAGCCGTCGAACGTACTGCTCGCCGCCGACGGGCCCCGGGTCATCGACTTCGGCATCTCCCAGGCCTCCGGCCTGACGGCAACCGCCACGGGCCACACCATCGGCACACCCCAGTACATGGCACCCGAGCAGGGGCTGGCCGGCGAGACCACGCCGGCCACCGACGTCTTCGCGCTGGGCCAGACGGCGGCGTTCGCGGCCCTGGGCAAGCCGCTGTACGGGGACGGCCCCTCCATGACCGTGCTGTTCCGGATCGTGCACTCCAAGCCCGACCTGACCCTGCTGCCGGAGCCGCTGCGCCCGCTGTTCGCGCTGTGCCTGGCCACCGCCCCGGAGGAACGCGCCACCCCGGCGGAGATCCTGGCGTGGTGCCGCGCGTATCTGGGCGAGGAGGCCGCCGCGGGCGCCGGACCGGCCGTCTGGCGGGAGGTCGCCGGCCTGGACGAGGAGATACCGGCGCCGGTCGGAAAGCCGCGGCCACGGCCGCAGTCCGCCTCCCGGGGCACGGCGTCGGAGGACGCCGCAGGGGACTTCCCGGAGGACTCCCCGGGCACGGCGTCGGGGGACTCCGCGGGGGACGCCGCTGCGCGGGGCGGTGCGCACGCGACATCCGTCCCGGCGGGAGCCGCCGCTCCGGCCACGTCGACCGCGTCGGCGACGGCGGCGCGCAACAGGCGGCGGCGGACCGCGCGGGTCGCCACCGTGGCGGCGGTGACGGGCGCGCTCACGCTGGGCGGACTGGGCTGGAAGCTGATGGACGTCACGGACCGGGCGGCCGAACGCGAGGCGGCGGCGGCCAAGGCGTCCGCCCCGGCCCCCGCGGCGCCCGGCTCCGCCCCGACCCCCACCCCGACGCCGAGTGCGTCCCAGCCGCCCAAGCCCCTGCCCTATCCCGGGCTGAAGCTGAACGAAGAGAACTCCATCAGCTTCGAGGAACCCGTCCAGCACGAGGACGGTGACCGGACGGGCGACATCCGTATGAAGTGCGGGATGGCCAGCGGCTGCAAGATGGAGAGTGACGCGAGCGTGTTCTCGATGCCGCGGAAGGCGGGCACCGGGAACCTCGAAACGTGCCGCGAAGAGCTGAGGTACGCCCGTCAGAACAGTCTGACGCTGCACGTCCTGGCGGCCGGCAGCGAGGTCTGCGTGCAGCACCCGTCCGGGGACATCGCGCTGTTCGTCATCGGGATCAAGTCGGCGCCGGGCCTGTCGAAGGACCCCAGCTGGCTCATGGCCGACATGACGATCTGGCGCGCGGCCTCCTGACGCACGGCGTCCTGACCACGGCGTCCTGACGCACGACCCCCTGACGCACGGCCCCCTGACGCGCGGCGTCCTGGCGCGCGGCCTCCTGACCACGGCGTCCTGGCGCGTGGCCTCCTGACGCGCAGGCGTCACGCCGCCCCGTGCGGCGCGTCCGTGTCCAGGGGGGTCACCACGAGGACACCCCCTGGCCGCGGGCCGCCTCGACGAAGGCGCGGATCAGCTCCGGCGACTTCACCCCGCGCTCGCGCTCCACACCGCTGGACACATCCACGCCCCACGCCGCAGTGGCCGCGAGCGCCTCTCGCACATTGCCCGGGTTCAGCCCGCCGGCCAGCAGCCACCGTCCCTCGGGCGCGGTGAAGTCCGCCGCCCCCCAGTTCCACGGCTTGCCGGAGCCCGGGTCGGGAGCGTCGAGCAGCAGCAGGTCCTCGCCGTACTCACCGCAGCGCCGCACGCGCCCGGCGGTGGCCCGCAGCAGGGTGCGGCCCTCGGCGCGCAGCGCCGCGAAGTCCTCGGGGCCCTCCTCGCCGTGCAGCTGCACGCCCCGCACCCCGCTCTCCTCGGCGAACCGGCGCACCTCCTCGACGGACTGCCCGCGGAACACCCCGACGGTCAGCACCGTGTCTTGTACCCGCGCGGCCAGCTCGCGCGCGGTGGCCGCGTCGACCGTGCGGGGGCTGCCGGGCGCGAACACGAACCCGACGGCATCGGCCCCGGCCGCCACCGCGGCGTCGACGTCCGGCGCGGTCCTGAGCCCGCAGATCTTGACGAAGAGGTCAGCCATGCGCCCAGCCTATGCGGCCGCGCCCGCGCTCCGGGCGTCAGCGGCCGACCTGTACGGGCCCCAGCACCGCCCCGCCGATGGCCGCGGCGAGATGCGCCGCACCGGCCTCGTCGGCGGACCGGAAGTGCACGTACACCGTGTGCCGGCCGTCGGGGTGCCCCCCGTTGACGTCCAGCTCCACGCGCTGGTCGGTCGGGTCGGACGAGTGGGACGGTATCTCGGGGACCCAGGGCCAGGCCCCGTACCAGAGCAACGTGGCCGCACCCACGCCCACCGCCCGCAGGAGCGCCCCCTCGACCGGGCCCGGAGCCGCGTACGAGTCCACGGTCAGCGGCAGCACGGCGGCCAGCTCCCGGTCGCCGCCGGGCAGGGCGGCCCCCAGGTACCAGACGTCCGCCTCCCAGTCGTACGACGGCTCGAACAGGCCCGTCGGCATGAGCGCCCCCAGCGACCGGGCCTCCGTGACGGTGGTCGCCTGCGCGCACAGCCACATCTCCGGTTCGAGCGGCCGCATCCGCGCGCAGAGCACCCGGGCCCGCCGGTACGCCTCGTCGAGGTCGTCCGTCCGGTAGACGGGGTACGCCCGCGAACTCCCCACGTCAGCCCTGCTCCGGCGCGCCCGGCACGGCCCCGCCGATCGCGGCGGCGAGCCGCTCGGCCCGGCCGGGGTCGCCGTGCTTGGTCGCGTGCACGTGGAGCGTGTGGACCCCGGCGACCTGCTCGGACCAGTCGCAGCGGTCGCTGTTGAGGACGAGCTGCACACCGTCGTATGCGGGCGAGGAGTACGAGCCCGGCTCGGGCTCGTCGGGCCGGCACCCCTCCCACCGCACCGAGGCCGGCCCCGCGCCCACGGCCGCGACCGTCCGCAGCTCGGCCCCCACGTACACCTGCGCGTAGCGCGTGGCCGGCAGCGCGCAGAGATGTCGCGCCTTCTCGTACGCCTCGGCGGGATCGGCGGTGCGCAGCACGGGACAAGCGACGGAGTTCCCCATGGCCGTACGGTCACACGCCCCCACCCACCCCGGCCAGCGGTTTTCACCACCCGATCGAGGGGACCGCTCCCGGGACCGGGTGGGGCCCGCACCGCGACACTAGCCTTGAACGGCACGGGCTCAGCGCTGCACGCCATCCGGAGGAATACGGTGACGATCATGATCGAGCGGGCCACACCCATAGATGCCTTGTCGGCGCCACCGACCTTCGAGGACCTCCTGCGCACGGTCGCGGAGATGGACACGCCAGACGGCTTCAAGGCCGAGCTCATCCGGGGGAAGATCGTCGTGTCACCGTTTTCCAGGCTCCGCTACTACCACCCCATGCGTGCGCTGCGGGAACAGCTGCAGGCCCGAGGGCCCAAGGGCCACTACGCGGACGTCGCGCCCTTCCTTTTCCGGTTCGCGGAGGCGGAGCGCGCCTTCTGCCCCGACCTCTTCGTCGCGGACGGGTCCGCCTTCGAGGAGGACGGCCGTCACGCGGACGCAACGGCACTGTCCCTGGTCGCGGAGTTCACGTCCGTCTCCACCCGGGACGCCGACTGGAACGAGAAGCTCGACGTCTACGGACGCCTCGTCCCGGTCTACCTGGTCGTCGACATGCAGGACGCGGAGATCACCTGCTTCCACGACCCGTCGCCCCACGGCTACCGCGCCCGCACGACGGTGTCCTTCGGTGAGGTCCTGCGGATCCCCGCGCCGTTCGACTTCGCGCTCGACACCGCGTTCTGACCGTTTTCGTTGCGCTTCCGGTCCCGGGAACGCCCGAGGGCGGCACCCCCGTCGGGGTGCCGCCCTCGTTCGAGAACAGCCGATCAGCCAGGGGCCGATCAGAAGTCCATGTCACCGCCCGGCATGCCGCCCGGAGCG
This sequence comes from Streptomyces sp. NPDC090021, assembly GCF_044748225.1. NCBI lineage: Bacteria > Bacillati > Actinomycetota > Actinomycetes > Kitasatosporales > Streptomycetaceae > Streptomyces > Streptomyces sp. NPDC090021. The sequence continues at coordinate 27,004 of NZ_JBIVFO010000028.1, read as the reverse complement.
GCCGCGGCCTTCTCCGGCTTGTCGGCGATGACGGCCTCGGTGGTCAGGAACAGCGCGGCGATCGACGCGGCGTTCTGCAGCGCGGAGCGCGTGACCTTCGCCGGGTCGATGATGCCCTCGGCGATCATGTCGACGTACTCGCCGGACGCGGCGTTCAGGCCGTGGCCGATCGGGAGGTTGCGCACCTTCTCGACGACGACGCCACCCTCGAGACCACCGTTGACGGCGATCTGCTTCAGCGGGGCCTCCAGCGCGAGCTTCACGGCGTTGGCGCCGGTCGCCTCGTCACCGTCGAGCTCCAGCTTCTCGAAGACCGCGGAGGCCTGCAGCAGGGCCACGCCACCACCGGCGACGATGCCCTCCTCGACGGCCGCCTTCGCGTTGCGGACGGCGTCCTCGATGCGGTGCTTGCGCTCCTTGAGCTCGACCTCGGTCGCGGCACCGGCCTTGATGACGGCCACGCCGCCGGCCAGCTTCGCGAGGCGCTCCTGGAGCTTCTCGCGGTCGTAGTCCGAGTCGGAGTTCTCGATCTCGGCGCGGATCTGGTTCACGCGACCGGCGACCTGGTCGCTGTCACCGGCACCGTCGACGATGGTGGTCTCGTCCTTGGTGATGACGACCTTGCGGGCGCGGCCGAGCAGGTCGAGACCGGCGTTCTCCAGCTTGAGGCCGACCTCCTCGGAGATGACCGTGCCACCGGTGAGGATGGCGATGTCACCGAGCATGGCCTTGCGGCGGTCGCCGAAGCCCGGGGCCTTGACGGCGACGGACTTGAAGGTGCCGCGGATCTTGTTGACGACCAGGGTCGACAGGGCCTCGCCCTCGACGTCCTCGGCGATGATCAGCAGCGGCTTGCCGGACTGCATGACCTTCTCCAGGAGCGGCAGCAGGTCCTTGACCGAGCCGATCTTGGAGTTGACGATCAGGATGTACGGGTCGTCGAGGGACGACTCCATGCGCTCCATGTCGGTGGCGAAGTACGCCGAGATGTAGCCCTTGTCGAAGCGCATACCCTCGGTGAGCTCCAGCTCCAGACCGAAGGTCTGGGACTCCTCGACGGTGATGACGCCTTCCTTGCCGACCTTGTCCATGGCCTCGGCGATGAGCTCGCCGATCTGGGTGTCGGCGGCGGAGATGGAGGCCGTGGAAGCGATCTGCTCCTTGGTCTCGACATCCTTGGCCTGGGCGAGCAGGGCGGCGGAGACGGCCTCGACGGCCTTCTCGATACCACGCTTGAGGGCCATCGGGTTGGCACCGGCGGCCACGTTGCGCAGGCCCTCGCGGACGAGCGCCTGAGCCAGGACGGTGGCGGTGGTCGTACCGTCGCCGGCGACGTCGTCCGTCTTCTTGGCGACTTCCTTGACCAGCTCGGCGCCGATCTTCTCGTACGGGTCCTCGAGCTCGATCTCCTTGGCGATGGAGACACCATCGTTGGTGATCGTGGGGGCGCCCCACTTCTTCTCAAGGACGACGTTGCGACCCTTGGGGCCAAGGGTGACCTTGACGGCGTCGGCGAGCTGGTTCATCCCGCGCTCGAGGCCGCGGCGGGCCTCCTCGTCGAACGCAATGATCTTGGCCATCTGAAGTGGTCCTCCCGGACAGCGGTGGATTGCTCCCAGGACCGCGCCCGCGCCCGCGACGGACGGCCTGCGTGCCCGGCGGTTCCTTCCCACCGGACCCTGCGGGCCTCACCGACCCGGTCCTCGTTCAGTAGCACTCTCACTCGTAGAGTGCTAACGCCAATGATTAGCACTCGACCCCCGAGAGTGCAAGCGGCTTCGAAGAAGCCCCGGTGAGGGGTGGCGGTCGGGTGACGGGTGGGCGCAAGCGGCTTCGAAGAAGCCCCGGTGAGGGGTGGCGGTCGGGTGACGGGTGGGCGCAAGCGGCTCCGGCAAGGAACGCGGGCGCGCGCGCCGCACACGCGAGGGGCCCACATCCCGTGTCCGGGATGTGGGCCCCTCGTGGGTCTTCCGGGTCTTCGACGGAAGACCGAGCGTCGGTGGTCGATGCTCCGGGACTAGCCGAGCGCGAGCTTGACCATGTCCGCCTGCGGACCCTTCTGGCCCTGCGAGATCTCGAACTCGACCCGCTGACCCTCTTCAAGGGTGCGGTACCCGTCCATCTGGATGGCGCTGTAGTGGACGAACACATCCGCACCACCGTCGACCGCGATGAAGCCGTAGCCCTTCTCCGCGTTGAACCACTTGACGGTGCCCTGAGCCATGCCTAACTCCCCTATTACTGGCCCTTGCGCGGGAACGCACTTCGCGTTACCGGGTCAGAACTTGCGTCGGAACGCTTCGACCGAGGCTGAATGTATCTGCGCGAGTGCTGTCTGCAACAGGTCAATCCGACGAGAAATCTGGACACCGAGAAACATTGAAATAGAGTGAAAATTTGGAATATTCCAGGGCAAGTCGGGCCAGACATATCTCGCCAAAGCCCCATACCGCACCCGCACATTGGCCCGATGTCGACCCTCACGCGACCCGCTCATATGCGGCGGGCAAGTCCAGCGGAGGGGACTTCCCCAACTGTACCGTGCCCAATCAAGCAGAATTACCCCCTCCGCTTTTAGCGGAGGGGGTAATTTCGTTTACCGGGTGGGTCAGCAGCCGCCCGCGACGGCCGGAATGATCGAGACACCGGCGCCGTCCGGCGTGACCGCCGCGAGTCCGCCCTCGAAGCGCACGTCGTCGTCGTTGACGTAGACGTTCACGAAGCGGCGGAGCTTGCCCTGGTCGTCCAGGACGCGCGCGGCGATGCCCGGGTGGTTCTTCTCCAGGGACTCGATGACCTCGGCGAGGGTCGCGCCCTCGGCCGGGACCTCGGCCTGACCGCCGGTGTAGGTGCGCAGGATGGTGGGGATGCGGACGTTGACGCTCATGGCGCTACTGCCTTTCCGGAGTTGCGTGGAGGGTGGTCAGGCCAGGCCGGCGGCGCGGAACGCGTCCAGGCTGGGGCGGATGGTGGCGGTCTGCCCGCTGTCCGCGGCCACCGCCTCCAGGGTCTTGAGGCCGTCACCGGTGTTGAGGACGACGGTGGTCAGCGCCGGGTCGAGCTGCCCGTTCTCGATGAGCTTCTTCGTCACGCCGACGGTCACGCCGCCCGCGGTCTCGGCGAAGATGCCCTCGGTCTGCGCGAGGATCTTGATCGCCTCGACGACCTGCTCGTCGGTCACGTCCTCGACGAAGCCGCCGGTGCGGCGCGCGATGTCCAGGACGTACGGGCCGTCCGCCGGGTTGCCGATCGCGAGGGACTTGGCGATGGTGTTCGGCTTCTGCGGGCGGACCACGTCGTGACCGGCCTTGAAGGCGGTCGACACCGGGGAGCAGCCCTCGGCCTGGGCGCCGAAGATCTTGTACGGCTTGTCCTCGACGAGGCCGAGCCTGATCAGCTCCTGCAGGCCCTTGTCGATCTTCGTGAGCTGGGAGCCGGACGCGATCGGGATGACGATCTGGTCGGGCAGCTGCCAGCCGAGCTGCTCGCAGATCTCGTAGGCCAGCGTCTTGGAGCCCTCGCCGTAGTACGGGCGGAGGTTGACGTTGACGAAGCCCCAGCCCTCGCCCAGCGGGTCCCCGATGAGCTCGGAGCAGAAGCGGTTGACGTCGTCGTAGTTGCCCTCGATGCCGACCAGGTCACCGCCGTACACACCGGCCATGACCACCTTGCCCTGCTCCAGGTCGTGCGGGATGAACACGCAGGAGCGGAAGCCGGCCCGGGCGGCCGCGGCGCCGACGGCGCCGGCCAGGTTGCCGGTGGAGGAGCAGGACAGGGTGGTGAAGCCGAAGGCGCGGGCGGCCTCGACGGCGATGGCCACGACGCGGTCCTTGAAGGAGTGCGTCGGGTTGCCCGAGTCGTCCTTGACGTACAGCTTGCCGGTGACGCCCAGCTCCTTGGCCAGGTTGGCGGCGTCGACGAGCTTGGTGAAGCCGGGGTTCAGGCTCGGCTTGGCGGCCACGTCGGCGGGGACGGGCAGCAGCGGCGCGTAGCGCCAGATGTTGTTCGGACCGGCCTCGATCGCGGCGCGCAGGGCCTCGGGGTCGCCGGTCGGCAGCTCGTAGGCGACTTCCAGAGGTCCGAAGCACTCAGCGCACGCGAAGATGGGACCGAGCTCGAAGCGGGTACCGCACTCGCGACAGGAAAGGCCCGTGGCAGGTCCGAGATCGACAGAGGTGGCGACAGTCTGTGCAGCCATGATGGCGAGGCCCTTTCTCCTCATCTTCCCCATGGCGCATTTCGCCATGAGACGGAATTGGCACCTTCCCTAGCCGGGGACCTCGTCGACGAGCGCTGCTGCGCGATCGCGAGAACCGACTGGAGGGTTGCCGGGGCTTCAACGGGCCGTGTCCCTCTGCCCCTCTGGATGAGCGGTATGGCACCGGCACACGCGCTCTGTGGCGCGCCGGTGCGTTTGTACGCGGGGGACCCCGGCATGCGGTGGTCCTTCGCGTTGTTCAAGACTGTAACCGAAGGGACGGGCGGTTGAGACAGCCGTCCGAACCGCGAGATGGATCACAAAGACGGCCATATCGCCGACGAGCAGGGAGTGCAGAGGGTGCTGGAAGAGGTGGAGCGCTGGCTGGCCGACCGCTCCTGGTCCGCCGCCGACCGACCGCTCGACCAGCTGCTCGACCTCAAACGGGCGGCCGGGACCACGGTCAGCGTGGTGCTGCCCGCGCTGGACGAGGAGGCGACGGTCGGCGCGATCGTCGAGGTCGTCCGGCGTGAGCTGATCGAGGGACGGCCGGTCCCTCTCGTGGACGAGCTGGTCGTGATCGACTCGGGCTCGGCCGACCGGACCGCCGAGGTCGCCGCGAAGGCCGGCGCCCGCGTGGTGCACCGCGACGAGATCCTGCCGAGGATCCCGGCACTGCCCGGCAAGGGCGAGGTGCTGTGGCGCTCGCTGCTGGCCACCACCGGCGACATCGTCTGCTTCGTCGACGCGGACCTGCGGGACTTCTCGGCCTCCTTCGTCTCCGGGATCGTGGGGCCGCTGCTCACCGACCCCGGCGTGCAGTTCGTCAAGGCGATGTACGACCGCCCCCTGGGCACGGAATTCGACGGACTCGCCTCCGGCAAGACCCCCGGCCAGGGCGGACGGGTCACCGAGCTGGTCGCCCGCCCGCTGCTGAACCTGCACTGGCCGCAGCTGGCCGGCTTCGTCCAGCCGCTGGGCGGCGAGTACGCCGTACGACGCTCCCTGCTGGAGCGGCTGCCGTTCCCCGTCGGCTACGGCGTCGAGCTGGGCCTGCTGGTCGACGCGCTGCACACGGTCGGACTGGACGCGCTGGCCCAGGTCGACGTGGGCGTGCGGATCCACCGCCATCAGGACGGACAGGCACTGGGCCGGATGGCCGCGGCGATCTACCGCACGGCCCAGGTACGGCTCTCGCGCGGGCACCTCGTACGGCCGGAGCTGACGCAGTTCGAGCGGGGCCCGGAGGGCTTCGTGCCGCGCACGTACCCGGTGGACACCGAGGAGCGGCCGCCGATGCTGGGCGTGAAGGAGTACGGCCGGCGCCACGTCGCGTGAGGTGTCCATACGTTTGAGCGAGCGCGGCCCGGGCTAGGTTCCGCGCATGGCTTCTCAGGTACTCGTCGCGGCGAACCGCGGCCCGCTCTCCTACGCCCTCTCCGACGAGGGAACGCTCAGCGCCCGGCGCGGCGGGGGCGGTCTCGTCTCCGGACTCTCGGCGGCGCTCGCGGAGCAGCCGGGGGCGCTGTGGGTCTGCGCGGCGCTGTCGGACGCGGACCGGGAGGCGGTCCGCCGGGACGTCTCCGAGCCGGGTGTCCGGATGTTGGACATCGATCCCACGATGTACGACGCCGCGTACAACGGCATCGCGAACTCGGTGCTGTGGTTCACCCACCACCACCTGTACGACGTGCCGCGGGAGCCGGTCTTCGACGCGGAGTTCCGGCGCCGGTGGGGCAGTTATGCCGCGTACAACGAGGCCTTTGCCCGCGCCCTGGCCGAGGAGGCCGCGGAGGGGGCCCGCGTGCTGGTGCAGGACTACCATCTGGCCCTGGTCCCGGGGCAGTTGCGGGAGCTGCGGCCGGACCTGCGGATCGCGCACTTCACGCACACGCCGTGGGCGTCGCGGGAGTTCCTGGACATGCTCCCGGCCGACGTCCGGGAGCAGTTGGTGCGGGGAATGCTCGGGGCGGACGTGGTGGGCTTCCACACCCGGGCCTGGGCAGACGCCTTCCTGGGCGCCGCGCACCCGGACGACGAACGGCGCGTGGCCGTGTATCCGCTGGGCGTGGACGCGGACGAACTGCGGGCGCTGGCGCGGCGGCCGGAGGTGGACGAGAAGCTGGCGCAGCTGCGGGCGGAGGTCGCGGGCCGCAGGACGATCGCCCGGGTGGACCGGACGGAGCTGTCGAAGAACATCCTGCGGGGCCTGCTGGCCTACCGGGAGCTGCTGACGGTCCGCCCCGAGTGGCGCGGCCACGTGGTGCACCTGGCCTCGGCGTACCCCTCGCGGCAGGACCTGAAGGTGTACCGGGACTACACGGCGGCCGTCTCGGAGCTGGCCGCGCAGATCAACGCGGAGTTCGGCACGGAGGACTGGCAGCCGGTGCTGGTGTCGGTGAAGGACGACTTCACGCGGTCGCTGGCGGTCTACCGGATGGCGGACGTGGCGCTGATCAACCCGGTGCGGGACGGGATGAACCTGGTGGCCAAGGAGATCCCGGTGGTGTCGGAGGCGGGCTGCGCGGTGGTGCTGTCCACGGGGGCGGGGGCGTACGAGGAGCTCCGCCGGGACGCGCTGACGGTGAATCCGTACGACGTGTCGGCGACGGCGGAGGCGTTGCACGCGGCGCTGTCCATGCCGGACGCCGAGCGTGCGGACCGCACCAAGCGCCTGGCGGCGGCTGCCACGGCCCTCCCGCCGGCGGCCTGGTTCGAGGCCCAGCTCGCCGCTCTGGCCTGATCCCCTGCCGGGGCTCCGCCCCGTTCTTTCAGCCCCGCCGGCAGGTGAGGCGCGGGGGTCCACGGGCAGCGCCCCCGGCAACGGCGCCGCTGCGGGGCTCCGCCCCGGACCCCGCTCCTCAAACGCCGGAGGGGCCGGCGTTTCCAAGGGCCCGGGCCAGCGCGGCCAGGAAGGCGGCGACCGCGCCCGGTCCGGGGAGGACCAGGTCGGCTCGGGCGGCGAGTTCGGGGACCTCCGCCGAGCCGCTGCACACCAGCAGCCCCGGCTGCCCGTCGGCCCTGCGCTTCTCGACGGCCGAGTACGCGGCGAGGTCGCCCAGGTCGTCCCCGGCGTAGAGCACCGTCTCCGCGTCCCGCTCCGCCAGGAATTCCGTCAGGGCCACGCCCTTGTCCATGCCCGGGGGCCGCAGCTCCAGCACGGCCCGCCCCGGCTCGACCATCAGCCCGTGCCGGGCGGCCAGGTCCGTCAGGGGTTCCCGCAGCGCCGCGAAGGCCGCCGCCGGGTCCTCGGCCCGCCGGGTGTGGACGGCGAGCGCGCGGCCCTTCTCCTCGATCCAGGTGCCGTGCCAGGCCCCGATCGAGTCCAGGAACCCGGGCAGCTCGGCCCGTACGGCCGCCACCCCGGGGTGCTCGGCGGGGGCGTGGACCATGCCGGTCACGGCGTCCCAGCGTTCGGCTCCGTAGTGGCCGAGGACGACGAGGTGTTCCAGTCCCGGGACCCCGGCGAAACCGCCGTAGCGGACGGCGACACCCGCCGGCCGTCCGGTGACGACGGCCACCGAGTCCACCTCGGGGGCGAGGGCCGAGAGCGCGGGAACGGCTTCGGGATGTGCCCGGGCCTGGTCCGGGTCCGGGACGATGTCGGCGAGGGTGCCGTCGAAGTCCAGGGCGACCACGGACCGGCGGGGTGCGCGGAGCAGGGCGTCGAGTCCCTCGCGTCCGGCTGCGGTGACGGGCATCGGCAGGTCGTGCGGATGGCTCCCCATACGCACGACCCTAACGGCCCGGCGGGGCGACGGCTACGGCTATCGCCGGGCCCGCTGGGCTTCGCGGATCCTTCGCAGCCGGTTGACGGTGCCGGGGGCGTGGGCCAGCGCGCGCGGGTCGTCCATGAGGGCGTTGAGCAGCTGGTAGTAGCGGACGGGGGTCATCCCCAGTCCTTCCCGTATGGCCCGTTCCTTGGCTCCGGGCCCGGGCCAGGTGCGTCCCTCGTACGCGAGCACCGCGGCCTCCGTGGCCGTCAGCTGCCCCTCGTCCGTCATACCGCCAGATTAACGCCGCCGTCCGACAGACGGCGGCGTCGCCCGTGCCGGGCCGCGTCGGCCCGTGTCCGCCGCTGTCGGCCCGCGTCCGCCGCTGTCAGCTCTTGTCCGCCGCGCGCGCCGCCGTGGCGATCTCCTCCAGTACCTTGGCGGGCTGCCCGCCGGGCTGGACGGCCTTGCCGATGTTCTGCTTGATGTCCTCGCTGACGCCGGCCCAGGACTTCTTGCCGGCGGGGTAGAGCCGCGAGCCGGGCAGCGCCGCCAGGAAGGGCTTCAGCTGGACGGCCGAACCGCTGGTGGTGCCCTGCTTGGCCTGGTAACCGCTGGTGGTGGCGGGCAGCAGGTCGTACTTCTCGGTGAAGGCCGTCACGTTGTTCGGCTGGTAGAGGTAGTCGAGGAACTTGCCGGACTCGGCGCGGTGGCCGTTCTTGAAGGCCATGACCCAGTCCGCGACGCCCATCGCCGGCTGCGGGGAGCCGTCGGACGTGGGCAGCGGCACCATGCCGTACTTCACGCCCTTGGCCTCGGCCTGCTTCATCAGCGTCGGGTGCCCGTTGAGCATGCCGACCTCGCCCTTGGCGAAGGCCTCGAAGGCGGCCTGGCGGTCCAGCTTGCCCGGCTCGACCGGCCCGGTGAGCCCCTGGCCGACCATCTTGTCGCGCAGGAACTCCAGCGACTTGATGTTGTCGGCGGAGTCGATGGCGTAGCCCTCCTCGTTGTCGGTGTAGCCACCGCCGCCCGCGAGCATCCACATCATCGTCTCGGCCTGCGCCTCCTCGCGGCCCAGCGGCAGCGCGAAGGGGGTGGGCACGCCCGCGCCCTTGAGCTTCTTCGCCGCGGCTTCCAGGTCCGCCCAGCTCTTGGGCTGCCACCCCTTGGCGTCCTTGGCGATCACGCCCGCGTCCGCCAGCAGCTTCTCGTTGTAGAAGAGCAGCCGGGTGCTGGAGACGAAGGGCATGCCGTACTGGGTCTGCTTGACCTTGCCGGCGTCGGCGAGGGGGGCGAGGAAGTCGGCCTCGGTCTTCACCGAGAGCAGTTCGGCCGTGGAGTACAGCTTTCCGGCGGCCGCGTAGTCGGCGTACGCGCCGATCTGGGCGATGTCGGGGGCCTTGCCGGCCTTGACCATCCCGGCGACCTTGGCGTCGACCTCGGACCACGAGTAGACGCTGACCTCGACCTTGATGCCGGGGTGGTCCTTCTCGAAGCCGTCGGCGAGGCCCTTCCAGTAGGCCGCCGAGGAGTTCTGCGGATTGTCCCCGTAGTCGGCCGCCACGACCCGCAGGGTCACCTCGTTGTCTCCGGTGAGTCCACCGACGGCTCCGCAGCCCGTCAGCGTCACCGCGGTCAGGCACAGCGCGGCACCGGACACGGCCAGGCTCTGGTAACGGCCCTTCACAGGTATCGATCCACCCCTTGTTGTACGTACGATCCACGTAAGGTCTACACCACTTTGGCGGCTCGTCCACATCCGGCTCCCCACCAGGGCGCCCGATTTGTATGGTCACTCAACAATCCCCCTCATTGGACTAGACCTTTCGCCCCCGAGCACGCGAGACTGTCTCTGTGAAACCCGTGAAACACGTCATCGCCCTCGATGTGGGCGGCACCGGGATGAAGGCCGCCCTCATCGCCGAGGACGGCACCCTGCTGCACGAAGCGCGCCGCGCCACCGGCCGCGAGCGGGGCCCGGACGCCGTCGTCGAGACGATCCAGGACTTCGCCGCCGAGCTCCTCGACACCGGCAGGGAACACTTCGGACGGCCCGCCTCGGCCGCCGGGGTCGCCGTCCCGGGCATCGTCGACGCCGAGCACGGCACCGCCGTCTACGCGGCGAACCTCGGCTGGCGCGACGTACCGCTGCGCGCGCTCCTCAGCGGGCGCCTCGGCGGCGTCCCCGTGGCCCTCGGCCACGACGTGCGCACGGGCGGACTCGCCGAAGGACGCATCGGCGCCGGCCGGGGCGCCGACCGCTTCCTCTTCGTCCCGCTCGGCACCGGCATCGCCGGCGCCATCGGCATCGCCGGCCGCATCGAGGCGGGCGCACACGGGTACGCGGGCGAGATCGGACACATCGTGGTGCGCCCCGGCGGCCCCGACTGCGGCTGCGGCCAGCGTGGCTGCCTGGAGACCCTCGCCTCCGCCGCCGCCGTCAGCCGCGCCTGGGCGTCGGCCTCCGGCGACCCGGAGGCCGACGCCGCCGACTGCGCCAAGGCCGTGGAATCCGGTGACGTGCGCGCCCGCGAGGTCTGGCTGGCCGCCGTCGGAGCCCTCGCCGACGGGCTGGTCACCGCGATCACCCTGCTGGACCCGCGCACGCTGATCATCGGTGGCGGGCTCGCCGAGGCCGGAGAAACCTTGTTCACACCACTACGGAAGGCCGTGGAGGAGCGCGTGACGTTCCAGCGGCTCCCCCACATCGTGCCGGCGGCCCTCGGGGACACCGCCGGCTGCCTGGGCGCAGGGCTGCTCGCCTGGGACCTACTCGCCACGGAGGTACCGGCCTGATGTCCGGAAGCGCACACGGCACTGTTCTCTCCGGCGCCAGGGTGGTGCTGCCCACCGGAACCGTGGCGGGCGGCCGGGTCATCGTCGAGGGCGACCGCATCGCCGGGAGCGCCCGCGAGGGCGCGGAGACCGTCGACCTGACCGGGCACTGGATCGTCCCCGGCTTCGTCGACATGCACAACCACGGCGGCGGCGGCGCCTCGTTCACCTCCGGCACCGCCGAGGACGTGCTCCAGGGCGTGCGCACCCACCGCGCGCACGGCACCACCACCCTGGTCGCCTCCACCGTCACCGGGGACCTCGACGAACTCGCCCGGCGGGCCGGGCTGCTGGCCGAGCTGACGCAGGCGGGCGAGATCGCCGGCATCCACTTCGAGGGGCCGTTCATCAGCCCCTGCCGCAAGGGCGCCCACAAGGAGGACCTGCTCCGCGACCCCGACCCGGCCGAGGTCCGCAAGCTGGTCGACGCGGCCCACGGCGCCGCCCGCATGGTCACCCTGGCCACCGAACTCCCCGGCGGCCTGGACTCCGTACGGCTGCTGGCCGAACACGGGGTGATCGCCGCGATCGGGCACACCGACGCCAGTTACGAGCAGACGCGCGCCGCGATCGACGCGGGCGCGACCGTCGCCACCCACCTCTTCAACGCGATGCCCGCCCTCGCGCACCGCGAACCCGGCCCGATCGCCGCCCTCCTGGAGGACGAGCGGATCACGGTCGAGCTCATCAACGACGGCACGCACCTGCACCCCGCGGCCCTCGAACTGGCCTTCCACCACGCGGGCGCGCACCGTGTGGCGCTGATCACCGACGCCATGGACGCGGCCGGTTTCGGCGACGGGACCTACCACCTCGGACCGCTGGAGGTCGAGGTCAAGGGCGGTGTGGCGCGCCTCGTCGAAGGCGGCTCCATCGCCGGCTCCACGCTCACCCTGGACACCGCCTTCAAACGCTCGGTGACCCTCGACAAGCTGCCGGTGGAGTCCGTGGTCCAGGCGATCTCCGCCAACCCGGCCAAGCTGCTCGGCCTGTACGACGAGGTCGGCTCGCTGGAACCCGGCAAGTACGCGGACCTCGTCGTCCTGGACGCCGCCTTCGACCTCAAGGGCGTCATGCGGCGCGGCGAATGGATCGTCAGCCCGGCCGTCCGAGGGCGGCTCTGACCGGCCGTCCGAGGGCGCTCTGACGGCCATGCGGCTGGCGCAGCCGAGGCGCTCGGCCCGTAGGACTGGGCCGACCGCCTCGCTTTTGGCATGATCCCGGCAGCAACAGACCCGGGGGTGCCCATGATCCTGACCGTGACGCTCAACACCGCACTCGACGTCACCTACCGCGTGCCGCGGCTGCTTCCGCACGCCTCGCACCGGGTCACCGCCGTCACCGAACGCCCCGGCGGCAAGGGACTCAACGTCGCCCGCGTGCTGACCGCGCTCGGGCACAAGGTGACGGCGACGGGCTTCGCCGGCGGCCCGGTCGGCTCCGTCGTGCGCCGGCAGCTGGCGACGTGCCCCGCAGTGGTGGACGCCCTGCTCCCCTGCGAGGGCCCCTCGCGCCGCACCCTGGCCGTCGTCGACGAAGCCTCCGGCGACACCACGCAGTTCAACGAGCCGGGGCCGCTCATCACGCCCGCGGAGTGGTCGCGGTTCCTCGCGCACTACGAGGAGCTGGTCGCCGGAGCGCGGGCGGTGGCCCTGTGCGGCAGCCTCCCGCCGGGCGTGCCCGTGGGCGCGTACGCCGTGCTCGTACGGGCGGCCCGCGCGGCCGGGGTCCCCGTCCTGCTGGACACCAGCGGCGAGGCCCTGCGCCGGGGAGTCGCGGCCCGCCCCGAGATCATCAAGCCGAACGCCGCCGAACTGGCCGAGCTGACCGGCTCCCGCGACCCGCTGCCCGCGAGCCGCGACGCCCGCCGCCGCGGCGCGCACGCGGTGGTCACCTCGCTCGGCCCGGCCGGCCTGCTGGCCGCCACCGCCGAGGGCACCTGGCAGGCGGCCCCGCCGCGCCCGCTGTCCGGCAACCCCACCGGAGCCGGCGACTCCGTCGTCGCCGGCCTGCTGTCCGCCCTGGCGGAGGGCCTGGACTGGCCGGAGCGCCTCACCCGCGCGGTCGCCCTCTCGGCGGCCACGGTCCTGGCCCCCGTGGCGGGAGAGTTCGACCCCGCCGTCTACGAGGAACTGCGGCAGACCGTGCGCGTCACCGGCGACAACTGACGCATCCCGGCACGGGCCGAACGTCCGTCAAAGTGTCACGCACACAACATCCTGCTACTGGAACGGCTCCACCGGCTTGCCGGGTACGCACAGCGAGACCACCGGCTGGGTCCACTGCGGCTGACGACCACCTGCCCTGAACGCATTCTGGCCCTGCCGCACGTGCGGCAGGGCCAGAATGCGTTCAGCGGGTCGCGGTCAGCGCCTGGTGTGGCCCGAGGCCAGCTCCAGCTGATCGAAGATCACGTCGCACTGGTTGCCGGGCTCGCACGAGATCTTCATCGCGTTCGAGCCCTTCTTGAGGGTGATCCACGCGTAGGTGCGCGTCCAGCCCTTGTCCCAGGCGCCGTCGGCCGCCTTGGCGAAGTTGGCCAGGTTCAGCCCCTGGGTCGGGGTCTGCCCGTTGACCGTGAGGGTCGCCTTGCCGTCCTTGCCGGGGACGCCGTAGTTGACGAACAGCGTGTAGTCGCCCGCCTCCGGAACCTCCACCGTCCAGGTGAGCGCCGCACCGGTCTGGTTGAAGCCGCCGACGTACTGACCGCCCGAACTCTTCGCACCGGGCACCACGCTGTCCAGCTTCGCACCGCCGGTCAGCACCATGCCCGCACCGGCCGCCTCACCCTTCGGCAGCTGGGCCTGCGAGGGCTTGGCGCTCGGGGTGGGGCTGCTGCCGGGGTCCTGCGGGGCCGCCGACTGCTGGCCGCCGCTCGCCGTGTCGCTGCCCTTGTCCTCGGGCTTGTCCTTGTCGCCGAACGCGAGGGCCGCGCCGATGCCGATGACGACCGCGCCGACCACCGCGACGGCCGCGATCAGCAGGCCGCGACGGCTGGAGGAGCCGCCGCCGTGGCCGCCGTGCCCGCCCGGCTGCCCGATCGTCTGGGTCTGGTGCTGCGGGGAGTGGGGCTGCTGCGGAACGCCGTAGCCGCCCGCCTGCAGCGCCTCGGGCGCCTGGTACTGGGCCTGGTAGCCGGGGTGCTGCTGGGGGACGGGACCGCGCTGGCCGCCGTTCCTGCGCTCGCCGACCGTCCGCACCTGGTGGTGCGAGGTGCGGGGGACGCCGGGCTGGGAACCGTGGTGACCGCCCGCCGACGCGCCGGGGTAGCCGTACCCGCCGCCCGAGGTGGGCGGGGTGGCCCCGGCCGCCTGGCCGTCCTCGTAGAGGTAGCCGAACGGATCATCGTCCTCGGGCTTGTTCGCCCCACCGTGCGGGCCGTTGTTCGCGGGCGTCGTCATCGCAGGTCACTCCTTTCGACCCCCGGGAGCCTACCCCGAACAGGTGCACCCACGGGCGGCGGACCGCCTCAGCCGGCCCTGCGGTGCGCCTTGGAGCGGGACCTCTTCTCGATGTACATCCGCTGGTCGGCCGAGCGCAGCACCTCGTCGGCCGACATGCCGCAGCTGGCCCAGCCGATGCCGAAACTGGCGCCGACGCGCACCGCGCGGCCGTCCACGCGGATCGGCGGGATGATCGCGTTGCGCAGCCGGACGGCGAGGTCCGCGGCGTCCGCGGCACCGAGCCCGTCCGCCAGCACGACGAATTCGTCACCACCCAGCCGGGCGACGGTGTCGCCGTCCCTGACACCCGTCGTCAGCCGTCGGGCGACCTCGATCAGGACCGCGTCGCCCGTGTGGTGCCCGAACCGGTCGTTGATCGACTTGAAGCCGTCGAGGTCGCAGAAGAGCACCGCGAGCCCCTTCGTGCCGTCGTCGACGTCGGTCGCGGGCGCCACCGTGTGCACGTGGTGGTCGTACGGTCCGTCCGTCGGGGCGGTCGGCGCCCCGGGGAAGTCGAAGGGGTCACCCCCCGGGTACCGGTCGGGGCCGTCGGGCTGGAAGCCGTGCTCTCCCCCGCCGCCCACCTCCGCCCGCACCTCGTGGCCGTCGTGCCCGCCGTGCGCCTCGCGCCCCTCGTAGGCCGCGTCCAGGGCCTCGATCGCGGTGGCCCGTGCGGACTGCGGCCTGCGGCACAGCCGCGCCCCGAGCCGGGCCCGCAGCTCGGCGCTGTTGGGCAGGCCGGTCAGCGAGTCGTGGCTGGCCCGGTGCGCGAGCTGGAGCTCGTGGCGCTTGCGCTCCTCGATGTCCTCGACGTGCGTGAGCAGGAAGCGGGGCCCGTCGGCGGCGTCGGCCACGACGGAGTTGCGCAGCGAGACCCATACGTACGTGCCGTCCCGGCGGCCCAGGCGCAGCTCGGCCCGGCCGCCCTCGGCGGACGTGCGCAGCAGGGTGCCGATGTCCTCGGGGTGGACCAGGTCGGAGAAGGAGTAGCGGCGCAGCACGGAGGCGGGGCGGCCGAGGAGCCGGCACAGCGCGTCGTTGGTGCGCAGCAGCCGGCCGTGCTGGTCGCCGCCCATCTCGGCGATGGCCATGCCGCTGGGCGCGTACTCGAAGGCCTGACGGAACGACTCTTCACTGGCGCGGAGCGCCTGCTGCTCGCGTTCCAGCCGGACCAGGGCGCGCTGCATGTTCGCGCGGAGCCTCGCATTGCTGATCGCAATCGCCGCCTGGAAGGCGTACATCTGGAGCGCTTCGCGGCCCCAGGCGCCGGGCCGGCGGCCGTTGCGCGGTCTGTCCACCGAAATGACACCCAGAAGTTCCCCGCCGGACGCATACATGGGGGCGTAGAGCCGGTCCTCGGGATGCCACTCGTCCTCGAAGCGCGGATCGGGGCCGTCGGTGTGCCACTGGGGGACGTCGTCCTCCAGGAGGACCCAGCCCTCGGTGTGCGGGATGAAGCGGAGCCCGTCCCAGCACTCACCCATCGTCAGACGGCGTTCCCAGGAGGCGCGGGAGCCGACGCGACCGGTGATCAGGGCCTCGGCGGCGGGGTCGCCGGCGAAGGCGGCGACGACGAGATCCCCGTCGGGGCGAACGAGGTTGACACAGGCGAGCTCATAGCCGAGGCCCACGACGATGCCGTCCACGACGGTCTGCAGAGTGTCCGCCAGGCTGCGGGCCGTGTTGAGATCGGCCACCACCCGGTGCAGCTGCCGCAGGGTCGCAAGACGGACGTACGGCTCCGACTCGGTCTCCATTGCTCGCTCTCCCCGAGACCTCGACAGCAACTCCAGGTTTGTCATCGGCGTTTCGTTGCGGTGTCCCGTCCACTGAATCACAGTGAGCTGTGCGGCAGGTACACAGGGTCAACAAATCTTGCCCTCTGTGACTCAAGTCACATGAGATGAATAACGGTGCGTGCTGGGACGGTTCGGACTGGGAGCGCTCCCCCTCATTCTCGTGAGCAAACGATACGCCCGGGCCTAGGCCGAGGGGCGGGGGCGCGACTCGGACCAGGGCCCGATGTGCCGTACGGGAGGGCGAGATTAGCGTTTCAGCGTGCTGAAGACGACCCCCGTACCCGCCCCGCCCGACGCGAGCCCCCATGCTGAGGGGGTGAGCAATGACGAGTTCCGCGCCGCGATGTCCCGGCTGGCCGCGGGCGTGTGCCTGATCACCGCGCACGAGCCCCCACTGGCGGCCGACGGGCCGCGCGGCGAGGACGTCGGCATGACGGCGACCGCCTTCCTGTCGGTGTCCCTCGACCCGCCCCTGGTGCTGGTGAGCCTGCGCGAGGGCTCCCGCATGGACGACCTGCTGGCGCAGCAGCCGCTGTGGGCGGTGTCCGTCCTCGCCGACCACCAGCTCCAGATCGCCGGCCGCTTCGCCATGAAGGGCCGCATCAGCGACCGGCTGCTCTTCGCCGACCTCCCCCACGTACGCGGCGAGGCCTCCGGCGCGCCGCTGCTGAGCGGCGCCCTCGCCACCCTGGAATGCCGTACGGAGAACCGCGTCGAGGCCGGCGACCACACCCTGGTGATCGGCCGGGTCCTGACAGCCTCCCTGCCGTCCCCGGACTCCTCGCCGCTGACGTACTTCCGCGGACGCTACCGCCACCTGAGCTGATCCGGTCCGGATCCCGGCCCCGGGAGCCCCGGCCAGGCCAGGCTCGCGTCGGCTCGGCCCGGCCGGCTCGACTCGGCCGGCCCGGCTCGGCTCGCGTCGGGTCGGGTCGGGTCGGGGCGGCTCAACTCGCGTCAGGTCGGCTCGGGGGCGGGCCGGCGCGCGTCTGGTCGGCTCACGTCGGCCCGGGCCGGCTCGACTCGACTCGGCTCGGGCCGGCTCGGGCCGGCTCGGCTCGGCTACCAGTCGCGGCCGGTCCGGCCCCGCTTGGTCTCGGCCCGCGCCTTCTTCTCACGCAGCCGCCGCTCGTTGATCCCCCGCGGGATCTTCGTCGGCCGGCGCTGCCTGGGCGGCGGCGCCGTCGCCTCGGCCAGCAGCGAGGCCAGCCGGACCAGCGCCATCTCCCGGTTGCGCAGCTGCGAGCGGTGCTCGGAGGCCCGTACGGTCACCACCCCGCCCACCAGCCGGCCCGCGAGCCGCTCCAGCGCCCGCTCCTTCCAGACCTCGGGCAGCGCCTTGGTCGCCGCCAGGTCGAACAGCAGCTCCACGCGCGAGTCCGAGGTGTTCACGTGCTGCCCGCCGGGCCCGGAGGACCGCGAGAAACGCCAGGACAGCTCCCCCTCGGGGAGCACGACCGAACCGCGGATGACATAGGGACCAGGCATGCCCCCTATGATCCGCGCCCGCCCGGCCCGCGTCACCCGCATTTGCCGTCACCCGGAATTCACACCGGGAACCCGACCGGCCTCTCGTCGCGTTAGAGAGGACAGCGGTACTTTGACCGCCTGTACGTGCATGTCGGATGAGGAAAGGGACATTCCCATGGCTGTCAGCCTGTCCAAGGGCGGCAACGTCTCGCTCACGAAGGAGGCCCCTGGCCTCGCTGCCGTCACGGTCGGTCTCGGCTGGGACGTCCGTACGACGACCGGTGTCGACTTCGACCTCGACGCCTCGGCCATCGCGGTCAACGCCACGGGCAAGGTCGTCTCCGACGGCCACTTCGTCTTCTTCAACAACAAGTCCACCCCGGACCAGACCATCGTCCACACCGGTGACAACCGCACCGGCGAGGGCGCGGGCGACGACGAGGCCATCAACGTCAACCTCGCCGGCCTGCCCGCCGACGTGGACAAGATCGTCTTCCCGGTCTCCATCTACGACGCCGAGAGCCGCAGCCAGAACTTCGGCCAGGTCCGCAACGCCTACATCCGCGTCGTGAACCAGGCCGGCGGCGCCGAGATCGCCCGCTACGACCTCTCCGAGGACGCGGCGACCGAGACCGCCATGGTCTTCGGCGAGCTCTACCGCAACGGCACGGAGTGGAAGTTCCGCGCGGTCGGCCAGGGCTACGCCTCCGGCCTCACCGGCATCGCCCAGGACTTCGGCGTCAACGTCTGAGACCGCCGGGTCCGCAGCTGCCGCTGACGGACCCCGAAGCGGGCGAAGCCCCCTCCCGGCCGTCCGGGGAGGGGGCTTCGCTACCGTTCCGCAGGTGATCCTCCAACCGCTGGTCCCCGTGGACGGCGCCCTCCCCGGGCCGGTCCTGACCGAGATCGCCGCCCTCTACTCGACCAACCACGCCTTCTTCGAACTCAGCGGCGACTTCCCCGACCCGAACCGCATCACGGTCGAACAGGTCGCGGTCGCCCTCGCCGACGAACTCGCCCACGACGGCGCGGAGATCCTCCTCGCCCGCAGCGCCGGCCGCCTCGTCGGCCTCGCCGCCACCCTCGCCCACAACCCGGCCGCGGCCCCCGGCGACGACGACCCCTGGATCGGCCTGCTGCTCATCGACGCCACCGCACACCGCGAGGGACACGGCCGCGCCGTGGCCACCCTGGTCGAGGACCGCTTCCGCGCCGCCGGACGCACCGGGGTGCAGATCGCCGTACTGGACAACAACCCCGAGGGCCTGGCCTTCTGGCGGTCCCAGGGGTACTCCGAGATGCGCCGCGCCAAGGACCTCGGCATGGGCCGCGACTGCACAGTGCTGCGCAAACCACTCGGCCCCGCGTAGCAGGGCCCGGGCCGCCACGGGGCCTACTTCGGGCGGGCCGTCCCGTACAGCCAGACGTCCCAGACCTTCTTCAGGTCGTGGCCCGTCCGCTCCCGCGCGTAGGCGGTGAAGTCGGCCGTACTCGCGTTCCCGTGCCGGTGGTCGGCCGCCCAGCCGCGCAGCAGGGCGAAGAACCTCTCGTCGCCGACCTCCTGCCGGATCCGCTGCAGGACCATCGCGCCGCGCTGGTACACCGGGCTCGCGGAGATGTCCTCCGGCCCGGGCGGATCGGCCGGCGGGAAGGCCTCCCACCCGGAGTCGGCGGCCTCGTCGACGTCCGTGTCACCGGCCAGCAGCGCGTCGAAGTGCTCCTGCGCCGTCGGCCCGCCGTGGTCCTCGTCCCACAGCCACTCGGCGTAGGTCGCGAAGCCCTCGTTGAGCCACATGTCCTTCCAGCTCTTCGGCGACACCGAATTGCCGAACCACTGGTGGGCCAGCTCGTGCAGCACCAGCGACTCGTCCCCGGGCGCACCCGGATACACCGGCTTGGTCTGCGTCTCCAGCGCGTAGGCGAGCGTCCCGGAGGGCAGCACGACCGCACCCGCCGTACCGAACGGGTAGGGGCCGAACCGGCCGATGCCCCACTCCACCATCTCCGGCAGCCGCGCCAGCGTCCGCTCGCTCGCGGCCGCCTCCTCGGGCGACACCGCGTTGTAGACGGCCACCCCCGAAGGCGTCCGCCCGGTCGTCACCTTGTACGGGCCCACCACGGCGGTCGCCAGGTAGCTGGCCATCGGCTCCGGGTTGTGCCACGCGAACTCCGTCCGCCCGTCGGCACCTTCGGTACGCGAGCGCAACTCCCCGTTGGACACCGCCTCGTAGCCGCGCGGGACCCTGATCGTGATGTCGTACGCGGCCTTGTCGCTCGGGTGGTGGTTGCCGGGGAACCAGGTCATCGACCCGACCGGCTCGCCGACGCCGACCGCACCGGCCTCACCGGTGATCCAGCCCTCCCGGGAGCCGTCCGCGTCCGTGAGGGCCTTCGGCCTGCCGCGGTAGACGACCTCCGTACGGAAGACCCGGCCCTTCTTCACGTCGTCGGCCGGGCGCACGGTCAGCTCGTTGCCGGTCCGGTTGAACCGGGCCCCCTCGCCGTCGACGTCCACGCCCTCGACGTGCAGGCCGCTCAGGTCGAGGTTGAAGGAACTGAGCCCCTGTTCGGCGCGCGCGGTGATGACCGCCCTGCCGTGCAGCACCCCGTCGGCCGGGTCGTAGTCCAGCTCCAGCGCGTAGTGCTCGACCTGGTAGCCGCCGTTGCCGGCCTTCGGGAAGTACGGGTCGCGCAGCCCCGACGCACCCGGCCGCCCCTGCACCGTGCCTCCCGTGCACGCCGTGGTGACGGCGAGCAGGGCGGCTACGGCGGGAGCGGCGAGGCGGGGAAGTGCGCGGTGTTCCACACACCCGATCCTAAGCGGGCAAAGGGCCCGTCCTACTTGCCCAGCGCGTCCACGCCGGCCTTGGCGAACTTCTCGTCCAGGTCACCGCTCGGGGCGCCCGCCACGCCGATACCTGCGACGGGAGCACCGTTCACCTGGACCGGGGTGCCGCCACCGAGGAAGAGGGTGCCGGGGATGTCCTTCAGGTTCGGGGCCTGGGCCAGCCGGCCCACGAGCACCGAGGTCGGCGCGTTCCAGGACACGGCGGTGAAGGCCTTGCGCTCGGCCGACTCGTAGGACTGCGGGCCCGCGCCGTCGCCGCGCAGGGTCACGATGGTGTTGCCGTTGCGGTCCACCACCGCGACGGACACCTTCTGGTTCTCCGCCGCCGCTGCCCGGAGCGCGGCCTGGGCGGCGCGGGTGGCGGCGTCGACGGTCAGGTGGGTCGTCGTGGTGAGGTTCTTGTCGCTCGGGCCGTCCTTCTTCCCCGAAACGGCGACGGCCTGGGCGGCGGTGCCGGCGGGGCTCGCGCTGGCGCTCACGGCACCGAAGGTTCCGGCGCCCAGGGCGACGGCCAGGACGGTACCGGTGAGAACGCGGGTGCGGGTCTTCATCTCTGCTCCTGAGAACGGGTGCCGCGGTGACGGCTTCGGATCGTTCGGTCCGGGCCGGGCGGACCGGCTCCTTCACTGCTCCAAGCCTGTGCCCCGGTCCCCCTCCACCCCGTCCCCGTACCGGCTCGCCCCGCCCACCGCACCGGCTGACCCCGGGGTCAGCCGATCGGCCGATGCGCTTGGCCACCGGCGCGGGAACGATCGGCCTGTGCGGATGCCCGCAGCGCCGCCCTCGCTACGGCCCAGGCCGGGCAAATCCAGCCTCGCCGGCGATTGAGGCGCGGGGCCCGGGTGCAGCGCCCCCGGGCGGCGCCGCACCCGGCAACCGCGCCGCAGGCAAAGGCGGCCGACAATGGACGCACGCCCCGACCGAGGAGCACCCCGTGACCCCCGCACCGCCGCGCGACGACACACGAACCCTCGCGACGGTCGCCCACACCGCCTTCTTCCTGCTCCTCGGCGCCTCCGTGGCCCGCTTCCTGCTCCGCCACCCCGGCGAACCCCGCACCCCGTGGGTCATCGCCCTCAGCGTCACCCTGGCCCTGCTCTACGTGCTCGGCCCCGTGCTCGGCGCCGCCCCCACCCGCCGCCGCCTCCTCTGGCTCGGCCTGGTCGTCACCACCTGGGTGGTCCTCGTCGTCCTCGCGCCGAGCTTCGCCTGGTGCGCCGTACCGCTCTTCTTCACGTCCCTGCGCACCCTCCCGCCACGCGCCGCGATCGTCCTGGTGGCCCTCCTCACCGCCTTCGTCGTAACCGCCCAGATGCAGCTGTCCCCGTCCTTCGACCCCAACCTGCTGCTGGCCCCGCCCGCCGTCGCCGCCCTCGCCACCGCCGTCTTCGTCCACATGGAACGCCAGGCCCGGGCCCAGCGGGCCCTGATCGACGACCTGATCCGGACCCGCCGGGAACTGGCCGCCACCGAACGCCGCGAAGGCACCCTCGCCGAACGCCAGCGGCTGTCCATGGAGATCCACGACACCCTCGCCCAGAACCTGTCCAGCCAGCAGATGCTCCTCCAGGCCGCCGACCGCACCTGGGACACCGACCCGGCCACCGCCCGCGCCCACGTCCGTACCGCCACCGACATCGCCGCACACGGCCTCGCCGAAGCCCGGCGGCTGGTCCACGACCTGGCCCCGTCCGAGCTCGCCGACGGCGCCGGCCTCGCCGACGCGCTGCGCGCCCTCGACGCCGGGCCCGGCATCGAGGTCCGCTTCCACCTCGAAGGCGCCCCCACCCCCCTCGCGGACCGCGTCCAGTCCGCCCTGCTGCGCATAGCCCAGGGCGCCCTCGCCAACGTCCGGGAGCACTCCGGCGCCCGCACGGCCGCCCTCACCCTGAGCTTCCTCGGGGACCAGGTGGTGCTCGACGTCGCCGACGACGGCCACGGCTTCACCGAACCCCGCGCCGACGTCGACGGGCGCGGCCACGGCCTCCCGGCGATACGGGCCCGCGTCCACCAGCTGGGCGGCACCCTGACCATCGAATCCACGCCGGGCGAGGGCACCGTCCTCTCCGCGGCCATCCCCCTGGAGCCCGCTCCATGACGACGATCCTGCTCTGCGACGACCACGTGGTGGTCCGCGCCGGACTCCTCGCCCTCCTCGGCAGCGAACCCGACATCGAGGTCCTCGGCGAGGCGGGCAGCGGCGAGGAGGCCGTCGCCCTGGCCGCCAAACTGCACCCCGACGTGGTCCTCATGGACCTCCAGCTCGGCGAGGGCATCGACGGCGTCGAGGCCACCCGCCGCATCACCGCGCTCCCCCGGCCCCCGCACGTCCTGGTCCTCACCACCTACGACACGGACGCGGACATCACCCGGGCGATCGGCGCCGGCGCCACCGGCTACCTCCTGAAGGCGGAACGCCCCGAGGAGCTGTTCGCCGCGATCCACTCGGCCGCCCAGGGCCGCACCACCCTCTCGGCACCCGTCGCCAGCCGCGTCATGGCCCACATGCGCGGCGCCCGCCCCACCCTCACCGACCGCGAGCTGGACATCCTCGGCCAGCTGGCCCGCGGCCTCGGCAACCGTGACATCGCCCGTGCCCTGTTCATCAGCGAGGCCACCGTCAAGACCCACCTGGGGCGTATCTACGACAAGCTCGGCGTCGACACCCGCGCGGGCGCCGTCTCCGTCGCGAAGGAGCAGCGCCTCCTCCCCTCCTGACCTGTCCCGACGCCGGGGGTGGGGAGCCGGCGGGACCCGTGACACCATCGGGTACGTGCTCGACATCGGCTACTCCCTCTCCCGGCGCTTCCCCGACCCCCCGCAGACCGACTACCGCTCGGCGGACGTCCACACCCTGCGGCACGACCTGTTCTGCGGGGACGTGTACCTCGCCGACACCGCCTCGGACCGGGAAGTGTCCACAGCCTGGGGATGGGTGCCCGTACTGGACTTCGCCTGGGCGCTGTGCGACATCGTCGAACAGCTCGACCAGGACCCGCGCGGCAGCCGCTCCGCCAACCGGCAGTACGCCGAACTCGACTTCACCGAGTCCACGGACCGCATGCTCTTCGAGCGCCGCTTCGGCTGGGTCGACGTCGAGGCCGACTGGATGCCCGCCGAGGAGGCTCCGCTGACCTTCAGCCACCGGCTGCTGCGCCGCGAGGCCCGCGACTTCCTGCACGACCTGCTCGCCGACCTGATCGACATGCACGACGGCCTCGCCGACAACCCGGCCGTCTGGACCCTCCAGGCCCGCTTCCCGCGCGTCCCGGCGTAACCGCGACCGGTCGGCGCCGGTCAGCGCCGTCCGGTGCCCGCCGTCCGCCGTCCGCCGTCCGCCCGACAGGAACTCCCGGAACACCGCCGAGGAGCGCGGGTTCTGCGCGCACTGCCACACACCGTGCGGACAGTAGTCCGTGATGCTGTGGTACAGCGGCCGGTGCTCGGCGAACCAGGCCAGCATCCCCCGTACGTACGCCGGATTGTCCCCGTGCCGGAACAGCCCCCATTCGGGGTACGAGATCCGCTTGCCGTGCGCCTTCGCGAAATCCACCTGCTGCTGGAGCCCGTAGGGCTGGCGGACCTGCTCGTCGAAGGTACGGCCGGGCTCCTGGTCGTAGGAGTCCATGCCGACGACGTCCACCACGTCGTCACCGGGATAGCAGCTCGTCCAGGCGATCGCGTCACCCCCGCGGTTCGGGGCGTAGTCGAACCGGAACCGCTGCCCCTCCACCGAACGCATGGCCGCCACGATGCGCCGCCAGTACGCCCTCCAGTTCTCCGGGTCGGGACGGCAGCGGTGGGTGTAGTTGAAGCCGTTCATCTCCCACCCCAGCACGATCACCGTGTCCGGCACCCCGAGGTCGACCAGCCGCCCGGCCAGCCGCCGGAAATGCTCGTCGTTCGCACCCCTGGCCCCGGCGCGGATCAACTCGGCGACCCGGCCGTCGGGCACACCGGCCTCGTTGCGCTCCTGCATGGGCACGTTCAGGACGAACAGCCGATCGGCCCGCTCCCGCCGCCAGCGCGCCCAGCTGCGCAGGGAATCCGGCGCACCCTCGATGTTCGCCCACGTGTCGCCGGGCAGATAGGTGTGCCCGGCGCGCAACTCGGTACCTCCGAGCCAGCGCGAGAGCTCGGCCATCCGCTCGACGCCGGGCGAGCCGTAGTGGAGATAGGCACCCACGGCCGTCCCCGCGGCCTCGCTCCCCGCACCGCCCCCGGCCCCCGCCCGCGGCGGCCGTGTGTCGAGAACACCCCCCATGACGAGCAGGGCGACGGCGACCGCACCGGCACAGGCGCCCCACAGCCGGCGACCCCGATGGGACATGACACCTCCACAGGCCTCGTGCACCGGTGTGTCTGCCAGCACGTTAAGCACCCGCCCGCCCGACCACCCCCGGACTCGGCCATTCGCCACACGCCGCACACACTCCGGCCCCGGGAGGCAACGGCGCCGCACCGGCCCCCTACGGAACCACCCGCACCCCCAGCTGAAGGGCCAGCGCCGGAGCGAGATCGAACAGCTGCGCCGGACTGATCACCGCCCCGGCCAGCGCATCCACCCCCCGCGCGATCTCCAGCAAGGCGGCCTCCCGCAGGTCCACATCCGCCATCCGCACCCCCGAGAAGTCCACCCCGCGCAGCGCGCAGTCCCGGAACTCCACCCGCTCCAGCACCGCACCCCCGAAGTCCGGCTCCACCAGCACGCACCCCTCGAAGACCACGTCCCGCAGCCGCGCCTTCCGCAGGTTCAGGTAATCGATCTTGCCGCCCCGGACCACCACCCGCTCCAGCCCCGCCCCGTGCAGCTGCACCCCGCCCAGGCGGGCGTCCACCAGCTCCACGTCCCGCAGTGACGCCCCCGACAGGTCGGTCCCCACCCCACGGACCCCCTCCAGCACCGAATCCAGGATCCGCGCCTTCGCCAGCCCGGCCTCGTCCAGCGCGCAGCGCCGCACCGCGCAGTCCATGAACCGGGCCCCGGCCCCCTCCTGCCCCGCCAGGTCCAGGTCCGCGAACTCCAACCCGTCGTAATCCCCGTCCGCCTCCAGCTCCCGCCCTTCCCAGGGCGCCAGGTCCGGGAGCCTGAGCTCCGGCCTGCGCGCCGCCTTCACCGACTGCTGCCGCCCGTTTCGCACCATGCCCCCATCGTGGCCGACAGCACCGGCACCAGCCCGGTCCGGCCCTTGACCCCGACCTGACCGACGCCGACCACTCCCCCACGGCCGGGCGCCCAGGGCCTCGTAGCAGGCGTTCGTCGGCGCGTACCGGTTCAGGACGCCGGGCAGGGAGCCCGCCCTCGCTCCGTTTTGCTCGGGACCTGTCCGCCGGTAGGAGGGGAACGGCAAGGGCACGGCGACTCCGGCGACGACGGATGCCCGACGCGGCCCGCGCGTGCCAGGTCCGGGACGCCACGTGGGGCCACGCCATCCCGTACGAGACCCACGCGGCACGGGGCCGCCCGGACCGGACACCGTTCGGCGCCTGCCTGAAGATCGCGGACGGGCGTCCGGCGACTACCCCGCCCCGGCCAGCTTACGGAGCGCGTCGTCCGTCAGACGGTTCACGGTCCACTCGTCCATCGACACGGCCCCGACCGATCGGTAGAAGTCGATGGCAGGCGAATTCCAGTCGAGGACCGACCACTCCAGCCGCTCGTAGCCGCGCTCGACGCACGTACGCGCCAACTCCCGCAACAGCGCCTTGCCATGACCACCACCGCGCACGCCCGGACGTACGTACAGGTCCTCCAGGTGGATCCCGTGCACCCCGCGCCACGTCGAGAAGGAGAGGAACCACACCGCGAATCCGACGACCTCCCCGTCCTCCGTCTCCGCGACGTGCGCGAACACCGCCGGCCGCTCCCCGAACAGCGCCTCCCGCAACTGCTCCTCGGTGGCGCGCGCCTCGTGCGGCACCCTCTCGTACTCGGCGAGCTCGCGGATCATCTCGCAGACGACAGGAACATCGGTGACTTCAGCCCTACGGATCATCCCCGCAGCCTAGAGGGCACCCCCAGCAGCACATCCGCCACCGCCAACTGCTCCTCGTCCAGCCGCTCTTCGCCGTCCTCCACGTCCCACAGGCAGTTCTGCAGCACCCGGCCCAGCGTCCATGCCCCGCGCCCGCTCCCGGTCCAGCCCGGCGGCCTCCGTCAGCAGATCGAACCCCGGGTCGCCGGCCAGGACGTTCCCGTAGTGCAGGTCCCAGTGCCACAACCGGTCCCCGGGCTCCCCCGCAACCCGGCCGGTGCGGGTACCGCCGTCAGCGGGGTTGCTCGGCGGTCCAGCTCCGGCTTCGCCCGAACCCGGTGCCGACGCCCCTGCGGGGTTGCTCGGCGGTGTCGCGGGGCAGGGGTGTGCCGTTGCTCGGCGGCGCCCCTGCGGGGTTGCTGCGCAGGACTCGGCGATGCCCTGAGCAGCGGTGTCGCGGGGCGGAGGTGTGCGGCTGCTCGGCGGCGCCCCTGCGGGGTTGCTGCGCAGGACTCGGCGATGCCCTGAGCAGCGGTGTCGCGGGGCGGAGGTGTGCCGTTGCTCGGCGGCGCCCCTGCGGGGTTGCTGCGCAGGACTCGGCGGTGTCCTGAGCGGTGGTGTCGCGGGGCGGGGGTGTGTGGGTGTGGGGCGGTGCCCCGCAGGAGGGTCTCCTCGGCTCGGCGCGGACTGCACATCACGGCCAGGCGGCCCAGGTCGCGCCTC